>NZ_CP035913.1:6903771-7204310 GCF_004209755.1 Pseudoduganella lutea | reverse complement strand
CGATGCCCCAGAAGTCATAGTTGAAGTCCAGCATGCCGTAGGCGGCATCGATGTCCTCCGTGATGCGCGTCACGCCCGGCGTGGCCGTGTTGAACAGCGAGCCCGGCACCTCGGCGCAGTGGCATTCGATGTTGTGCACGGCCAGCAGCTTGTCCAGGTCCACGGCCGCCCACGACGTGGGCACGCCCGCGCCGCCCAGGCCGCGGCCGAAGCCGCCGATCTGGCGCGAGATATCGTTCATGCCCACGCCGGCCGGCAGGGCCAGGCCGCCATCGGAACCGTTGCCCACTTCGTACAGGCCGTAGGCGTTCTTGCGGGCGGACAGGCCGGTGCGCAAGGTGAGCCGGTCGCTGGCTTCCCACGCCAGGTTCACGGCGGTGGTCTTGAGCTTGTTGTCGGACTGCAGGTAGCGGCCGAAGAACTGGCCGTGCCACGTGCCGTTCGGCTCCGTGCGGGCAAACGTGAAGCTGTTCGGATCGGCCACGTCGATGCCGTAGTTCAGCGTGGGCACGTTGCGGTTGTTGCGGAAGTCGAACGAGAAGCCGTTGACGTTCGGTGCGTCGAACATGACGGTCGCGCGCATCGGGTTGTCCAGGTTCGTGTTCGACATACCGTGCAGGAAATCGACCTTCAGCGTATCGGTGATGCGGTGGCTGGCCGACAGCACGTTCTGGCGGAACTTCGTTTCATACACATCCATCAGGCCTTCGGTGCGCACGTCCACGCCGTTGAAGCGACCGTACGTCCAGCTGCCCTTGTCGTCGAACTCGGCTTCCAGGATCGACGTCTGCGGCTTGCCGTTGGCCGCCGCCAGGCTGCGGCCGAACGAGATGGCGCCGATGTAGTTGTCGTAGCGGGTATTCTTGAACGCGCCGTACATCAGGTCCAGGTTGATGTCCGTGCCCGGCGCCGGGCGCCACTGGAACGAACTGGTGATGCCGGTGCGCTCATAGTCCGTCTGCGAGCGGCGGTAGCGGGGGATGCGGGGCGCGAAGGCGCCGGAGCCGGCGAGGGGGCTGGCGACCGTGCCGCCGAAATTGTCGGTCTTTGCCATCACCTCGGCGTATTCGGCTGGGTTGCTCGTGCGCGGCACGCCGAAGCCGCAGTTGGCGGCGTCGACGCCCTTCACGGCGTCGTTGCCCGGCACTTGCGGCGCGCTGCCTGCCGGCGAACAGAAGCCGCCGTCGAAGCTGGCCGGGTACAGGTCCACCGCCTCGTAGCCTTCCTCGACCGCGCGGCGCTTCGAGTGGGCCGCCGAGACCAGCGCGCCGAACTTGCCGAAGCGGGTATCCCAGCGGTCGGACAGCAGGCCGGTGAAGCGCGGCTGCGTCTTGCGCGAGACCGAGTTCCACGATTCCTGCACGCCGAAGCTGATGGTGCGGCCCTTGAAGTCGAACGGGCGGCCCGTGCGCAGGTCGACGGTGGCGCCCAGCGACCCTTCCTCGACGGCGGCTTCCGACGTCTTGCGCACTTCGAGGCTGTTGAACAGTTCCGAGGCGAACACGGAAAAGTCGAAGCCGCGGCCGCGGTTGGAATTGCCGTTGATGTCCGAGGCACCGGTCATCGACATGCCTTCGATGCCGTTGATGCGCACGCGCGTAAAACCGGCGTTCAGGCCGCGTACGGTGATCTGGCGGCCTTCGCCGCCTTCGCCGCGGGCCAGTGACACGCCAGGCACGCGCTGCAGCGATTCGGCCAGGTTCGCGTCGGGGAACTTGGCGATGTCCTCGGCCTTGATGACGTCCAGGATGCCGTCGGAATTCTTCTTGGCGTTCAGCGCGCTGTCCAGGCTGGCGCGGAAGCCGGTCACGGTGACCACGGTCGGCGCTTCATTGGCCGGGGTGGTGGCGGGCGCCTGCTGTGCGGCGGCGGACGATGCCAGCGCGGCGGCGGCCAGTGCCAGTGCGGTCAGCCGGATCTCGCGGCGCTTGTCTGTCGATGTTTTCATGCCTCTCCTTGTGGTCGATGTCGCTTCTAGGTGCGAGTCCCGGCATCTTATGAAGGCGAGGAGGGCTGCGGCTTAACAGAACGGCAAATAATCACCGAGTTGAAAAATGCGCGGCGGGAAATGCGACGCTATGCCAACTCGGTATTCCTTGTTTGCAAAATGGAATACCTGCGCATGTTGTCCGGCTGTTACGATTAAAATATTTTTTATCATTTCCGAGACCATCCGAATGCCTCTCCTCCCGACCGCGCGACACCTGCCCCTTTCCATTGCCATCTCGCTGGCGCTGCTTTCCTGCCATGCCACCGCCGAACAACGCAGCCTGTCGCAAGGCTGGCTGTTCCAGAAAGGCGCGGCGCCGGGCGCGGAGCAGGCGGCCTTCGACGATGCCGGGTGGCGCAAGGTCGCGGTGCCGCACGATTTCTCCATCATGGACAAGCCCGATGGCACGCCACCGTTCGACGCGAAAGCGGTGGGCGGCCAGGATTCGGGCTACCTGCCGGGCGGGCAGGGCTGGTACCGCAGGCACATCGCGCTGGATGCCGCTGACGCGGGGCGCGTGCTGCGCCTGAACTTCGAAGCCGTGTACATGGATGCCGACATCTGGTTCAACGGCGCGCACGTGGGCAGGCACCGCTACGGCTACACGGCATTCACGCTGGACCTGACGGGCAAGGCCAAGGCGGGCGACAACGTCATCACGGTGCGTGTGAACCATGTCGACCCGTCGTCGCGCTGGTATGCGGGATCGGGCCTGATCCGGCCCGCCACCCTCGACCTGCTCGATCCGGTGCACGTGGCGCCGGACAGCGTGTTCGCCAGCACGCGCACCGCATCGGCGGAGAAGGGCGAAGTGGATGTGCGGGCGACCGTTGTCAATGGCGCCGCGGCGCCCGTGAAGGTCGAGCTGGTATCGAAGCTGGTGGCGGGCGACGGCGGCACGGTGGCGCAGGAACGCCGCGCGCTGGCGGTGCCCGCGCGCGGCAAGGCCGACGTGGCGCAGCGCTTCATGGTGGCGAACCCGAAATTGTGGTCGCCCGATACGCCGGACCTGTACACGCTGGTGCAGGAGGTGCGCGTCAATGGCGTGCTGCGCGATACGCGCCGCACCCGCTTCGGCATCCGCACGGTCACGGTCGACGCGGAACGGGGCTTGCGCATCAACGGCAGGCAGTATGTGCTCAAGGGCGGCAACATCCATCACGACAACTACATGCTGGGTGCGGCCGGCGCGCCGGATGCGGACAGGCGCAAGGTCGCGCTGATGAAGGATGCCGGCTACAACGCCGTTCGCAGCGCGCACAACCCGGCCAGCCAGGCCACGCTGGAAGCGGCCGACGAACTGGGCATGCTCGTCATCGACGAGGCCTTCGACATGTGGCGCAAATCGAAGCGCGATGCCGACTACGCGCGCTTCTTCGAGGAGAACTGGCGGCGCGACATCGACAGCATGGTGACCGCCGGGCGCAACCACCCGAGCGTGATCTTCTGGAGCGTGGGGAACGAGATTCCGGAGCAGGCCAGCCCCGAAGGCGTGAAGACGACACGCGAGCTGGCGGCCCGCATCCGCCAGCTCGATTCCACGCGGCCGGTCACGCAGGGCGTCAATGTGGACAGCCCGGACAACGCGCCGATCTTCGCCGGGATGGACGTGGCGGGCTACAACTACCGCGTGCACCTGTTCGGCAGCGACCATGCCACGCATCCGGCGCGCGTGATGTACACGTCGGAATCGACGTCGAAGGATGCGTTCCGCTATTGGGACCCTGTGGGCACGATGCCCTGGGTGATCGGCGACTTCGTGTGGACGTCGGTCGACTACATCGGCGAGACGGGCATCGGCTGGATGGGGTATTCGAAGGACTGGAAGGAACTCGGCAAGTATCCGTGGCACCTGGCCTACTGCGGCGAAATCGATGCGACCGGCCGCAAGCGCCCGGCCGCCTACTACCGGCAGGTGATCTGGAAATCCGGCATCGATCCGGTGGCCGCGTTCGTCGAGCAGCCGGCCGGCACGGAAGACCTGCCGGACCGCGAGTATTTCAAGGACAAGCCAGAACTGGACTGGTCGCTGCACGACCTGCACCAGAGCTGGACATGGAAGGGACAGGAAGGCAAGCCGTTGAAGGTGGTCGTGTATTCGGAGCACCCGGAAGTGGAGCTGTTCCTGAACGGGCGCAGCCTGGGGCGAAAGGCTGTCGGGCGCCAGACCGAGTACAAGGCCGACTACCGCGTCCAGTACGCGCCGGGCCGGCTGGTGGCCGTGGGCTACCGCGACGGCAAGGCGGCAGGGCAGTGGGAGCTGCGCACCGCTGGCGCGCCGGCCGCCGTGAAGCTGTCGGCCGATCGCCGCCAGGTGCGGGCCAATGGCGAGGATCTTGTCTACGTGACGGCGGAGCTGGTCGACGCGGACGGCGTGCCCGTGTACGCGCGCGATGGGGATCGCAAGTTCCAGGTCACCGTCAACGGTGCCGGTGCGCTGGCGGGGGCCGGCAACGGCAATCCGATGGACGCTTCGAGCCTGCAGTCCGGCGAGCGGAGCACGTTCCATGGGCGCCTCGTTGCCGTCGTGCGGGCGGGCGTGACGGCCGGACCGATCGACGTGGCGTTTGCCGGCGAGGGCTTGCCGGTGCAACGTCTGCGGATCGACGCGGCCAGCCGATCGAAGGATTGACCACACGGCCTGCGCATCACCCACGTTTGGCGCCGTCTACGGAATGACCCACTGCGTGGGGGTGAACCGCATTTGCCTCACGAAGCCCCATGCTCAAGCCCGTGATCGTTTCCGCGGGCCGATGGACAGCAGCCGAGCCGCGCAGGTACCATCTCCGGAACACTAATATATCAGTGCGCGATGCCGGGAGCGGGCGGCTCTAGGCATGCGCGCATCGGAGACCATGACGACCAGCCCCCTGTCACGCCGGCGCTTCCTGCAATCGGCCACGGCCACCTCCATCCTGGCCTCGCTGCCCGGGTTTTCCCAGGCCATCACGGCGAACACGGGGGGTAAATCCGCTCCCGTCACCGATACCGCGCTGCGCTGGCTCGACGGCAAGGCGCCGGCCCGCTTCGATGGCGCCACGCTGGGCGTGCCCTGGCCGCGCGGCACGCTGCGACTGCCGGCAAACAGGACGCTGCATTTCACGCTCGGCGTCGGCGCGCCGGCCATGCAATCGTGGCCGCTGGCGTACTGGCCGGACGGCTCCCTGAAATGGACGGCCCATGCGATTGCCGGCGGTACGCCCGCCGCTGGCTGGAACCTGAACGCGGGCGCTTCCGCCGGCGGCACCGTCTCCGTGAAACGGTCGACGGGCCAGGTCGTGGTCACCGCCGGCGATGTCGTGTGGACCGTGCCGACGACCGGCGAACACCTGGTGGCCAGCGCGGTCCGGGCCGGCAGGGTGACGATGCAGAACCTGAAGCTGGTGGCGCTGCGCCAGGACGGGCCGGACCCGGAAACCGCCGGCAGCGTGGCGCGCCAGCCGTTCACCAGCAAGGTGACGGGTGTGACGGTCGAACAATCGGGGCCCGTGCGCGCGGTGCTGAAGCTCGATGGCACGCACTCGGCCGATGGCCGCGACTGGCTGCCGTTCTCCGTGCGCCTGTATTTCTACGCCGGGTCGGACAGCGTGCGCATCGTCCATTCCTTCATCTACGATGGCGCGCCGGAGCGCGATTTCATCCGCGGCCTTGGCGTGACGGCGCAGGTGCCGATGACGAACGAATCCCATGACCGCCACGTCCGCTTCGCCGGCGAAGGTGTCGGCATCTGGGGCGAGGCCGTGCGGCCGGTCACGGGGCTTCGGCGCGATCCGGGCCAGGCATACAAGGATGCCCAGGTGGCGGGCCGGGCGCTGCCGCCGCTGGCCGGCATGGCGAAGCCCGTGCAGGAGGGCTTGCAATGGATTCCCGAGTGGGGCGATTTTTCGCTGGCGCAGCTCGCGCCCGACGGGTTTACATTGAAGAAGCGCACGAAGCCGGGGCGCGCATGGATCGACGCGAACGCCGGTACGCGCGCAAAGGGGCTCGTGTATGCGGGTGGCGCCGCGGGCGGCGTGGTGCTGGGCCTGAAGGATTTCTGGCAGCGCGCGCCGGTGCAACTGGCCGTGCGCAACGCCGCCACGCCGATGGCGGACGTGACGGCCTGGCTGTGGTCACCCTCGGCACCGGCGATGGACATGCGCTCCTACCGCGGCGAGGATGGCATGGACACGCACGCCGAGCAGATCGCCGGCCTGAACATCACCTACGAAGACTACGAGGCGGGCTGGGATGCCGCCACCGGCGTGGCGCGCACGTCGGAGTTGCTGCTGTGGGTCACGGGCGGCACGCCGTCGCATGCCACGCTGTCGGCGATGGCGGAGCAGGTGGCCAATCCGGCGCGGCTCGTGCTGGCGCCACAGCGCATCCATCAATGCGGCGTGTTCGGGGACTGGGACCCGGTCGATACCGGCACGCCGGCGCGCCGGCTGATCGAGGACAGGCTCACCGTGCAGCTGGACCAGTACCTGCGCGAGGTGGAACAGCACCGCTGGTACGGCTTCTGGCACTACGGCGATGTGATGCATTCGTATGACACCGACCGCCACATGTGGCGCTACGACATCGGCGGCTATGCATGGGACAACTCCGAGCTGTCGACCGACCTGTGGCTGTGGTACAGCTACCTGCGCACGGGCCGCGCCGACCTGTTCCGCCTGGCCGAAGCGATGACGCGGCACACGGGCGAAGTGGACGTGTACCACCTGGGCCGCTTCAAGGGCTTCGGCACGCGGCACGGCGTGCAGCACTGGTCCGATTCGTCGAAGCAGCCGCGCGTGTCGAACGCCGCCTACCGGCGCATCTATTACTTTCTCACGGCTGATGAGCGCGTCGGCGACCTGATGCGCGAACTGCTCGGTTCCGACGCTGGTCTCGCCAACGTGGACATCTCGCGCAAGCTGCGAAAGCAGGCTGGCGCGCCCAAGAGCGAATTCATCGACGCGTCGTTCGGCACCGTGTGGGGTTCGCTGGTTGCGGCCTGGCTGGCCGAGTGGGAACGCACGGGCGACACGCGGTGGCGCGACAGGATCGTGGCAGGCATGCGCAGCATCGCGGCACTGGAGCGGCAGTGGTTCGCCGCGGGCGCGCCGTACGACCACAGGACCGGCACCTTCCGGGGCCCCGGCGACAAGGCCAGCTTCTCGAACCTGAACGGCGTGTTCGGCGTGGTGGAAATGAACGCCGAGCTGCTCACGCTGGTCGACGAACCGGCCTACCGCAAGGCGTGGATCCAGTACTGCCGCACGTACAACGCGCCGAAAGAGGACATCGTCGCGTTGCTGGGGCGCGATCCGGGCGGGCGCGGCATGAGCGACACGAATTCGCGGATGACGGCCTATGCCGCCTACCAGTTGCGCGACCGCGCGCTGGCCCTGCGCGGCTGGCGCGAATTCTTCCAGAGCGACTGGCTGAAGAATGGCCCCGCGCGCCCGCACCGCATCGACGGGCCGGCCGTGCTGCGCCCACTGGCCGAGCTGTCCGGCATCAGTACGAACGGCTCCGCGCAATGGGGGCTCGCCGCGATCCAGCATCTGGCGCTGGGTGGCGACAGCCTCGACGAAGCCGCCCGCGCCGCCGGGCTGGTTCCCTGACTTTTTGAGAGATCGACACCGATGAAGCAATTCGTGATTGCCTTGCTGGCCGTACTTCTTTGCCCCATCGGCAGCGCGGCGGCCAGCGCTCCCGCGGCCGACGACCTTCGGCCCCGGTTCCTGCTGACGGGCGCGCAATCGCGCGACAGCCAGGACCTTTCCGGCCAGTGGACGTATTCCAAGGACCTGTACCGTACCGGCCTCACCGACATCAATGGCTGGGTCGCCAAGTCGCGCATGCAGCGCTATCGCGACCTGGACGTGGCGGCCGAGGAAGCACGCGCCACCACCGATTTCTACGAGTTCGACATGGACCGCGGGCCGCTCGTCGCCATCCCTGGCGCATGGAACGCCGCCGTGCCGGAGATGCGCTACTACGATGGCCTGGTCTGGTTCCAGCGCAGGTTCAAGGCGCCGGCGCCCGATGGCGGCCGGGCCTTCCTGCGCTTCGAGGCCGTCAACTACAAGGCCTACGTGTACCTGAACGGCAAGGAGATCGGCCGGCACGAAGGCGGCTTCACGCCCTTCGTGCTGGAAGTGACGGACGTGCTGCGCGGCGGCGACAACCGCCTGACGGTGGGCGTCGATTCCACGCACGATGCGCAATCGATTCCCACCTTTATCACCGACTGGGACCTGTATGGCGGCATCACGCGGCCCGTGCGCCTGATCCGCACGCCGGCCACGTTCATCGACGACGCCATGCTGACCATGCAAGCCGATGGCCGTATCGTGGGCGAAGTACGGCTGCAGGGAGACAAGGCGGCAGGGCAGGCCGTCACGGTCGCCATCGGCGCGGTCGCCACGGCCACCGCGAAAACGGATGCCGGTGGCCGGGCCGTGTTCGACATCGCCGCGCCGAGACTGGAGCGCTGGTCGCCGGACAGCCCGAAGCTGTACGACGTGCGCTTCACCGCGGCGGGCGACACGGTACGCGACCGCATCGGCTTTCGCACGATCGCCGTGAAGGGCAACCAGATCCTGTTGAACGGCAAGCCGATCTTCCTGCGCGGGATCTCGCTGCACGAGGAGGAGTTCGGCCCGAACCCGGCCCGCAACATGACGGAACAGGCGTCGCGCGCGCTGTTCACCGAGATCAAGCACGGCCTGCAGGGGAACTACGTGCGGCTGTCGCATTATCCCCATTCGGAAACCACCGTGCGGCTCGCCGACGAGATGGGCCTGCTGGTATGGAGCGAGATCCCAGTGTACTGGACGGTGGACTGGGAAAACCCGGCCGTGCTGCGCAAGGCGCTGGCAATGCAGGCCGAGACGATCTACCGCGACCGCAATCGCGCCGCCGTCGTGCTGTGGAGCGTGGGGAATGAAACGCCCGTATCGCCGGCCCGCACCGCCTTCCACGGCGCCATGGCCGACAATGTGCGCGCGATCGATCCCACGCGGCTGGTGAGCGCCGCGCTGCTGGTCGAGCGCAGCAAGGAAAACGGCGAGGATGTCACCGTCATCAAGGACCCGCTGGTCGACAAGCTCGACGTGCTCGCCGTGAACACCTATGCCGGCTGGTACGGCAACGACACGCTCGACGCGCTGCCCGCGCTGAAGTGGCGGGTGCCGGCCGACCGGCCGCTGATCCTGTCCGAGTTCGGCGCCGACGCGCTGGCCGGTTATCGAAATGACGGCATGAAGAAATTCACCGAGGAGTACCAGGCGCAGTATTACCGCCAGACGCTGGCGATGGCCGACCGGATCCCGACCCTGCGCGGCCTGTCGCCGTGGATCCTGAAGGACTTCCGCTCCCCGCGGCGCGAGCATCCGGTGTTCCAGAACGGCTGGAACCGCAAGGGCCTCGTGTCCGAGACGGGCGTGCGCAAGGAGGCGTTCGGCGTGCTGACCGATTACTACCGCAACCGTGCGAAATCCACTGCCGGCGTGCCTTGATGGGCGAGTCCGACTTTACTGGAGCCAGGCAAGTTGATCGGGTCAGAACGACGTTGGTCGGTACCATCCTGCGAGATCGCCACCGCACGCTGGCCGGTACAAGGATGCTCCTGTACAGTGAGCTCTTCGACCGGCCATGATCGGCCAGAAGCAGACATATCAGCTATAGAAAACCATGCTTTCACGACCTGCATTCGATCTTCCCCCACCGGATACGCTGAAACGCGTCATGCAGTCCCTCGCAATGCTGGATGCAATATTGGAAGAGGGGTGGGATTACAGGTACTTTTCTTTCGATGCCGGCTGGTCCCTTGGTGCCCAGATGGGATCGATGCGCAACGGTCAAGGCGACGATCTCTTTGCAGTCTTCGATCAAGCAGGATGTTTTATACGAGGGTTCGATCACGAATCCGCGATGTCGCCGTGGGTGTCCGATCCTCCGAAAATCTGGCCGGGCGTCCTGGAGCATGTCCCAACCCAATTTTCGTCCTCGTTGACCGAGCCGGCCTTTCATATCGACGATACGACTTTCTGTATTTGGTTTGCGGTAGGTGCTCAGGCTTGGATTCAGGGTGAGATCGCTTATCCTGTGGCGAGCGACCCGGATGGCTCGTCGTGGATGCTTTCGTACTACATGGGTGGCCCGCAAACCTACTTTGACTTTGCCGAGCACTACTACGAGGTGAAGACCCCCATTGAGGCCATAGCCCGTGTCTACCTGCATGAGCCACTTTCCCCGGCTCTGATTCAAGCGTTGGGATCACATCGCCAGTACGACCGACTCGTCCTCGAAGCGGCTGCGACCGGCTATCCTACCATCTGACTAACACTCTTCTTCTGTCGGCTTTGAGGCAGAAGCCGCCGTACAGTTTATAGCTCACCAGTAGCATGCACATAGGTCTGAAGAAATAATGGCAAAGCTGGGAACGATCAAAGCGATTGGACATAACTTTGCAGACTCCTTCGCGAGCGGAATTGGCCTTTTGGTCGGATACTATGCGATGGATGTGTTTGCAGAAGCCGCTGCCTCAGCAGAAGGGTTTGTTCATGTAGATTTTCTGAGTGGTACTACTGCTGGATCGCCAGTGTCCCCCAGCCTCGCTCGCGCAGTTTGCCTCTATAGAGACGTACTTCCGGAATTCTGTGCGAAACACGGTGTTGAACCTGGCGTCGTTCGCGTTTTGCAAGTCCGATTCGGAACCGATGCTGCTTACGGACCGCATTTCCTGGTGACCGTCGAGGATGCTTCTGGTCGGCGGTCAGCGGACAGATACTTCGGTGTTCCAGGGAAGCGGCTACGTCGCGCACGTCGATAGGAGAGCCAGCAATCCTGAGCGGCCGCTTCGGGGCGGAAGGCGCCATAGCATACCAACTCGCTATGGCTACCTTGCTCAGTAGATGGAATTGACATCGTAAAGACCAAGATAATGAAGAAAATTTATAATGTTTGGATTGCAATCAGCATGGTTCTGTTAATGTCATCATTATCAGTATATGCTTTCGCTGATTTTTCCCATCCCAGCATCCTTCTCGGGAGGTATGTGGCAAGCAGCAGAAATGCGCAGGCTCTTTATGCCGATTTGAAAATAGAACCCGGATTGATAAGTTGGAAAACAAGCAGCAGATCGCAAAGATGCCGAGCCAAATGGTCGTTGTTACCCGAGGAGCGCGCTGGCGTTCTGCTCTCCAAAAGTCCGGAAAACCTTGCCCAATTCCGTCCTGGAGGTATGATGTATTTAATTCGGCTAGTCGAATTAAATTGCGATCGCCACCTGGGTGAATTTCTTTTTGTTTTCAATCCGCAAGGTGATGTGGCTGAGGTAAATGGATACGGAGATTCCGAAGAATTGAAGTCATATTTTGTGCTGCATAAAATTATTCCTGAACGTCCTGTCGTCAACGACAAAACACGCCATTGAACCGCACTGATCGGCTTCATTAGTGGATGGTCACTCGACTAGCGGCACTGCATAAATACTTGAACAGATGTCCGCTTTGGGGTGGGAGCTGCCGTACAGATCAGGCGCTACAGCCGGTATTCCCACCGTCAATGCCCCCGCTATCCGCGAGAGACACCGCGATTCAACCGGGCATATCTGGCCGGAGGGTGTCCCACTTGCCTGGCGAATGCAACGCTGAAAGCGTTTGCGGAGCTGTAGCCCACCCGCTCGGCGACGTCTGCCACGCTGTGGTCCGCTTGTCCCAGCAGGCTCTTTGCCAAAGCCATGCGCCACGCAAGCAAATACTCCATGGGTGCAGAGCCGATTGCTCGACTAAAGCGTTCGAAGAAAGTCGAGCGTGACAAGGCGGCTTCCTTCGCGAGCTGTGCCACGGTCCACGGATACTGCGGCGCCTCATGCATGCAACGTAGCGCTTTTGCCAGCCGCTCGTCAGAAAGTCCGCGCACCAGCCCTGGCGAAGAGGAAACGCCATCTGTGGACCGTAATGCTTCAATCACCAGCACTTCCAGCAAATGTCTGAGAACGACGTCGCGAGCCGGGCGATTCGCACGGGACTCGCTGACTACGAGCTCCATTACTGACTGCAGACGAGTTTCTCCGCGCACGTGCAGGATGTCCGGCAGCAAGGACACGAGCAACATCGCGTCCGGCGACTCGAAAACGCAGTATCCGACCAACAGCCGGACATCTGCGGGCCCCAACGGGTCACCGTGCCTGGTTTCGCCATCAAAAATGGAAATATCTTCGGGATGATAGTTCTTGTTCTCATACCGCTGACTGCCCGACATGTCAAAACAGTAGGCTGCAGGGATGAGGACGAAGTCACCTTGCTGCAAACGGATGGCCTCACGCTTCTCGACAGCGATCGAACACTCTCCTTCCATGACTGCACAGAAAAAAGGCCTGCCAGATTCGGTCCTGTGCACAGTCCACTCGCCAGACCCGCTCACGATCTTCGAGTAAGGGCACTTGGCTTGAGGAGTGACACGACTTCGGACAACGGATCTACCATGCTGGACTCCCGCGCACAAATTATGGACTTCTGAGTGTAGATCGTCCGGGCTGCATCGTCTATTCTGTTTTCACACATTTGAAAGGATAGATTGATGAAAACGGTTCTGATTACTGGATGTTCTTCGGGTTTTGGCTTGGAAACAGCAGGCTACTTCTTGGCCAAAGGCTGGCAAGTCGTTGCAACGATGCGCTCGCCCAAGCCCGGCAATTTCCCCGAGTCGCCACATCTGCGCGTCGTGAAACTCGACGTCACTGACCCGGAAAGCATTCAACAGGCAGTTGAATCGATCGGGCCGGTCGATGTCCTGGTGAATAATGCCGGCGTGGGCCTGCTCGGTATCGTTGAAGGGACGCCGATGGAGACGATCCGGGAAATATTCGAAACAAACACCCTGGGCACGATTGCGATGACCCATGCCATGCTGCCGCATTTCCGTGAACGGCGTTCGGGTGTGATCGTTAATGTGACCTCAGCCACGACATACAGACCTCATCCATTGCTGGCCGTCTACACAGCCAGTAAAGCTGCTGTCAATGCTTTCTCGGAATCGCTGGCGCTGGAGCTTGCGCAGTTCAATGTCCGGGTCAATCTGGTCATTCCAGGCCGTGCGCCGGAAACCGCATTCAGCAAGAACGCACAGTCCCGTATGGAAGGCGCTTTTCCAGAAGCCTACAGTGAGTTCGTGCAGGGGATTTTCGGCCGGATGGGCGAGTCCACCATGGTGACGCATCCCGCTGACGTAGCGGAAGCGGTCTGGCAGGCAGCAACAGACCCATCGGTCCCGCTACGTCTTCCGGCTGGCGCAGATGCCCATGCGATGTCGCGCGCTACAAGCTGATCGCCCGATGACCGTGGACGTTATCCGAGGTTGCCTGATGTCGGCGGACTCGCGCCGGTTTCGGCGGTCTGCAAGACGCCTCAAGATGTCCGCTTTTGGGGCAGAAGCTGCCCTACATTTGGAGGCTGCAGATGGGCCAGAAACAGTGGCCGTCCAGCACCCAGGACTGAAGACGGGAGTACGCCGGCCTGTAATGGCCGACGTCTGGTGGTCTGCAGCACTTGTTCGGTGACGTGGGCCGGCACGCCCACGGAACGTAGATACGCTTCGTGGTCCTTCGTGGTCCTTCGTGTTCAGAATACGTTGAAAGCCCAGGCCAATCTCAGCGTGCTAGGCAATCACCTCATCGCTTCTCGGGTACGGAGCATGGACCATTACAGCCTTGCTTTCCCATCCTTTTGACCGGGTGCGCCGTTCAGGTGTGGGTGCGGCGACGCTATGCGGCTTGCCTGGTCGGCTGTTTTTGCCGGCGCCGAACACAACATTTACCACAATGTCGATCCGATGGCGATCGCGACCACGGTGCTTGTGAAGTTGTACGGGTCGTCAGGCCAGCCCTATATACACGCGTTGATGATAAGTTCAAAGGTCAGCTCCGGGGCGGCACCGGTTCCGATGAGTGGCCTGGATCGGCCAAGAAAAGACTGTGACCTCACCGGCAAAATATGCAAGCATGGACGCGTTATGCGACGGCCACGTGGATTTCGAAACTCTCCGCCTTGATGTGCTTGCCCGGGACGTGCCTTAGCTCGTTGGTCAGCACCCAGCGTCACTGGTGCAGCAGTTGACGCCGCGAATCGGGAACGAGATGGTTGCCGATGATCCGCTTCGGTCGGACCTGCATGACCTGAGTGGCCGGCCGGCTCGCACCGCAGCGTGATCGCTTACCCTGATTGTTTCGTCGAGCCAACAACCCGGACATCATTAAATTTGATCGAAGAGGTGAGCTATGACGATCACGCCGCCGCCGTCTCCTGATATCAGTGCGGAACGCTGGGTCTTCGAAAAGGAAGTCCGATTGCACGAATTGACACTGCGCGAACGCGAATTGCTGCTAAAGGAAACGGAACTCGAACTGAAACGCAAGGAGATGGCAGCGTCGAGCTGGCGCAGCCCCTTGATTGTGGCCATTCTGGCGGGCTCCATTGCGGCGGTCGGCAACGCATGGGTTGCGTTCAGCAATGCCAATTCCCTGCGCGATCTGGAAACGCAAAAGGCCGAGCAGGCGAGGCTGCTGGAAATGATCAAGACCGGGGACCCGGACAAGGCAGCAGTCAATCTGGGGTTTCTCATCGATGCCGGCCTGGTTGCCGATAGCGGTATCAAGGCTCGGGTGGCATCCTATCTCAAGACGCGTAAGCCGGGAACCGGGGCGGCGTTGGAGCCAACCGTACCTGGTTCCAAACTGGCCCCGCCTATCGTTGAGAACGGCCGGATTTATCTGCTGGCCGGAGAAAAAGAAAAGAGCATCGAGTTCCCGCGCTTGAAGGAGGAATTGAAATCGGCAGGCTTTGGCCTTGTCGGAGCGCGTGTGAAGGAAGACGCAGGCCGGCCGGATCACCCGGAAGTCCGGTATTTCAACGCCAGTGACAAAGCCCAATCGGAAAAGATTGCAGAGTTCATGCGCTTCTATCTGAACACTGATAATGTGGTGTCGAAGCAGTATGTCGATCCGACCGGCAAGCCGGGCTACATTGAAATCTGGCTGGGACGCTAAAGGCAGGGCGCCGGGGACCGTAACAATCGCTGCGCCAGCCCATGTCGAACTCCACGGGCTGGCCTTGCCTGCCACTACCGCAACTGCGCCGGCAGAAGGCATACGTGAGAGCCCATCCGCGCGGTCTGGTCGCTATTTGTTTACTTTCGTGTGATCATATGCCTCGTCGCATGGCCCCTCCCGCGCCAGGGCCGTGCCTGGCGTAAGCCGGCCTCCCCACCGTGTTGAAGTTGGCGCGGATTTCCTAAATGAATGCGTCATACCGCTGGAAAGGGGCGTAAGTTTAGCCAGGTGCCAACTGCCCAGCGCAATGCCAGGGCAGAGCTTTACTCTACGCGAGCGTCCCGAGTCGGGAAAATTACACGGACACAGCAGTTTCGGAATTACTTCAAATTCATGTGTCGACATACCGTGAGCCACTGTGCCGTTCCGTGAGTGAAAGGTACGGGAAGTGCGACGCCTTAGTCTGTTTATTGATGTCGGTACTGACCCAAACGCAATGAATGTAAGCGCCGATACAAATTTTCATAGGCGCTTAAGTGATCATGTTAATCGTTGGATTTCGCGTGAGGAACCCATGAAACGATTGTTGATTGCATGCTTAATAGCGACGTCCACCACGGTGCTGGCCTCTGACGATCCGCCATCAGGTGCGTACACCCTCGGATTTGCCAGCTTCGGTCCCGCCCGCACCGACTTGTACATTGCTCGGGGGACGGCAGTGGCGCCCGCCCGCTATTGGCCGAATCCTGGAGCAATTACAACGCCACCCTCTGGCCCGACGGCAAATGGGTCGCCTTTACCTCCGAGCGCGAAGGCTCAGCCGATATTTACCGTATGCGCCTTGACGGCAGTGGGCGCGAACTGCTCGTTGGGGGCGTGGCCTTCGATGATCAGGCTGCCGTATCGCCCGACGGCAGCCGGCTTGCTTTTGTATCGGACCGGGCGGGTCAGCCAGATATCTGGATATTGAACCTTGAAACCCGTGCGCTCACAAACGTGACGCAACATGCGGGCGGAGACTTTCGTCCGACATGGTCGCCTGATGGGCAATGGCTGGTATTTTCCTCGGACAGGGATTCCATAAATCCGCGTCTTAGTTTCAGTGTCTTGCACTCCACCGCTATCTATCTGGTCAGGCCTGATGGAACGCAATTGCGCCGTATTGGCGAAACCGGTCAGTTCGAAGGCAGTCCCAGCTGGTCGCGTGACGGCAAGTCAGTGGTGTTCTATGCCAGCGATATCGACAACGTAAATAAGATCGTGCATCCCAAACGTTTGCGCGGGATCACCCAATTGATAACCATAGATTTAGCTAGTGGAACGCGTACGGTGATCAGCCACGGGCCCGGCGAAAAAACCTCGCCGCGCTGGCTGACAGACAAGAATCTGGCCTTTATCAACGGTGGGCCGGATGGCGGGCTATCCATGCTGAGTGGCCCTACCGTGCTGCGTGGTGAGGTTAGCAGTCCAAGCTGGTCGGAAGATGCCACGCAAATGGTATTTCATCGCGAAGCGATCGTCCCGTGGCCGCCATTCCAGCATTGGAAGAGCCTTGACCCAGCCTTCAATCTGGTGCGCACCGGCGTGTTTCCCTCGTGGCTACCCTCCGGTGATGTGCTCGTACAGAACGATAAGACCGCAGGCATCTTACACAACGATATCATCAGCACCGCTAGCGATGGCAGCGGCCGGCGAACCCTCTTTCATGACGAAAAGCGAAGCGCGCTCGCGCCAGAGGTTTCACCTTCTGGAAAGCTGATCGCATTCGGTCTCGGGAACTTTTTCCAGGGCACGCAAGGGCGGGCACTGGCAGACATAGCGGTCATAAATATCGATGGCAGTGATCTGCGGATCTTGACCGACGGGTCCGGAAATTATGGATTGCCAAGCTGGTCGCCCGATGGCAAACAGATCGTATTCCGTGGTGCCGGCAACGGTGTGGGGAAGGATGGGTTGCTCATCATCGACGTAAGCAGCCGCGTGATGCGGCATATCCCCGGTACCGTCATCAAGGATAATTTTCCATCATGGTCACCTAAAGGCGACCTCATCAGCTTTACCAGCAATCGGACCGGTGACTACGAAATTTACACGGTGCGCCCGGATGGGTCTCAACTCACGCGTCTTACGCATATTCCAGGCAATGATGCGCACAACAGCTGGTCACCCGATGGCGAGTGGATCGCCTTCGCGAGCGGTATCCACGGCTTTCGCGATGAAGCGGTGCTGCACCCCTACAATCCACAGCCTTACGGTGACCTCTACGTGATGCGTGCGGATGGCAGTGACCGGCGCCGGTTGACCAACAACCAGTACGAAGAAGGAACCCCAAAATGGGCGCCGGGCTTTCCCAAAAAAAGTCATACGCATCGGACGAAGTAATCTGCATTTCAGCGTCGGGTCTCTTTCGGTGCCAGGCCATCAAAACCGTATCAGAGGCCAAACCAGGTCTTTGATCAATTCAAAGGCGAGCCCGTCTTTCTTTTAGACCGACGGTACGATAACCAGAAGTTGGTTCTGGAGGAAACCGGACAGCCCAGAGCTCACCGTGCGGACAGGTACCTGCCTGGCCCGGCGTGTCGGCCTGTTGCCGCGCTGCACTTCCTTCCCGCATGCTACGATGCACGCTTCGCATTGGATGAAGGGCAGTGTGTGGAGCCGCTGATACTGATCGGCCTGATCGTGTTGAATGGTGTGTTCGCGATGTCGGAAATCGCGCTGGTGACCGCCCGCAGGGGCAAGCTCATGAAGCTGGCGGCCGAGGGAGACCATGCCGCGGCCGCGGCGCTGAAACTGGCGGAAGACCCCACGCGCTTCCTCTCCACCGTGCAGATCGGCATCACGTCGATCGGCATCCTGAACGGTATCGTCGGCGAAGCCGTGCTGGCCAGGCCGCTGGCGCTGTGGCTGATGGGCCTTGGCATGAACGTGCAGCCGGCCGAGATCACGGCCACCGCGCTCGTGGTTGTCGTCGTTACCTACGTGTCGATCGTGGTGGGTGAACTGGTGCCGAAACGGCTTGGCCAGATCGCCCCGGAAGTGGTGGCGCGGCTGGTGGCGCGGCCAATGCAGAGCCTGGCCGTGGTGACGCGGCCGTTCGTGATGCTGCTCACCGGTTCGACCCATGCGATCCTGCGCGTGATGGGCGTGCGCCAGACGGCGCAGGCCAGCGTCACGCAGGAAGAGATCCACGCCATGCTGGAAGAGGGCTCGGAAAGCGGCGCCATCGAACAGCAGCAGCACGACATGGTGCGCAACGTGTTCCGCCTCGACGACCGCAAGCTCGGCTCGCTGATGATTCCCCGGTCGGACATCGTCTTCCTGGACGTGCGCCTGCCCGTCGATGAAAACCTGTCACGCCTGCTCGACTCGGAGCATTCGCGTTTCCCCGTGTGCGATGGCGGCCTGGCCAACGTGCTCGGCGTGGTCACCGCCAAGCAGGCGCTGGCCGTGCTGGCCAAGGGGCAGGTGCCCGATTTCGCGGCCATTTCCCAGCCGGCCGTCTACGTGCCGGAAACGCTGACGGGCATGGGCCTGCTCGAACAGTTCCGCGCCAGCGGCATGCAGATGGTCTTTGTGATCGACGAATACGGCGATATCGAAGGCATCGTCACCGTGCAGGACATGCTCGAGGCACTGACCGGCGAATTCACGCCCCGCAACGTGGAAGAAGCGTGGGCGGTCGAGCAGCCGGACGGTACGTGGCTGCTGGCCGGCACGATCCCCGTCCACGAGCTGAAGGACCGGCTCGGATTGCGCTCCGTGCCGGAAGAAGAAAAGGGCCATTACCACACGATCAGCGGCATGATCATGCTGCTGCTGGGGCGCCTGCCGGCCGCCGGCGACGTGGTCGAGTGGGAGCACTGGCGTTTCGAGATCACCGGCATGGACGACAAGCGCATCGACAAGGTGCACGGCGCGTTCATCGGCAATTACGAGCCCACGCCCGCCGATAGCTGACGGCCAGGCCGACACGGAAATCCATCGCTCCTGATGACCACGCCGTCACCGGGTGATGCGCTAGCGGCGGAAACGCGAGTAAACCAGCACGCCGGCCACGCCGGCGAAAAACATCATCCAGCCGGCTGGTTCTGGAATGGCCGAGACGGGCATCGGCGCAATGTCGCCGGGCAGGCCGCCGACCGCCGGGCCGGGGCCGGGAGTCCAGTTGCCGAACGCGGTTGCCGGCAACGAGGGCGGCGGCGCAACTGGCGCGCTGGCGGCCAGTTGTGCCATCGCGTCGGCTGCCTCGATATCGACTTCGGGGGCGCCGGCCGGTTCGGGAATCGAGCCGGGCCGCGCCACTTGTGGCGACGTGACTTTTGCCGGGCCCGCAATGCCGCTTCCGGCGCCACCGCCGGCTACGCGAATCCGGCTGATATTGTTGCAGATGCGAGGCACGATCAGGCAGTGACCATCGGCGCAGTACACTTTCGCCGGCTCGCGCGCGCTTGCTGGCCAGCGTTCCCGAGTGACGCGCTCGCACACGGTCTGCCGGCCGAAATGCATGGCGGAGATGGCAGGCGCATAGCTGGCGCGCCCTTCGATGGCATCGCGGGTGATGACAACGTCATCGTCGGCATTGCCGGCATCGATCTTCGCGGCGAGGCGGTGCCGGGTCGCGGCGGGGATGTCGACATACCGGGATACGGCCTCTGTCGCGGTACCGCGATATGGATGGCGGCCGGGCATATTCCACGAGCAGGCAGGCACCATGGCGGCTGCCGTCACGGCGGCCGAAGCTAATAATAGGGACATGTTCAGGAACTGGCGCCGGGGCACCGTGCGATTCGATGGCGGGGAGACAGACGGCATGCCATCGCGGCCGTCCGGGTGGCGAAAAGGGCACCGGGCAATGGTGGCGTTGGCTCGGCCACGGAAGCCATCGTACCATCGAAAAGCTGCCGTGCGACAACTTCAACTTATTAAGAATCCATGCTGCAACACTTTCCCATGGCCGTACCATAATACCCACAGGAATTCAGTTGCAAGATTGTAATAGGGTTGTCGCTGGGATATACTCAAAGTTACCCCGTTTCAATAGTGCTTTAGTTATGTCTACCCTTGTTGCCAGTGCGGTCGTTGCTACCGCCATGCTGTCGAACTGCTCCTGGAACAGCCCTGGCAGGAACCCGTATCGTGGCAGTGTCAGCGCCGCGGTGTCCCGCTATGTCGATATCCCCGCGCCGGTTCGCACTGCGCTGGTGGCGAAGATCGAGGCCGGCCGTGCCGACGATGCTGCAACGATCGGGCGCGACCATATTTCCGGGCGGTTCGATTACGACCCGTACATCACCGGCATGCATTTCGGCCAGCGCACGGTATGCGACCACGTGACGCGGGACGGCTGGAGCGCTACTGCGCGCGAGCCGGCCAAGGTGTACTGCGTGGGCGATCATTGCCTGATCGTGCCGCAAATCTGCAGCAACATCAGCCGCGTGCGCCGCGTTGCCTCGGGTGGCGGCCGCGGTACGCAAGCCGGGGCGGCGCCGGCTGCCTTGCCGGCTGCCCCGGCCCCTCGCGGGAGCTGGATCGCTTCGCCGGACGACGTGGCCGCGGCGGATGCCATGGCCCAGGTGGCGGGGGCTCCGGCACCATCGGTGGCAACATCGTCGGCATTCATGTCGCCATTCGGTTCAGCCGTGCACGGGCCCGGCCTGACGGGCCGCAATCCCTTCCCCGATACCGAGCTGGCGCAGCCGGCACCCGTGCCTGAGCCGGCAACGCTGGGCATGCTGGGAGCGGGGCTCGCGCTGGTCTATGGCGTGGTGCGCCTGCGTTCGGCCCGGAACGCCCAGAAGCGGCGCACCGCCGCCTGCAAAGGGTAACTGACAGCGGCAGGAGACGGATCAACCGGGTGAGCAGTTCGCCCGCATGGTCCCGATGGCGCTGACAGCGTCAATGGTTGCGCTTATCATCACGTCGTTGGCGAAATGCGCTGACACGACCGCGCGCGCGGGCCGCGGCCCCGGCAGGCCGATGATCACCCACCACACGAGACGACATTGCGACCCACGACCTTCGCCAGCGTGCTGCTGGCCGCCAGCATCATCCTTCCCGCGGTGCATGCTCCCACTTATGGCGCCACGCCCTCGGGCAAGCCCGCCGGCAAGGATGGTTACCGCGCGGCGCCGCTGCCGGCGGGGATCTGGTCTCCCGACCAGGGCGACGGCACCTATATCAACCCGATCCTGGCCGGCGATTACTCGGACCCCGACGTGGTGCGGGTGGGCGAGGACTTCTATCTCACCGCGTCCAGCTTCACGAACGTGCCCGGCCTGCCCGTGCTGCATTCGAAGGACCTGGTGAACTGGTCGCTGTTGGGTTACGCGCTGGAGAAGAACGTGCCCGAAGCGCACCACGCGGTACCGCGGCATGGCGGCGGCGTGTGGGCGCCCGCCATCCGCCATCACGACGGCCGCTTCCATATCTATTATCCCGACCCGGACTTCGGCATCTTCATGGTCAGTGCCACCGACCCGAAAGGGCCGTGGACGGCGCCCGTGCTGGTCGACGATGCGAAAGGCGCGATCGATCCCGCGCCATTCTGGGACGACGATGGCCAGGCATGGCTGGTGCACGGCTTCGCCGGGTCGCGCGCCGGCTTCAAGAATGTCATCACGCTGAAGAAGATGAGCGCGGACGGCAAGCGCACGCTGCCCGGCGAGAAGCGCATCATCGATGGCGACAGGCTGCCGAAGGTGGCCACGTCGCAGGGCCCCATGCCATGGTTCACCACCGAAGGCCCGAAGCTGTACAAGCGCAATGGCTGGTACTACGTGTTCGTGCCTTCCGGGTCCGTCAAGGGCGGCTGGCAGGGCGTGTTCCGTGCCCGGCATATCGAAGGCCCGTACGAAGGCCGCAACGTGATGGACCAGGGCGACACGCCCATCAACGGCCCGCACCAGGGCGCCTGGGTCGATACCCCGGCGGGCGAGGACTGGTTCGTGCATTTCTCGGACGCCGATTCGTATGGCCGCCGCGTCTACCTGCAACCGATGCAATGGGGCGCCGATGACTGGCCGCTGATCGGGGTCCGGCAAGGCAAGGCGCCGTATGGCGCGCCCGTCACTCGGCACAGGAAGCCGAACGTCGCCGTCCAGCCGGTGAGCGTTCCGGTGACGAGCGATGAATTCGACGACGGTTACCACCTGGGCTGGCAATGGATGGCCAACCCGATGGCGGACTGGGTCGACACATCGGTGAAGGGCCACCTGCGCCTGAAAGCCGTGTCGTCGCCGGCCAACCTGTGGGAAGCGGGCCACCTGCTCACGCAAAAGCTGCCCGGCATGACATTCTCCGCCACCACGGCCATCACGTTGAAGCCGGGCGGGCAGGCGGGCGAACGCGCCGGCCTGGTGGCATACGGTTACGACTATGCGTGGATCGGCCTGGAAAACACGGTGGCCGGCCAGCGCCTGGTGCACGTCACGCGCCTGAAGGCGGATCTCGGCGTAAATGGCGGCAAGATCCAGCAGGGTTCGGAGACGGTGCTGACGGCGCCCGTCGAGGTGAAGGGCCCGGTGCACGTGCGACTGTCGTTCACCCCCGTGCAGGTGGCGGAACCGGCGCCGGAGGTGCCCCATTACTGGCATTCGATGCTTCGCTCGACGCACGCCCGCGTCACGGCCAGCTACAGCGTGGATGGCGTGAACTTCCAGCCGCTCGGCACGCCGTTCATCACGCAACCGGGCCGCTGGGTCGGCACGCAGGTGGGCCTGTTCGCGCAGGCGCCGGGCGGCACGCCGTCGTACACGGCCACCCGCGCCGGCCACGCCGAGTTCGATTATTTCCGCTTCGGCCGCTGAGCTGCTCGAACCCAACGGCAGAAGCCGGGGTCAGGGAGGAGCGCTGGCCTGCAGGCCAGCACCGCTTTGCCGGCAAGGAGCGGTGCTCCTTGAAATCCCGGCAAAGCCCGGGGTCTGACCCCAGCCCCTTGCTTTTGGGTGCATGCAGGCACGCGAGCTGGATTTACCCCGTCATCTTCAGCCGGGCGATCTGGTGCAATGCGCCGCCCAGGTGGTGGCTCTCCGCCGCCGCCATGGCATTCACGTAGCCGCGTGCGTAGGTCAGGCCTTCCTTGAGGTCATCGGTCGGCCCGCGCTGTTCCAGCTCGTCGAACAGCGTGCCGGCGACGGCCAGGTCATTGAGCAGGCCGAGCTTGTCCTGCAACGCGGACAGCGCGCGGATATAGGGCTTCGCGGCCTTGGCGGGCAGCAGGTCGTGGAAGAATTCGGCCGCGTAGCGTGCCTTCTTTGCCGCGATGCGCACGCGATGGCGGGCCGGCGCGTCGTTCTCGTCCAGCGCCTCGATGCGCTTGCGCAGGCGACGCTGGGCTTTCTCCAGCAACGGTGCCATCGCATCGCGGGCCCGCTGGCGCAGCGGCGAATCGGCCGGCAGCGCGCCGCCCGCGCGCCACTGGCGCCCGTAGAACCAGCCGTTCAGTTGCAGGATCAGCTGCGTGTAACGGGGCTGGTACAGCGCGGGCAGCAGCGCGCGGTGCAGGTCGCGGGCGCGCTGTTCGGCCGTGGCGCGCAGCGTGCCCAGGTCGGCACCCTGGATCTGTTCGATGGTGGTGCCGGCCAGCACGTCCCAGTCGCGCGCCGCACCCAGTTCGCCGGCCAGCCATTCGAGGCTGTCGCGGACCGTCTCCGGCAGCGGCGCGATGTCCTCGAACATGTCGAGCAGCGCGCGCAGCCGGCGCAGGCCCACGCGCATCTGGTGCAGGCTCTCCACGCTGCCCGTCAGCACACCGGGCACGTTGGCCTCGAGCTGCTGCAGGCAGTTCAGGCCCATGCACTGCAACGCTTCTTCGAGCCGCATCTTCTTCGTCAGGTGCACGGGCACGGCCTTGACGGGGGCCGGTGCTTCGCCGTCGAGCAGTGCGTAGCCGCGCGCGGCCTTGCTGTCGTTGGCGATCCGCAGCGGGATCTCCGCGTGCAGCGCCAGCGCCAGCTCGAACAGGGGCGTGGGATCGCCCCGTTTCAGTTCCAGTTCCAGTTCACCGATCGGGGCGTTGCGACCACCCACGTGGATATCGCCGGCGTCGAGCACGCATTCGACCTGCTGGCCTTCGGGCAGCTCCACGTTCCATTGCGTGCGGCGCGTGGTGTTGTTGAACACGGGGCGCAACTGGTTGACGATGTCCGGCGTGCGCAGCAGTTCGGCGATGCGCTTCTGCTTCACCTGCCGCGCCAGGTTGACGGGGTCCGGCTCCGGCCCGGCCAGCGCGGATTCCCACTCGCCGCGCTCGTGCAGGCCGGCCGATCCGGCCGACGCTGTCTTGACGGTCTGGATCCACGTATCGCCATCGGCCCGCACGCGCAGCGTCAGGCCGTTGTGCCACAGGTCGAGGCGCGGCGTGTCGTAATAGGTATCGCGCAATTGATGTTCTTCCGGCGTGGCGCCGGCCATGCCAGCAAGCAGCGCATGGTCGCGCAACCGGTCGAGGTCGCCCTGGGCAACCGTCAGCTTCAGTTCAGTTTCCATGGAATCTCCGTCGCAAAAAGCCCGTGCGCAGTGGCGCTGGGCGGTATTAGAGGAATGAGCACCGCAGGAACTTCCGGTAACTCGTGGTTTGTACTATACAAGTTAGCGTTCTCATCCGTCGCCCGGCTGGGCAGCACTACGGGCACCCGGCGGGCACCCGGCTGCCACTTGGTCATGGCGCTGTCATATCTGCCATTTACCATGTGCAACTATGCTCTTCGCACGCTCACTTGCACGCTCAGTTGCACGCCCGTTCGCGCGCTCGTTTGCGCTCCCATTTGCGCCAGCCCTGCCGCATGCCTGGTTGCCCGCGCTCGCCCCGTGTGTGGCACTGCTCGCCACTGCCGCCTACGGTCTCGTGATGGAGGCGCAGCTCGGCCACGACCGCGCCCTGGCCGAGCGCGACGCGCTGCGCGAGGTGCGCTCCTATGCCGAGGCCTACGAGCAGTATGCCACCCGCTCGATCGCCCAGATGGAGCAGGCTGCGATCCAGCTGAAACACGCGTGGGAGCAGGCCGGGGGGCAGCTGGACCTGCGGGCGCTGCGGCGCGACGGCATGTTCATCGACGCGGCATTCGTCGAGGTGGCCATCGTCGACGCGGGCGGGCGGACTGTGTCGGCCATCCCGCGGCGTGCCCGCGCCGTGCCGGACCCGGCCGATCCCGCCTTGCGGTATCACCGGCAAAACAATTCCAGCGCGCTGCGGATCGGCGCCGTGCCGGGCGACCCCGCGGCACGCCAGCGCCAGGTCAGGATGACGCTGCGCCTCGAATCGCCGGACAACGAGTTCGCCGGTATCGTGTCGCTCGTCGTCGCCGCCGAGTACCTGACCGCGTTCCATAACGAGCGCGTGCTCGGCCGGCATGGCCTGGTGGCGCTGGCCGGACTGCCGGCGGACCCGGGCGAGGTGCGGCTCGAGGCGCCGGGTGCCGGTCGCGATGCGTCGCTGTTCCGTACCGCACCCGCGATCGCTGGCGTCGACGGCGCCGCCCCGCTGCCCGGCACCGGCTTCACCGATGGCGCGCCGCGCCTGTTGGGATGGCACCGTTCGGCCGTCTACCCCGTGGTGGCGCTGGCGGGCAAGACCACCGCCGATGCGCTGGCGTCCGCCCGGGAGCGGGCCGCCGCGGCGCGGCGGGTGTGGGCCGTGATCTCGGCGGGCATGCTGCTCGCGTCGCTGGCGCTGGCGCTGGCCCTGCGGCGCCAGCAGGCGCGCAGCGCCGCCGAGGAAGAAGTGCGCACGGCCTACCGGACGGCGACCGAGAACGCCAAGGATGGTTTCTACATGGCGCAGGCGGTGCGCGACACGACGGGCGCCGTCGTCGATTTCATCGTGGTGGACTGCAACGAGCGCGGCGCCTCGTTCTATGGCGGCGGCCGCGACGACCTGATCGGCCGGCGTATTTCCGTCATCGAGCGCGAGCACGGCGGCCCCATGCTGGAGGCCTACCACGCGGCCATGCAGGAAGGCATTTACGAAGACGAGCGCCAGATGCCGGCCGGGCGGCGCATGCAGATCACGTGGGGCCGGCGGCGCATCGTCCGGGTCGGCAACGGCCTGGCGATCACGCTGCAGGACATTTCCGAGCGCAAGGCCTACGAAAGCGAGCTGCTGTACCTGGCCAACTACGACACGCTGACCGGCTTGCCGAGCCGGCCGTGGGTGACGCGCTTCGTTCCCCGGGCAATTGAGGAAGCGGCGCAGCGCGACGGCACGCTGGCGCTGCTGCTGGTCGACCTGGATGGCTTCAAGGAGGTCAACGAGATCCATGGCCACGGCGCCGGTGACGACCTGCTGAAGCAGGCCGCGTTGCGCCTCGGCGGCCTGCTGCGGCCGCAGGATATCGTGGCGCGCCTGGGGGGCGACGAATTCGTCGTGGTGATCGCCCCGGGCGGGTCCGACGAGGAACTGGCCGCGATCGGCGGGCGGGTGGCGGCAGCCTTGTCGCGCCCATACGACCTGGGCAGCGCGCGCTGCACGATCGGCGCATCGATCGGCATCAGCTGCTACCCGCGCGACGGCGAGGATGCCGCCACGCTGCTGCGGCACGGCGACATCGCCATGTGCGCGGCCAAGCGGGAGCAGGGCAGCCACTACCGCTTCTTCGATCCCGATCTGTACGTGGCCGCCACGGCGCGGGTCCAGCTGCGGCACAGCCTGCAGGTCGCGGTGGCGCAGCAAGCCGACGCGCCACAGTTCGAGCTGTATTACCAGCCGCGCGTGAACCTGGCCACGGGCCGGCTGTGCAGCATGGAGGCGCTGCTGCGCTGGCACCACCCGGAACTGGGCATGGTGCTACCGGCAAAGTTCATTCCGATCGCGGAAGAGTGCGGCCTGATCGGCGCGATCGGCCGCTTCGTGATCGAGCAGGCATGCCGGCAACTGGCCCTGTGGCGGGGCGCCGGGCTGGCGATCGTGCCCGTGTCGATCAACGTTTCGGCCCACCAGTTCGGCCACGGCGGGGTGCACGCCCATCTGGCGATGCACCTGGCGCGCCACCACCTGTCCGGTGCCATGCTGGAAGTCGAGATCACCGAATCGGCGATGCTGGCCGAAGGGGTGGACGTGCGTGGCGAGCTGGCCGCGCTGCGCGAACTGGGCGTGAGGCTGCACGTCGACGACTTCGGCACCGGCTATTCGTCGCTGGCGCAACTGCAGCGGCTGAACATGGACGTGCTGAAGATCGACCGCGCCTTCACGTCGGAGCTGACGGTGTCGCCGGAAGGCCGCGTGCTGTTCCAGGCGATCGTGTCGATGGCGAAGGCGCTGGACATGGAAGTGGTGGCGGAGGGCGTGGAAACGGCCGGCCAGCTGGCCGCGCTGATCGCGCTGGGCTGCGACGAGGGGCAGGGCTACCTGTTCGCCGCCCCGTTGCCGGTGCGCCAGGTCGGCAACCTGCTGGCCCGGCCGCAGCTGATGTCGGTACTGGCGCCGCAGGAGGTCATGGCGCTGTCATGATGCATCACTAGAATAGCCGGTTTATCCCAGTGCCCACCATGGAACCGTTCTTCATCGCCGCATCGCCCGACTCGCCCGAAATATCGTTCGACTTCGCCCGGCACCACCTGTCGTTGCGCGGGCCCTGCAGCCCGCCCGACGCCGCGGCATTCTATGCGCCGGTGCTGGAACGGCTGCGCGCCTGGCTGGCCTTGTGCGATGGCCGGTCCATCGATGCGCACGTGGCGCTCGCCTCCATCGACGCGCCCAGCGCGGCGATGCTGGCAGCCTTGCTGGAAACGCTGAACGATGCCGCCATCTTCGGCAACGAGGTGCGCCTGCACTGGTACCGCGACGAGGAAGACGACTGGGCGCACGCGTTCGGCGAGGAAGTGCGCGAGGATTTCAGCGGATTCGAGTTCGTCGATTGCGTGGTGCCGGCCAGGGCGGCCTGACGGCAACGCGGCGATGCCGTCAGGCCGTGCGCCGTTCCTTTTGCGGTGCCTCGGCAAGCGCATCATTGTCGGGTCAACGGCCCGTTATCAGGCTGGAATGTCTCGCGGCAAGCCACCGTCAGCCTGCCTGTCCAATGCGCATCCGCGCCGCGCCGGAAACGCCGGCAATCATGCTGCTGGGCAAAGGAGCGCCATCCGGACGCCAAACCACGTAGACTTTTTGTCCATGAACAAACCACCGGAAACCACCGAGGTCGTGGAAGGCGCCGTTGCCGTGCCCGTCATCCGCGAAGAACTTGAGGTCACGACACATGTAGTGGACACGGGGCGGGGCGTTCGCGTCACCCGCAACGTGACCGAGGAGCCCGCGGAAATCCGCGAGCAACTCTGGCACGAGGAGCTCGACGTGCAGCGCGTGCCCGTCGACCGCGTGGTGTCGGAAGCGCCGCCGTCGCGCTACGAGGGTGACGTGCTCGTGGTTCCGGTGCTCGAAGAGATCCTGGTGATCGAAAAGCGCTTCCGCATCAAGGAAGAACTCCGTATCACGCGGGTACGCAAGCAGCAGGAGTACCGGGAAACCGTCTCGCTGCGGGTGGAGGACGTGCAGGTCGAGGCGTTCGACGAAGCCGCGCGGAACGATATCCCCTGACCAACCTGAAAAATAGGAGAAAGCAACCATGAGCCATACGCTAGCAGCCGTTTTCGACAACCGTGCCGACGCAGAACGCGCACGTGACGAACTGATCAGCTCGGGCATTGCCGCCGGGTCGGTCCACATCAACGCCAGCAGCTCGTCCACGGCCGATGCCACCACGGCCACGTCGGGCACCAGTACCAGCACCAGCGCCAGTGGCGAGCACTCGATTGGCGACAGCATCAAGAACTTCTTCGGCAATATGTTCGGCGACGATGACGACGATGGCCAGGTCTATGGCGAAGCCGTCAACCGCGGCAACGTGGTGCTGACCGTGCAGACCGCCACGCAGGACCAGGTGGAGGACGCGGCCGACATCATCGAACGCTTCGGCCCGATCGACATCGACGAGCAGCGTTCGCAGTGGGAAGCGAGCGGCTGGAACCCGGCGGCCGCACGCACCGGCGGTGCGCAACTGGGCGCCTCGCAGCAGAGCGAAGGCTGGCAGGGCAGCTCGCTGTCCGGCGGTACCACGGTGTCCGGCACGCAGGGCGTTTCGCTGACCGGCACGCAGGGTTCGGTGCAGGGTCTCAGCGATACCGGCTCGCTGCAACGAGCCGACACGGAATCGCAGGTGATCCCCGTGATGCAGGAAGAACTGCGCGTGGGCAAGCGCACCGTGCAGCGCGGCGGCGTGCGCATCTACCAGCGCCTCGTCGAAACGCCGGTGCAGGAAAGCGTGAGCCTGCGTGAAGAGCACGTGAACGTGGAGCGCCACCCGGTCGATCGCCCGATCGACCCGTCGCAGGTGGGCGCGTTCCAGGACACCTCGTTCGAGCTGCGCGAGAGCGCCGAGGAAGCCGTCGTGCAGAAGACGGCGCGTGTGGTCGAGGAAGTGGTTGTGGGCAAGGAAGTCACGCAGCGCACCGACCAGATCAGCGACACCGTTCGCCATACCGAGGTCGATGTCGAGCAACTGGGCGCCACCGAGGACGAGGATTACTACCGCAGCCACTGGACGAGCAATTTCTCCAGCACCGGCGGCAGCTATGACGACTACGCTCCGGCCTACCGCTACGGTGCCGCGATGCGCTCTTCTGGCACCTATGGCAGCTCCTGGGACGAATCCGAATCGGGCCTGCGCAGCAGCTGGGAAAGCCGCTACCCGCAATCCGGCTGGGAAAAGTTCAAGTCCGCCGTGCGCCACGGTTGGGAACGCATCACGCAGTAATCATCTGCCGCAAGGCACAGTGACATGAAGGCAGTGCCGGCGCAATGGTCGCCGGCACTGCCTTTTTTATTGTCAGGCGGTGTCGCCCGAGCCCATTAACGTCAGGCCTCGAACTGGTGGTACACCTTCGCGATGACTTTCCAGTTGCCTGCGATTTTGATCAACGTGAGGTAGTCGTTGTAGTCTGCACCAATGGCGTCCTGCTCCATGTCCACGCGCACGACGGCGGTGGTTGGCGTGATCGCCAATACGTCCAGGCGCGTGGTGATCTCCGACGCCTTTCCGTTCTGCCTGACAAATTTGTACAGGTTGTCGATTGGCCCGCCGAGGAGCTGCCCATTGGTGAACCCGTACATGACAGCGTCCTCATGGAATGCTTGGGCAATCTGCTCGATGCTGCCGGTACGCAGGCCATCCACGTAGTTTTGGGCGACAGCGATGACGTTGTTGTAATCCGCCGTCGGTACGGCTTTGACATTTTTGCTCATGTGTTTCTCCTGTGTGTGATGGGCTTGAAAAGAGGCTGGACGGTGCGGCCGCCCTGGCGTACATGCTCACAAACTGGCGACGGGCCAATCCGTGAACCCTTTTGCACCGCCGTTGTAGTAAGACTCGCGCGGTGCGATGGCAAGGTCCTTCCCGTGACGCAGACGCTCCACGAGGTCGGGGTTGGCAATGAACAGGCGTCCAAATGCCACGGCGTCAATTTTTCCTTGCGCCCGTCGAGCGACGGCGAGATTCAGGTCGTAGTTGTTGTTGCCGATGTAGGGGCCCATGAACATGGCACGCAATTGGTCGAGGTCAACGTCGTGCGGCACTGCACGGGAGCCGCCGGTCGCGCCCTCGACGACATGCAGGTAAGCCAGCTCGAACCGGTTGAGTTCCCGGATCAGGTGACCGTAGGTGTCCATGACGTTACTGTCGAGCGGTGTGTTGCCGACATCGGGTGTGACGGGTGACAGACGAATGCCAACCCGGTTGCCGCCCCAAATGGCAGCGACTGCTTCTGTGACTTCGAGCGTCAGGCGCACGCGGTTTTCCCGGGTGCCACCGTACTGATCAGTACGACGATTCGTGGCGTCGCGCAGGAACTGGTCGAGCAAGTAACAATTGGCCGAGTGCACTTCCACACCGTCAAATCCTGCACGTAGAGCATTGTTCGCCGCATGCACATATTGCGCGATGATATCGACGATTTCCCTGGTTTCCAGGGCGCGCGGCATCGAGACCGGCACGAATCCCGCAGTTGTATAAGTGCTGCCTTCGGCCTTGATTGCTGACGGAGCAACCGGTGCGCCGCCATCAGGCTGCAGTTCCACAGAAGAGAAACGGCCGACGTGCCATAGCTGGCAGATGATCTTGCCGCCTGCCGCATGTACTGCATCGGTAACCTGCTTCCATCCTGCGACCTGCGCATCGTTCCAGATGCCAGGCGTCGCCGCGTAGCCACGCCCCTGGGGCGATATGTTGGTGGCTTCCGACACGATCAAACCGGCACCGGCACGTTGGGCGTAATACGTCGCGTGCAACGCCCCAGGTACCCCATCTTCACCGTAACGACTGCGCGTGACAGGCGCCATGACGATGCGGTTTGCAATAGAGATCGCACCGAAACTGCCGGGATTGAAAAGATCGGTTGGTAAGCTGTTGTCAGGCATCGTCGGTCCTCGTGAGTAGTGAAGCGCTGCAGTAAAGTTCGCTGTGCAAGCACTTTATGGATGATTGATAATGAAGTAAATCGTCATAAACAGAGATATAGAATGATCAAAAACGCCATAAATACCGACTTGCTTCCGATCTTGGCGGTGGGCGGTATTACCTCGGCTCCGACAACGATCCACTTGCCGGGTCTGATGGCGTTCGAGGCGGCTGCCCGGCTGCTTAACTTTGCCAAGGCCGCTGCGGAACTGGGGGTGACGCCCACGGCCATGTCGCGTACGATCAAGATTCTTGAAGCACAACTCAGCGTGCGGTTGTTCAACCGCACCACACGCAGCGTCGGCTTGACCGAGGCCGGAATTGCATTGAACGCGTCGATTGCTCCCGCACTTGCAAGCATTCGCGGCGCGCTGGCTCAGGTCAGCCACGGCGCGGACCGGCCTTCGGGTCTGCTGCGGATTAATTTGTCGTACGTGGCATATCGCATCCTGGTCGAACCGCATATCGATGCGTTCTTCGCCGCATTCCCGGCGATCAATCTGGAGATATCGCTGGACAATCAGCTCAGCGATATTGTCAGCGCGGGCTTCGACGCCGGCATTCGTCTGGGCCGGAAGGTTCAAAACGACATGGTCGCTGTGCAACTGGGCGGGTTGCAGCAACGTGTCGTGCTCGCAGCACCAGACTATTTTCGGGAACGTTCGCGCCCGGAACGTATCGAGGACTTGCTCGGGCATGACTGCATCCGCCAGCGCTATTCGTTTGGTGGCAGGCTGTTCGACTGGAAATTCCAGGTCGCCGGCCAGATGGTCCACATCGATGTGCAAGGCCGCTTGATCGTCGACGACATGCACTCGGTAGTCGATTCAGCGGTGCGTGGTGCCGGGATTGCCTTTGTCTACGCGGATTTTGCGCGTCAGGAAATCGCTGCCGGATCGTTGGTGCGGATCCTGACGGATGATGGCGCGACTGACGACGCGTTCCATATCTATTACCCGCATCGCTCCCAGATGCCCGGGAAGCTGCGGGCCTTTGTCGATTTCATGAGGGAGGCCAATCGTCCAGCAAGCCTCGAACAGCGTGGCTCGAAGTCAGGCGTTCGTTCGTCAGGTACTGCCGCGCGATGACTGCCAGGGGGCGGTCGTCAGGCAGGCATCATCGAGCCCGTACGCAGAGGCAATGCAACGGGCGGCTTTCGGCCGCGGGCTGTCGATAACAGAAATTTCGCTCGTGTATGGAGACCAGTAGCTGCCAATCGATGTGGCTGACATAGTGTTGTGCACGGCCGCTGAAATGTCATGTACAGTTATCGCTGTTCCAAGGCAGGTTCGCCCCTCCGGATCGCTCATGCCAGTCATGAACCACGGCGCTCTGGTGTCCGGAATGCGTTCGAGCTTGTCGACATCAAAGATGGTTACAGCCGATCCATCTGGCCTTGTTAGGCGCACCAACAGGGCATAGCAGCGAGGTCGACAAGACCTTGCCTGCGCCATTCCACAACACAATCAAGGAGCACGGTCATGATTCTGGAATTAGCATTTCATCTGCTTTTCGAGACCGTATTGTTTGGTGTTGGAAGATACGTGATCATCATTGCGACGTTCGGCAGAGTACGTCCCGTAACGCTGAAGGAAATCTGGGCCATCCGTGCCCAGAAAGATCGTGCCATGGAAATCTATTACGAGTTCATGGCCGTCACTCTCGTTGGCATGATTACTCTGGGAGCGATCTTGGCATTGCTTATCTCCTTACATGGATGAGCCACGAGCAGTTCTTTGTCGTTGCAGCCCGAATCCATAAGTCGAAAATCCAATGCCAACTAAAATCGATCCCTTCAACCCGCCAGCCGGCGAGAAATGCGCCGTGACCCGGCACTATCCGCGCGGTTGCAGACGGTCATGACAGTCTGTGACTTTTCCAGTTCGACGACCTGCCATGCTGCGGCGAACGGCCGAGTTCGGTCAACAGCGGACGATGGAGACGTCGCCCGAGACATGGCCACGGAACATAGAGAAGTGATGAGAGTCGAACTTTTGAGGGTGGAGGACGTATTCGATCTTACGAACCAGGGACTCGTGTGCGCGCCCTTTTTTCAACCGTCACCGCAAGGTCCGTTCAAGAATTTCTCTGCGGTTGTAACTGTCCAGCCTCCTGATGGCCCGGCATTTGACGTTCAGGCATCCTTCAACCTTACGCATTTCAAAATTCTGGATGTGGACGCGCCCGCTGAAGGGCGCCGGAAGGTTGTGACTTGCCTGGGCAAGATACCGAAGAATTCCGTGCGGGTAGGAAGTATTATTCTTTGCGATAGGGAAACGAAAGCACGGCTATCGAAGTCAATCTGACCGCCCGGTTTTAGGGCGGCACCGGTCCTTCGATGAACGGCCGAGATCGGCTGGAAGCGACGCCAGATGAAAGCAATTTTGAACAAAAGATCGACTATGAAAATCCTTCTCGTGCTGGCCCTTTCCCTATTCGTGCATCGTGCAGTGTTAGCTGACGTCATCAGTTTCGGTGCAGCAAGTCGATGCCAAGGAAGCGGGTTTGAATTAAGTGCGGTAACCCAACACAACAAGCAGTTCAGCCTTGTGGTAAACAATATGGAGGGTGTGCGCGTTTTGCCAAAGGGCGCACATAAGCTGCAATGTCGTGTAGGTAAAGACACGGTCAAAATCGATGTCAGGATATCTGAAGGCACGAATGGAATGTGCATGGGTGCCGGGTATGTAGAAGTTAAGAACTTTACAGTCGGCTCTATCAGGCTGCCGGACTCCGGGCCCTTCAACTGGAAGTGCGAAGACACGGCAAAAATGCTTGTAAAGCTTCGCATTTACCCGACCAGCGACGGGTTGCGGCTCGAGCGTTGCTCCGCTGACGAGTGGTCGTGGGAGCGCGGCTACGTCAATCTGGACTGTGAGTATTCCAGGATAAGAGAAACTACGGACGAGCGGCCGGGCATACCTAGGCATGCAAATCGGCATATGCACCCACGTGCGCTCTGGGCGGAAGCTGCCGTATACTGGACGTCTGCAATCGGCCCAGAAGCGGCAGTTTTCAATGTGAGAATGCACGCACATTCGAGCTCGGATTTTCTTTAAGCTGGTGTGTTTTGATAAACCGCATGAGCGCTTATGCAATGGAAAATCGGACACTTGTTTGCCGCCAGTCCCACGCGAACAACGCTGTCTGTCGCGCTCGTATGCTCAGCTACCTTGGTGGGCTACCAGGCCATCCATGGCGCGCCGACACCGGACAAGACGCCGGAGCAGTGGCAAGCCGTGGCCCTTGCAGACCTGGATGCGGTTCACGCCGCCATTATTGCGGCGCATCCCGGCTACATCGATACTGCCAATCCCGGCGTGCGCTTATGGACTGAGCAGGGCTACCGTGAAGCGCGAGCGCTGATCCCTCGGGTAATCAATTACGACACGATGATGTCGGCAGTCCGCTACTACGTTACGGGATTCCAGGACGGTCATCTCGCATACTCGGACAACGCTCGTAGCGGTGGCTTCCACGAAATGGTCAACGGGTGGCGCGTAGATGAGCATGGCGGTGCGGTCGTCGTCACTGCAGTCATGCCGAAGTGGGACGGCCCCTTGCCGACGCTCGGCGCGACTTTGCTGGAATGTGACGGTCGTACGCCCAGTGCGATCGTCGCGAACGACCAGGCCCCATACTTTGATCGGCGTGATTTACCTGCCGTGCGCAATAGCCTGTTTCCGGAGCTGAGTTCCCTGAGACTTGCCGGTCTGGAATTGAAGCGCTGCACGTTTGTTCGGCCGGATGGCGAGCAGATGGTAGTGGAGGCGAAGTATCGGCGTATGCCCACAATGGATGTGTGGAAGGGCCTGCGCAGCGTCCACACGTACTCGCCCGATCGCCGCAATCGCTATGACTTCCGCGACAATGTGCTTTGGATCAGGGTCCCCGATTTCATGCCCGGTCCCGATGCGGCGAAGGATCTGGACATCATGTCGAGGGAAATTGCCGCCTTGCGTGACGTGCGTTCGATTGTGTTCGATACGCGCGGAAATGCCGGGGGCGACAGTGCGGTTGGCCAGCAGATTCTCGATGCCGTCACAGGCGGCCTGGAATTCGATACCAGCGGACTCGAACGCCAGCTTCAGGTGTATGCACAATGGCGGGTTTCCGATATTTCGATTTCCGGCATAAACGGCTACGTCGACATGATGTCGGAACGCTATGGCAGTGCCGACCCACGCACGCAAGAAACAAAGCAGCTTTTGGCCAGATTGCGCGATGCCAGGCGTGCAGGCAATCCTTGGGTGGATTCCGCAGGTGTACCACGATTAACGCGCGCTGAAGTCGCCTCGCGTCATGGCCGGCTTCGACGTTTCAACGGCACAGTTGCGGTGATCACGGACGGTAACTGCGCCAGCGCCTGCCTCGACTTCGTGGATCAGGTACGGTTGATTCCGGGTTCAGTTCAATTGGGGCATGCGACCGCATCGGACACTGCTTACCTTGAGCGTGCGTCCGTGCCACTGCCCAGCGGAAATCAGCTTTTCATCCCCATCAAGGTCTGGCGTAACCGCGTACGCGGCGACGGTGAGACACTGGTTCCTGATATTGAGCTGGACGTCGACTTCAACAGCACCGAAGCCGTGCGCGCTGCGACGCTAAGCGCACTCCGGCGTTGAGGATGCAGTGCAGAACCAGCCCCGAGCTGCAGGGGAAGCTATTTGCCAGGCCCGCTCACGGCCCTTGCTGCACGGTGCCCTGGTCGTACTGGTCGTCATCCGTCTCGCTGGGCGGCATCGCGTTCTGCTGGCTGGATTGCTGACCGGACTGCTGGTTGCCCTGGCTTGCGGCCGATCCCTCAATGGCGCCTGTATCGCCGGTGCTGCCGTTGCCAGCGCTGCCGCCCGTTGTGCCGTCCTGCGTGCGCTGGTGATTGCCTGCCTTGCTGTCCTTGCTTTCGCTTTGCATCGACATGCTGTCCTCCGTGGTCATGAAATGTGGTTCAACAGTAGCTTGGGGCTGACCGCGCACGAATAGTCCTGGAGCGGCTGCGGGTGTAGGACCTGATCCACATTCCGCTTGCGAGCGCTCCGGTGCCTGCCATCCGGTGCAGCTTGCGCGTGCGTCTCAAGGTCGCCAAGTTCGGGTGACGGCGCTTTGTTTCAGCCGCCACCCTTGATGATTTCTTCCAGCTGCGCCATCGAGAACGGCTTGCGGATCGCCGCCGACGGGAAGGTCACGTCCGGCGGCGTGCCGCCGCTGGCGAACACGATGCGCAGCCGCGGGTGATCGCCGTGGGCCTGCCGCGCCAGGTCAATGCCGGGCATGCCCGGCAGGCTGATATCGGTCAGCAGGATATCGGCCGCGGCCAGCAGCGGCAGCGCGTCCTCGGCCGTGGCGGCCCCGGTGGCGTCGCAGCCGAGCAGGTCGAGCATTTCACACAGCAGCTCGCGGCCATCCGCGTTGTCTTCCACCACCAGCACCCGGGGCCGCGCCGGAGCGCCGGGTGCCTCGGCGGAAGCGGGAACAGGCGCACTGGCCGGCGCGGAGTCAGGAACGGGGGCAGGGGAGGGCGCCGCTGCGGTAGCAGCGGGCCGGTGATCCAGCACCTGGCGTACGCGCAGCGCCAGTTGCTGCTGGCTGTAGGGTTTGCTCAGCAGCTCCACGCCCGGATCGAGCCGGCCGGCGTGCACGATCGCATTCTGCGTATAGCCCGACGTGAACAGCACGGCGATGCCGGGGAGCAGCGTGGTGGCCAGGCGCGCCAGCTCCGGGCTGCGCAGGGTGCCAGGCATGACGACGTCGGTGAACAGCAGGTCGATGCGGGCGCCGCTTTGCAGGATGGCCAGCGCGGCCTCCGGGTGCGCGGCCTGCAGCACCTTATAACCCAGCTTGCCCAGCGCATCGGTGACGACGGCGCGCACGTCGGCATCGTCTTCGACGACGAGCACCGTTTCATGGCCGCCGTGCACGGCGCCGACGGTGGGCTCGGCGGGCGTGACCGGTACCTGCAGCGTGCGTGGCAGGAACAGTTTGACGGACGTGCCTTTGCCCGGCTCGCTGTAGATCTTCAGGTGGCCGCCGCTCTGCTTCATGAAGCCATAGGTCATCGAGAGGCCCAGGCCGGTGCCTTCGCCTTCCGGCTTCGTCGTGAAGAACGGTTCCACGGCGCGTGCCAGCACGTCGGGCGTCATGCCATGGCCCGTATCGGAAACGGCCAGCATCACGTATTGCCCCGGTTGCAGATCCTCCTGCCGCGCCGCGTAGTCGCTGTCCAGCTCCACGTTGCCCAGCTCGATCGTCAGCCGGCCCGTGCCCGCCATGGCGTCGCGCGCATTGATGGCCAGGTTGAGCAGCACGTTTTCCATCTGCGTGCGGTCCGCCAGCGTGGCCCACAGGCCCGCTTCGACCACGGTGCCGATGTCGATCGCCTCGCCGAGCGCTCGGTGCAGCAGGTCGTCGAGGCCGCGCACGACGACGGCCAGGTCCACCGGTTCCGGCCGTAATGGCTGGCGGCGCGCGAAGGCCAGCAACTGCGCCGTGAGCTTGGTGCCGCGGTCCACCGCCGCCATGGCGCTGTCCACGCGCCTGGCGGCATCGCCGGCACCGGCCACGCCGGGTTCCTGCGCGAGCAGTTCCAGGTTGGCGTGCAGGATCTGCAGGATGTTGTTGAAGTCATGGGCCACGCCGCCCGTCAGCTTGCCGATCGCTTCGAGCTTTTGCGCGTGGTGCAGCGCGGCCTGGGCACTTTGCAGCTCGGCTGTGCGCTCGGCGACCAGCCGCTCCAGTTCGTTCTGGTGGGCCAGCAACTGGTCGCGCATGCGTTTTTGCTCGGTCACGTCGTTGCCCTGGCAGAAAATGCCCCACACGCGGCCATCCTTCCCCGTCAGCGGCTGGTAGACGAAGTCGAGGAAGCGCTCGACCAGCTGGCTGCCCGGCCGCAGGCGCACGCTGACCGGCACATCCCGGCCGATGTACGGCTCGCCGGTGCGGTACACCGTGTCGCGGATCTGCACGAACGCCTGGTCGCGCAACTCGGGGAATGCGTCGTGCATGGAGCGGTCGAGCAGGTCGCGGCTGCCGAACGTGGCGAGGTAGGCGCGGTTGGCCAGCTCGAACACGTGATCCGGCCCGCGCGTGACGGCCAGGAAGCCGGGCGCCCGGTCGAACAGCGTGGCCAGATGGCGGTAGCGGCTGTTCGCCACGGACAGCGCCTCGATGCTGCGCGAGCGTTCGAGCGCCAGCTGGCGATGGCGTTCCGACACATCGCGCAGCAGCAGCATCGCACCGGCATAGGTGCCGTGTTCATCCGTAATGGCGGACACGGCCACTTCCAGCACGGCCACCGGCAGCCCGCCCTCCTGTGCGCCCGGCGCGCGCTGCACCTCGGCCACCGCGTGTTCCGCGCCGCCATGCAGGTCCGCCAGCACGCGCTGCACGTCCGCATTCCAGAACGGCAGCTCGTGCACGTTGCGGCCGCGCGCCTCACGTGTGGGCAAGCCGAGCAGGCGGGCCGCCGCGTCGTTCCAGTACAGCACACGATCCTGCGGATCGAGCCCGGCGATCGCCTCGGCCGATTTTTCCAGGAAGCGTGTCAGGTAGCGTTCCGCGCTGGCGAGGCGCTGGAAGTTGCCTGCCGCCGTGCCACCCATGGACGCGAGCGCGGCATTGGCGCGCTGCAGCGTGGTGCGCAACTGCCGGCCGCGCGCCTCCGCCTGCACCGCCTTGACGATCTCGCCCGCCAGCGCGGGATCGCTTTCATCCAGCAGCGTCACGTTGGGCCCCAGCATCGGCGTATAGCTGAGCTGGCGGCGCAGCTCGGGCAGCCGGTCCGGTGGACAGGCCAGCAGCATGCCGCCAGCCCAGCGGCGCCGCAGGTCGCGCACCAGCGCGAGCGGGTCCGCATGCAAGCCCATCAGCACGCAGATGGCCGGTGGATGGCCGCCCTGCACGGCGGCGGACAGCGTGGCGGGTGCCTCGTCCGGTGCCACGTGCACGGGAACGATGCCTTGGCGCGCCAGCGTGGCGGCGAGTTCCCCGGCGGCCGGGCCGCCGACCAGCAGCGCGCCCGGTTCGGCCGCCGGCCTCATGCCGACCTCATAGCAGCGGGATGCCGAGCAGCGCGCGCCCCGCCCAGAGATGCAGCAGATCGGTGGTGGGTGACATCACATGGCTGGCGCGGGCGTCGCGCAGCATCTGCGCGACGCGGCTGTTGTCGCGGTAAGCCGAGCCGCCGCAGATCGTCATCGCATCGCCGGCCAGGGCGATCGCCGTTTCGCCGGCATCGGCCTTGCTGGCCAGGAGGAAGGGCAAGGCGTCCGGATCGCCGGCGTCGCCCCGCGCCGCCGCCTCGAACACGAGTGCGCGCGTCTTCTGGAAGGCGATCCACATCTTCGCATAGCGTGTCTGCAGTGTTTCAATGTCGCGCAGCGCGGCACCGGAGTGGGCATAGCGCCGGTTGCGCAGGTGCGCGCCGGCCGCTTCGAGCGCCGATTGCGCCACGCCGAGATAGGTGCCGGCCATGGCCATCAGGAAGAAGGGAGCCACCACTTCGAACACATACCACACCTGATCGCCCTCGGCGCCGAGCAGGTTGGCCGCCGGCACCTGCACGCTGTCGAGCACCAGCGCGCGCGAGGAGTTGCCGCGCATGCCGAAGCCCGCCCAGTCGCCCTGCCAGCCCATCCCGGGCGTGTCGCGGTCGACCACCAGGCAGCTGAAATCGCCACCGGCCGCGCTGCCGTCGCTGGCCAGGGTGGACACCACATAGGAATCGGCATGGCTGCCATTCGTCACGAACTGCTTCGTGCCGTTGACCGTATAGCCCGTGTCGCCCTTGACCAGCTGCGTTTCCGGCAGATAGAAATGGGCGCCGGTACCCGCTTCGGACAGCGCCAGCGTGGTGATGTGCCGCCCGGCGGCGATGGGGCGCAGGTAGCGTTCCTGCTGGTCGGCCGTGGCCTTGGCAGCAATCACGGCCGTGCCCACGCAATGCATGCCGAAGCACAGCGAAGAGGAAGGGCAGGCGCGGGCGATCTCGGCACTGACGGCGGCCAGCGCCAGCAGGCCCTGGCCGTGGCCGCCGAGTGTTGCCGGCACCTGCAGGCCGAGCAGGCCCGCCGCGGCAAATGCTTCCATCGAGGCCGCGGGCCACGTGCAATGCTCGTCGACCCCGGCGGCGCGCGGCGCCACGTCGCTGGCGACGATGTCGCGGGTAAGGCTGACGAGTTGCTCGAGTTCGTTCGGGAAGATCATGGGGGCTCGGTATTAGGCACAAGCCCAGTATAAGCGAACGACCGGTCAGATACGCGCACGATGGGCCCAAGGTCGACGCCCGGCACGCGAGGCCCGCGGCGCAGCTTACTGGCGCGGCAGGACCAGCACCGACGTGAAATGCCAGCCGGCGGCATCGCTGTCCGGCGGCACGGGCATGCCCTCGAACAGTTGTTCAAGCATCGCACGGTCCTCGTCGCGGGCCGCGTCGCCGACCAGGTCGCACCAGCAGCGCAGCACGCCGTGCGCCATCGCCCAATGCGGCTCCGCCTGCTGGCCCTCGGCGCGGCGCGCCTGCGTGGCGATGTCCGTGATGGTGCGCAGTGCGCTTGCCGTCACGGCGTCGTAACTCCATTGCTGGTCCGGCATGGTGTGCTTCCGTGGTTTGTCTGAATGGTTCGAGTGGTTCGGCTGAAGGTTAGCGGAACGCACCAGGGGCCGGCGCGCGCATGATGATGAGCGTTTGAAAGCAAGACCCCATCCGGCCGGACGATCGCGCTATGCTGGGCGGTCCGCACTCCGCCACCGTTCCCATGCTCCTGCCAACGAATTTCCTGGCGGCGATTGCCGCTTGCACGCTGCTCGCCGCGGCCGGAAACGCCGCCGCCGTGTCCCCGCCTGCCGCGGCGCCCGTCACCGAAGTGCGCTACCTGTCGGGTACTGGTCCGAAAACGGCCGTGCCATGGGACTTCCGCGTCACGGCCGGCCGCCGCGCCGGCGCATGGAGCACCATCCCCGTGCCGTCGAACTGGGAGTTGCAGGGCTTCGGCGGCTACGATTACGGGGAAGGCGAGAAGCGCTTCACGGAACAGGGCCAGTACCGCATGCGTTTCACCGTACCGCCGGCCTGGCGCGGGCGCACCATCCGGCTCGTGTTCGAAGGGGCGATGACGGAAACGGCCGTGCGCGTCAACGGCGTGGCGGCCGGCGCGCCGCATGTCGGGGGCTTCTACCGGTTCAGCCATGACATCACGAAGCTCGTGCGTTTTTCGCCCGATGCGGCGAATGTGCTGGAAGTGGATGTCAGCAAGCGCGCCACCGACCCGTTGACGGACAAGGCCGAGCGGCGCGGCGATTACTGGGTGTTCGGCGGGATCTTCCGGCCCGTCTGGCTGGAAGCGGCGCCAGTGCAGGCGATCGCGCACACCGCCATCGATGCCCGCGCCGACGGCACGCTTGCCGCGCTGGTGACGCTGGCCGGGTCGGTGGCCGGCACGGTCGTGGAAGCGCAGGTGCTCGATGCGGCCGGCAAGCCGGTCGGCAAGCCTTTCAGCGCCACCGCCGCCACCGCCGATGGTGCCGCCACAGTGCCGTCGGCGGATGCCACCCCGCTGCGGCTGGCCGCAACCATTGGGCAACCGCGCCTGTGGTCGGCCGAAACGCCGAACCTGTATGCGCTGCGGCTCACGCTGCGCCACGGCGGCAAGGCGTTGCACACGACCACCGAGCGGTTCGGCTTCCGCACGTTCGAGGTGCGCAAGGGCGACGGCCTGTACCTGAACGGCCGCAAGATCGTCATCAAGGGTGTCAACCGGCACAGCTTCCGTCCCGCCACGGGCCGCGCTCTCGATCCGGAAGACAACTACGCGGACGCGCGCCTGATCAAGTCGATGAACATGAACACGGCACGCATGTCGCACTATCCGCCCGATCCGGCCTTCCTGCGGGCGGCCGACGAGCTGGGGCTGTACGTGATCGACGAATTGTCCGGCTGGCAGGCTGCGCACGGCACGGAGATCGGCCGCAAGCTGGTGAAGGAAATGGTCCCGCGCGACGTGAACCACCCCAGCATCCTGTTCTGGGCCAACGGCAACGAGGGCGGCTTCAATTTCGAGCTCGACGACGAATACCACCGGTACGATCCGCAGCGGCGGCCCGTCATCCACCCGTGGGCGATCTTCAGCGACCTCGACACGAAGCATTACCCGAACTGGAAGCTGCTCAACGAGCGGCTGCAAGGCCCGAACCTGTTCATGCCCACCGAATTCCTGCACGCGCTGTACGACGGCGGCGGCGCGGCGAGTCTGGACGATTACTGGCGCGCGATGATGGCCTCGCCGTTTGGCGTGGGCGGCGTGATCTGGGCGCTGAACGACGAAGGCGTGGTGCGCACGGACCAGGGCGGCCGCGTCGACCCGTACGGCACGTACGGGCCGGACGGCATCGTCGGCCCGGCCCACGAAAAGGAGGGCAGCTATCACGCCGTGCGGCATATCTGGTCGCCCGTACAGCTGGGCGCCGCCGTGCTGGACGATCGCTTCGACGGCCGCCTGCCCGTCGATAACCGCTATGACTTCCACAGCCTGGACAAGGTGCGCTTCGGCTGGCGGCTGGTGCGCTTTGCGCGGCCCGACATGGGACCCGACACGCGCTCCAATGCGACACGCGGCGGTTTGCGCGTGCTGGCGCAGGGTACGACGCGCGGCCCGGCCGTCGCCGCGCGTGGCAGCGGCACGCTCGACCTGCGCCTGCCGGCCAACTGGCGCAGCCATGGCGCCGATGCGCTGGAAGTGACCGCCACGGGGCCGGATGGCGGCCAGCTGTGGACGTGGATGTATCCGGCGCCGGACCTGGCGCAGCGGGCGGCCCCGGTGGCGCCATCCGGCAAGGCCGCCGGGGCACCGCGGGTCGAACGGGTGGAGGGGTCGGGCGGCCACTACCGCCTGGTGGCGGGCGCCGTGAGCGCAAGCTTCGATGGCAACGGCCAGTTGCTGTCGCTGCGTCATGGCGACCGAGAATCAGCGCTGGCCAACGGCCCGCGCCTGGCGTTTGCCCGCCCGGCCACGGGGGCGGCGGTGACGTGGCTGCCGTTCGCCAGCGAGGAAGGGGGCAGCACCGGCGCCGGCACTGGCACCGGCACAGAAAGCGGCACTGCCACTGAAACAGGCACTGAAATTGGCATGATCCGGCGCCTCGCGCACCCGCAGGTGGCCAGCGTCATCGACATCGCACCGGACCCCGCCCGGAAAACGGCCTATGCCCGGTTCAAGCTGGAGATCAGCCCCGACGGGGAACACTGGAAAACACTGTTCGACGCGACGCGCCGCCGTGCCGATGGCACCGAGTACCGTTTCCCGCCGCAGCCGGTGCTGGCGGTGCGCGTGTCGCCACCGGTGGACGAGCACGGCGAGTCGCTTTCCTTCGGCGGCGTGCGGCTGGGCCATGCCGCGCAGCGCTTTCCCGCGGCCGATGGTGGGCAAGCCACCGTCACCACCGCTACCGCGGGCCAGGCCGGCAATGCGCCGGGCGCATGGCTCGAAGTCCGGCATGGCGCGGGCGATGGCACGGGCGATGGGGCGAAATTCGACCGCGTGCGCTGGACGTTGCACGCCGACGGCACGCTGCGCCTCGACTACGCGTACCGGCTCGACGGCACGGTGCAGTACCACGGCGTGACGTTCGACCATCCGGAAACGGTGCTGCGTTCGATGCGCTGGCTGGGCGAAGGCCCGTATCGCGTGTGGAAGAACCGCCTCCATGGCACCTGGCTGGGCGTGCACGACGTGGCGCACGTCGACCAGCAGCCGGGCGAAACGTTCCGCTACCCGGAATCGCAGGGTTTTTTTGCCGGCGTACGGTGGGCGCGCCTGCAGACGACCGGCGGCACCTTGCTCGTCAGTGCAGGGAAGCCGGACGGCTACCTGCGGGTGGGCACGCCGCGCATCTCGCATGTGAACACGACGGTGGAGTTCCCCGCCGGGGACCTGTCGTGGCTGCACGCCATTCCCGCCATCGGCGAGAAGTTCAGCGCCACCGAGGTGCTGGGCCCGTCGGCGGCATGGCCTGTTGCGCAGGGCACGTACCAGGGAAGCCTGACGTTCCGATTCCAGTAACAGGGCTGGCTCTCGACGGCATCACCGGCTAAGATGCCGTCTTTATTGCTCTGTAGATAGTTGTCTGATGAAACAAGAAGTGATGCTGGCGCTGGTGATGGCCGCGCTCGTCCTGGCCGTTGCGGTGTTCCTGGCCGATCGGCGGCGCAAGCGCATTGCGCTGGGCGTGTACCGGGAGCGGCCCCTGATGACGGGAAACGAGCTGGAGTTTTTCGGACGCCTCGTCGCGGCGTTGCCGCAACACTATGTGTTTCCCCAGGTCGCCATGTCCGCGCTGATCGAAGCGGCAAGCACCAGCGAGAAGAGGCGGTACATCGACCGCCTGCGCGTGGCGCAGCAGCGGGTGGATTACGTGATATGCGACAGGCGTTGCGAGGTGGTCGCCGTGGTGGAACTCGATGACAGGACGCACCAGCGCGCCAGGGATGAGATCAGGGACGAGCGGCTCGCGCAGGGCGGCATACGCACGGTGCGCTTCGAATCCCGTGCGAAACCGTCGGTCGGAACGATCAGGTCGATCATCCTGGATTAGGGGCAAGCACCGCCGGGCGGCAGCCGGCACGCACCGCGCCCATGCTGCTCAGGGAGCGCCCCCGCAAAACCCTGTTTTACTCGTCGGACTTTACTCGTCGAACTCTTCGGCCAGGTTCTTCCAGCCGCGGCTCTTGGCAAAGGCGGCGAATTCCTCGGGCGCTTCCAGCACGATCAGCTTGCTTTCCTGCAAACCCGGATCGCTGAGCCCGAAATCGGGGCCCTTGTAACCCAGCGTGCGCAGGCGCTCGACGATCTGGCGCAGCAGTACGCTGTCCTTGTGGCCGCCATCGAGGGGTTTCGCGAAGTCGACATAGACATCGATGATGCCGTAGCCTTCGTCGAAGATGCGGATGGCCTTCACGTCGAGGGTGCGGCCGCTGCTGTCGGTGGCCTGAAACGGGCCGGACAGTTCAATATCGGAATCGGTAGTCATGGGCGAAGCATAGCAGGTCGGCGCGTGGCGGGGCGCGCAGACGCTGGCGCCCCGCCACGCAAAGGGTGTGCATTACCGCAGCTCGAACAGGTAATCCCCGCCGGCCTGGTGACCCGCCGCCGTGACCGAACCGTACTTCGGTGTCTGCGGGAATTCCTTGCGGACGCCCGCCTGCACATCGTTGAACACGGTACTGCCGGGTTTCCAGGCCGATACCGAGCGCATCGCTTCCATCAGGTTCCACGCGAAAATCGAATGGCCGGCCTTGCCCTCGTCGGCCACCGGTTCGTCGCCGCCCGACGAGATCACCACCACGGAACGCTTGGCCAGCACGCCTTCGGGCGTGACGTCGCGGCCCACGGCATCCATGCCGTCCCGTGCGAACGCGCCGGAATAGCAGCTGTCCGAGATCAGCACCATCTGGCTGGAACGGATGCCCGACAGCAGCCTGGCCACGTCGCCATTGGAAATCCACCGACCAGGCTCGCTTGCCTGCGCGTCGGCGGGCAGCCAGTAGCCGGCACCGGATTTTTCCAGCGAGAAGCCATGGCCGGCGTAATAGATGACGACGCTGTCGGTGTCGTTGATCTCGACCGACAACTGGTTCAGCGTGCGGATGATGTCGGCCTTCGTGGGGTTGCGCACCACGCGCACGTCATAGCCCAGCTTCTGTTCCAGCAGCGCGGACACGGCATCGACGTCCGGCACCGCGTTTTCCAGCGGGGGAATGGTCTTGTCGGCATAGTCGTTGATACCGAACAGCACGGCAATCTTGCGCTGGATCTGCGGCACGTGCGCCGTGGCCGCGCGCGCGGCCGCCTTGCCCGCCATGCCGTTCGCCGAACTTCCCGTGCTGCCGCCCACGGAGGTGCCTGTCGTGCTCACCGGGGCAACCAGCGCGGCCAGCCGCGTGTCGGCCTGGATCAGGTTGAGCTGGTTCGGCGTGATGCGGCAGGCGCCGGAACTGGCCTCGATCACCGTGGTGCAGGGTTGCACATCGGCCAGGCTGGCGTCGAGCTCGAGCTTGTAGATCGCATCGGCGAACAGCTTGCGCTTGAAATCGCGCCGCTGGGCGATCATCCGGGTCAGTTCATCCTGCGACATCGCGCCGATCCGCACGGCGCCATAGGTGCGGCCGACAGCGGGATTGGACATGTCCAGCAGGCCGCTGCCGGCGCGCGGTGCGTCGATCCGTGGCAGCGCCGACGCCAGCGCGGCGGCGATCGCCGCCGTGCTGCTTTCCTGCGCCCGCTGCGGCGGGTTGGCGGGCGACACGCCGGCCGTCACTTCCAGCGCAACGGCGTTGCCGGGCGCCTGCACCAGCACGTAGTTCAGCGCGGCGAGACCGGAACCCAGCACCGGGTACAGGCCGGGCCGCGCCTGCGTGGAGGCCGCCTGCCATACCAGCACACCCGTGGTGGCGGAGGCGAGGCTGTCGTCTCCCTTGAAGCCGGTCACCGTGCCCGTCAGGCCAGCGGCGGGCACGCCCGGTTCGCGCACCGCCGGTGTCGCCGTGTAGAACAGCGTGGCGGGCGTGATCGTGCCGACGTTGCCGGTGACGGTCGCCGTGACCACGCCGGCGCCGTTTGCCGGGCTGCTGGCGCCCACGCGATAATTGAACGCGTCGGCCCCCGAAATCTGGAACACGCCGGTCACGCTGACGGTCTTGCCCTGGCCGGCATTGGCCGAATCGAAGCTGCCTTGCGCGGGTCCGCCGACCACGACCGCGTCGCCGGCGATCGCGCCGTTCAGCACGAACTGGCCGGCACCCAGGCTGGCGGCGGTGGTGGCATCGTATTCCTTGATGACCTGCCCGGCGAGGCCGATGTCCACCGGGCGCGGCGCGATGGTGGCGCGGGCCGTGCCGCCGCCCGCCAGCACGTAGTTGGCGGCATCGGCGCCCGCCAGGGACCCGCCCGTGATGTTCACCGCCTTGTCGGTGCCCACGTTCTTGCTGTCGAACTGGCCGGTGGCGCCGTCCAGCGCTACCGCATCGCCGGCGATCGCCCCTGAGAGCGTGCCCGACAGCGTGGCATTGCGGTTGCCATCGTAGATCTTGTCGGCGGCACGGATGCCCGTGGCGTCGAGGGGGCGCGGGGTGATGGCCGCCGTGGTGGTCTGGCTGCCCGACAGCGTGTAATTGGCGGCGTCGGCGCCGGCCAGCACGCCACCCGTCACGGTGACGACCTTGCCCGCGCCCGCGTTCTTCGTGTCGAACAGGCCGGTGGCGCCGGCCAGCGCGACATCGTCGCCCTCGATCGCTTCTTCCAGCAGGCCCGATATGCTGGCGGTGCGCGTACCGTCATAGACCTTGTCCAGCGCGGTGATCCCGGTCGCGGCGATCGGTTTCGGCGCGATGGTGGCCGTGGCCGTGTGCCCGCCATCGAGCACGTAGTTGCCGGCGTCGCGACCCGCCAGCGCGCCCGCCGAAATGGCGACGGGTTTGTCGACTCCCGCATTCCGGTCGTCGAACAGTCCCGTGGCGCCATCGAGCGACACGTCGTCGCCGTCCACCGCTTCGGACAGCGAGCCCGACAGCGCGGCAATGCGGTTGCCGTCATAGACCTTGTCGGCCGCCGTGATGCCCGTGGCCGAGATCGGCCTGCGCGCGATGCTGGCAGTGGTGCTGGCGCCGGTGCCGGAGCCGAGGGTATAGTTGCCGGCGTCAAGACCGGCCAGCGTGCCGCCCGTGATCGACACGGTCTTGTTGTTACCCGCGTTTTTCGTGTCGAACAGGCCGGTGGCACCGGTTAGTGACACATCGTCGCCTTCGAGTGCTTCTGCCAGCACGCCCGCGATGCTGGCGGTGCGCGTGCCGTCATACACCTTGTCGGCGGCCGTGATGCCGCTGGCGCCGATGGGGCGCGGCGCGATGGTGGCCTGCGGGACATGCCCGGGCGCGAGCACATAATTGCCCGCATCCGCGCCGGCAAGCTCGCCGCCGGTGATCGTGACGGGCTTGGCGGCTTGCGCATTCTTGTCGGCGAACAAGCCGGTGGCGCCTTCCAGCGCAACGATGTCGCCGGGGAGCATGCCCGACAGCGTGCCGTCCAGCGCCGCCGCGCGGGTGCCGTCGTAGACCTTGTCGGCCGCCGTGATCCCTGCCGTCGTGATGGGCCGCTGGGCGATGGTGGCGCGCGTGACGTAGCCGGGCTCGAGGAGGTAATTTGCCCGGTCCGCGCCCGCCAGCGCGCCGCCCGTCACGGTAACAGGCTTGTTCGTGGCGGCGTTCTTGTCGTCGAATGCTCCCGTGGCGCCGGCCAGCGACAGGTCGTCGCCCGGCAGGGCCCCGGACAGCGATCCCGCCAGCGTGGCAGACACGCCGCCGTCATACACCTTGTCGGCGGCCGTGATGCCCGCCGCCGTGATCGGGAGGGGGGTAATGGTGCCCACGGTGGTCGCGGCGCCGCCGGTCAGCTGGTAGTTCGCATTGTCCGGGCCGGCCAGCGTGCCGCCGGTGAGCACGACGGGCTTGTCCACGCCCGCGTTCTTGTCGTTGAACAGCCCGGTGGCGTCGCTGACGGTGACGCTGTCGCCCTCGATGATGCCGGCGAGTGCCCCGGTCAGCGTGGCCGAGGGGGTGGCGTCATACACCTTCGGCACGACCGCCAGGCCGGACAGCGTGACCTGTTTCGGCGTGATGTCGGCCACGTACGATTGCGTGGCGCTGTACACGGGGCTCTCGTTCGCCGTTGAGATGTCGAAGTAGCCGCCTTCGGTCTGGTAGATGATGGGTTTGTTGGTGCCCGCGTTCCAGTCCTCGAACTCGCCGTTGGCGATGCTGCTGCCTTCGCGGCGCAGCACCAGGATGCCCGTGCCCCCGTCGTGCGACAGGGCCTGCGAGAACGTGGCCGCCGTACCACGGTCATACGGACGCGAGGCGTCGACCCTGACCTCGATGTTGAGCGGGTCATCCATCAGGATGCCATGGGCGCCGATGCCGTTGACAACCGGATCGGCCTCGCTGGCGTTCACCTGCACGAATGTGTAGTCGAGCTCGCCCAGGTCCGCGGCGGGGAATCCCTGCTGGCCGGCACCGAGGCGCACCAGCCAGCGGCCGGCAAGCGTGGTAAACCGGCTGCCTCGATTGACCAGGGTGCCGGTGCGGATGGTAATGGCGTCGCCCTCCCGCGAAGCGGTGACGTTGACGTTGTCGAGTTCCGTGCTGCCCGACGTGATGTCGAGCCCCGCCGCCCGGATGGCCGCCTCGCTGCCGGAATTGTCGATGGACGTCGCCGTGCCAGTGATGGACACGTCGCCGGCGGCCGTCATGTCGATGCCGGACATGACCGACGTGTCGGCCACGATGTCGATGCCATCCGCCCCTGTCGGGGAGTCGGCCGCCGCATCGAGCACGACGTTGGACAGCGTGGCGGCGCCATTTCCCGCTTCGCTGGTGGCCCTGAGTTCGATGGCGCCGTCCCATGCGGTGATGCGCGAGTCCGCGATTCCGAGGCGTTGCGCCGAGATGGCGACACGCTGTCCCCTGACCGTGCTGTCGGCCGCGATGGTGACGGACGGCGCCACCAGGTCGACGAACCTGGCACCGTCCAGGACCGTATTGCCGACATCGATCTCGTCGGCGGTGATGGTCAGCTGGCCCGCCACCTGCGATTCAGGGCCCGCGAACAGCGAGGTGGCGCGCAGGACGACGCTGGCGCCTTCGCCATCGGGCGAACTGGTCACCACGTCGATGGTGTTCGCGGCGCGCAATTCGGTGTCCGTCGCCTCAAGCGTGCGGGCCACGACGGAAACGAGGCCCGCGCCCTCGTTGTTGTCCGCATTGGCCTCGAGCCGCGCATCGCGCAGGACGACGCCGCCCGTGCCGCGGGAAGCGCTGGCCGTGACGCCGACGCGCCCGTCGGCCGCGAACAACGTCGAATCGGTGACGGCGACGTCGCCGGCGGTGATGCCGACGTTCGTGCCCGTCAGGTTGCTGTCGCCGGTGATATCCACGGCCCTGGCATTGATGACGATGGCACTGCCCCGCATATTGCCTCCGTCGATGGACGTGCGGAGCGCCGTCGCCAGGTTCATGTTGCCGCTGGCATTGAGGGTTGCATCCACCGTGTCGAGCGTGCCGGCGCGGATGTCGATGACACCGAGCGTCGGGTTGGGCGACTCCGCCGTCAGCGTGCTGCTGGTCAGTGTGACGGTGCTCGTGGCAGGATTACGTGCCGACAGCGAGATGCCCGCGATACTTGCGGTCAGCGTCGAGCCGGTAACGGTGGTGGCGTTGCTGACGATGGCGAAGCTCACCCCCGTCAGCGAGCTGTTGCCGCTGATGTTGACCGTGTTGCCATTCAGGGCGATTTGGCCTGACCCGGCTTCGAGGGTGCTGCCTGCGATGCTGATGCCATCGCCCACGCCCGTGCTGCCGTTGGCCGCAAACATCTCGATGGCGCCACCCCGGGTGCCGATTTCCACGCCGCTGTTCAACACGATGGCGCCGGCATTGTTGGCATCGCTGTCCGCGGTCAACCTCACCTGCATCGGCGTGCCAAGGGCCGTGATCTTCACGCCCGGATTCACGATGATGTCGTTGTGGGCCTCCAGGGTGAGCGAACCGGTTGCGGAGTCACTCTGCACCACGATATCGCTCGCCACGGTGATGTCACCTTCCTGCGAGGTGTTGGCCCCGCCCCCGGTGCGCACGATCACGTTATTGCCACTCTCGATCGCCGTCGCGATGACGCTGGCGGGAATGGCCGCATCGTTTGTGTTCGATGTGTAGGTGAAGTTGATCGTGCCCGCGATCCCGGAGATGCAGCAGCCCTCGGTGATCGAAATATTGCCGGGATCGAGCAGCCACGTGCCCGGTGCGCCATGGTGCGTGCCCACGTCGATCGCCATTGGTTGCGCATCGAGGAACAGGCCCGAAGTCTCGACAAACCCGCCGTTCCCGCCAGCCGGCCCGCCGCGCGCCGCGATCGCGCCGAACGCGCGCGTGGCGCGGTCGCCCCACAGGATGACCTTGCCGCCATCGCCGGTGCCCGTGGCATTCGCCCGGATCGACGCGCCCGGCCCGAAGTAGGTCGCCGCCGCGTTCTGCACGGCGGCATTGGCACCGCCGTAGTCGCCGCCGACCAGCACCTCGTCCGCGCCGGTGGCGCCGGATGCGTCGACCTGCGCCTGGCCATGGACACCAACCTGCTCGCCCAACAGGTGGACGCGCCCACCCTTGCCGCCGCCGCTGGTGGCGGACACGTTCCCCTGCACCAGCGTGGCGCCCGTCGCCGATTGCACCAGCACCTGGCCGCCGGTACCCGTTCCCGCCGCCGACGCGCTGGTCCGGCTGGCGGCGCCGAGGGTGACGTCACCGCTGGCCTTCATCACGACGCGGCCGCCGTCATCCGTGCCGATGCTGTCGGCACGGACGATGCCCTGCTGGTTGACGATGCCGCCATGCACGTCGATGCTGCCACGGCCGGACGCCAGCAGGGTGCCCAGGTTGACGGCCTCGTTATCGGGTGCGGTAACGCGCACCGTCACGTTGGGCATGCCCGAGTCGACCAGTTCGATGCTCTTGCCGGCGGCCAGCACGATGTGGCCAGCGGGGCTGTGGACAAGGCCTTCGTTGCGCACCGAGTCGCCCATGAGCCACACGCGCCCGCCGAAGCTGGTGCGGATCTCCCCCTGGTTCAGCACCTGGCCGCCGGGCAGGGCGCCGCTGTCGAAGCGGAACCGCCCGGCCAGGAAATCCTCGTTCGACAACGCCAGCGTGGAGGCGACAAGGCCGCCCACGTCGATGCGGGCATTGCTGCCGAACAGAACGCCGTGCGGATTGACCAGCCACACGCCGCCATTCGACGACAGGCTGCCCAGGATGGCCGACGGGTCGTTGCCGACCACGCGGTTCAATACCTGGCTGGCGGCGCTTTGCTGGGCGAAGTGCACGCTGTTGCGCGCACCCACGGAAAACGACTGCCAGTTCAGCACCGCGTTCGGACTGTTCGTGACGGTCATGCGGTTGCCATCGGTGGCGATGGCGGCACTGCCATGCGCGACGGCGCCACCGGTCGGCAATTGCGCCCAGGCCGGCATGGCAACACACGCGGCCACCGTGCCGAATGCCGCGGCGATCGCGGTGGCGATCGCGTGCCGCGCAAGGTGGGCGTGCTGGTGCTCCAGCGCGCGTTTGTCGTGGCGTGCGAGTCCGGCGCGGCGTGCTCCGCTATCGTTGCCGGCGGCGATGGAACCGATCGACTGCTTCATGATGATATTCCCCCGTGGAGCTGGCTTGCGATGGAGACGAGACAGCGAGGCCCCGGCCAGGTCCGTCAAAAAACGAGATTGAGCGAGACATGGCCCCGCACGTCTCCCGGTGATGTCGTGATGCCGCGCTCCAGCGCTCGGCCGATATCGAGGCTGGCGGTGGCTTTCCGGCCCAGGCCGAGGCGCACGCCGATACCTGCCCCCGTCAGCTTGCACGACGTTTCGCCGGCGCCGCGGCAGGGCAGGTCCCGGTGGTTGACGATGCGGCCGTGGTCCACGAACAGGTAGGGCCGCACGCGTACGCCGTTTGCCACGTCGATCGGTGCCGGTGCGGCTTCGAAACGCACGAGGAAGCCCGTATCGCCGGCCATTTCCCGCTCCGCATAGCCGCGCACGCTGTTCGCGCCGCCGATGCCGAAGCGCTCGCCGGAGATCAGCGCGTGCGGGCTGTACTGCATGTCGAGGCGGCCATTGACCGAGAATCGTGCCGTCCATGCGCGGTCGACGAAGCCGGCCGCCCTGGCGATCGCATAGGTGCGCGGCGCGCCAGGGCGCGCTGCGTCGAACGTGGCGCGCGAGCTTCCTCCGGTATTGACCGACAGCCCCGCACTGACGCCGAACGCCAGGCGCGGCCCCTGTTTCTGGCCCGTGTAGGAAACACTGACGGGTACGGTGGACACGTCCACCGCGGCGGAGCCGCAGCCGGCCGGGCCGAAGTCGCCGATCGAGCAGTCGTCCTCGTAGTCGCGCCAGTCGATGCCCAGTGTCACGTGATGGTCGTACTCGCCGATCCGGTCGAGATTGCGGTTGGCGCGCAGTCCGACCACGGTACCCCGGCCCGTGAACGACAGCGGCCCGGCCGGCGTGATCGTGGTGCCGTTGCTCACGCTGGAGTGCGCCACGAAGGCATCGAGCGAGGCGGCGCGGGCATACAGCGGAATGCGATAGCCGGCGCTGAAGATCTTCACGCGGCCCGGATCTTCGGGCGAGGTCTGGAATTGCAGCGTGCCCACGTGGTCGCGGCCGAACAGGTTCGCATGCTGGATGCCCACGCTCACCCGGTGCCGGCCGGTGCTGCGGTTGCCCGTGTTGCCGTAGCCGACGAGGTACTGGAGCGGGTCGGTGTCGGTCACGGCGACGTCGGCATCGATGTCGCCGGGCTGCGCGCCGGCCGTCAGCGTGACCTTGACGTTCTTCGCGGGATTGTCGTTGCTGAGCTGGATGTCACGATCGACATGGCCCACCCGCGGGGTCGTGCCTTCGCGCAGGCTCGGCAAGCCCGCACGGACATTGGCCGTATCGAAGTACCGGTTGCCCGCCACCCGCACGGCCGCCAGCTTGCCCTCGACGACCCGGATCACGATATTGCCTGTTGAAATATCCTGCTCCGGCAGGTAGGCGACGACACCGCCGTAGCCCGCGTTCCGGTAGGCTTCCTGCACGCGCGCCGCCAGCGCTTCCAGTTCGGCCAAGGTGTGCCGGTTGCCCGCCAGCCCCGCGGTGAGTTCGCGCAGCGTGTGTTCGGGCAGCAGGGTATTGCCTTCCACGCGCACGGCCTGCACCGGCATGCCGGGCTGGCTCGCCGGTGCGGCCGGTTCCTGTGCGAAGGCCATCCCCATGTGCAGGCCGATGGCAACGCAATAGCCTGCCCGGCTTGCCAGCCCCGTGGCGCGTGGCGCAAGAGAAAATGCTGGTGCTGTCGTACGGAGGGCGTGGGCAAGCTGCATGACCAGGCAACGCAAGCGTATGACCATTGTTCCTCCTTATCGTGCCGGTACTCACCGGCAAGGATCGCCACCGTTCATTGCGTTATCAGGCAGATTGCGGGATGGCTTTTCAATACAAACGATCTGCACCGGCAACAGGTATCGCGAATGCGCCGCGCGAAAATGGCGCGTGAAATAAAGCCTGCCGGATGCTCGACCGGGCAGGGGCGGCTCATGCGTTGGCTCTCAGTGGCTCTTGCTGGCTCTCGTGGTGATTTTTGTGGTGGTTTTTGTGTCGGTTTATGGCGTGGCCGATATGGCCGATTGCAAAACGGAATATATTGCTCAGTCCATCTGGACAGCCGAAAACACCCGTCAGATACACACAAGTGCATGCGTGAATTAACGCCAGCATCACGTGGTAAAAGTTAAGCCAGTATAGTCCAAAGCGCTCGTATTTAATCCTGCGTGGTGCCGCCGCAACAAGGTGGGAATTCCTTGCCACCCCCTAATGACGTCGCTAGAATCAAAATATTATTTTGATAACTGCGCTGTTAATTGCTGAGAATGGCCGCCGGTTTCTTCGGCGCCTGCATTTCTTCCCGGCTTCTTCCCGGCTTCTTATTGGCTACCGAACGAAACGGCAATATGCGAGGGAAATAAGCCCGAACGGATGGGTTTTCTTCGGGTTAGCGATGGTTTGCAACAGATTGGCGGACAGGCTCCTATGGATCTGCGTGTTTCCGTGCTTTCCAGCCCCGGTGGCCGTGCGGTCAATGAGGATGCCTATGGTTTCTGGGCTGGCCCCGACTGCTGGTTCGGCGTACTGTCCGACGGTCTCGGCGGCCACGCCGGCGGCCAGCTTGCGTCGCGGATCGTCGTGCAGGGCGTGCTCGGCCGGTTTCAGGGGCAACCGCAGCCCACCTCCGCCAATGTCCTCGGCGCGGTGCGCGCCGCGCACGACAGCCTGGTGGCCGAGCAGCGCCGCCGCCCCGGGCTGGCCGGCATGCGCGCCACGCTCGTGGTGCTGGCCGTCGACACCCGGAATGCCCGGGCGACCTGGGCGCATGTCGGCGATACGCGACTGTATTGTTTCCGCGGTAACGTCATCCTGTTGCAGACACGCGACCATTCGGTGGTGCAGACAATGGTCGATGCGGGCTACCTGGCGCCGGGTGACCTGCGCGGTTCCCGTCACCGCAATGCGCTGCTGGCCGCCATGGGCGACACCGATCCGCCCGAGCCGCGCGTCGAGGCGGCGCCGCTGCACGTGCGCGATGGCGATCGTTTCCTGCTGTGCACGGACGGATTCTGGGAATACGTGGCCGAGGCCGACATGGAGCGGAACCTGGCCGCGTCCGTCGATCCCGACACGTGGCTGTTTCAGCTCGAGCAATTGATCAGGGAGCGCGGCCGCCCGGGGCAGGATAACTATTCGGCGCTGGCGGTCGCCTGCGCCGATTCATGCACGACGGTGCTGCGATGAGCCTGCCATGCGGCATGGCTATAAGGCAACTGGACCGGTGGCGCGCGGCGGGAACATCGCGCCTTTCACGTAGCGAAAAGCTGAAGGAGTTCGATATGAAGGGACGTATCCTGGTGGCCGCCAGCCTGCTGGCGGCGTTGCCGGTGCTGGGGCAGGAGGCACCCGTGCTGACGGAAGGGCAGGTCACGGAAAAGGCGCTGGTCGATGCGCTGACGCCGCCGGCCAAGCCGGTCCGCATGCGCAGCCTGCGGGTGACCCGCGACGACGATGCCGGCGGCCATGCGGCCAAGCCGGCCAGCGCCTCGTTGCTGATCACATTTGAAACCAATTCCGCGGCGCTGACGTCCGCCGCCCGGCGCTCGCTCGACGTGGTGCGCGAGGCGCTCGTGTCGGAAAAGCTGGCCGGTTTCCGTTTTGCCATCGAAGGCCATGCCGATCCGCGCGGCACGCCGGAGGGCAACCTGGCCTTGTCGCAGGCGCGTGCCGAATCGGTGCGCGATTACCTGGTCAGCAGCGGCAAGATCGATACCGCGCGGCTCGAGCCGGTGGGGAAGGGTGACCGCGAACTGATGAACAGGGCCAACCCGATCGCCGCCGAGAACCGGCGCGTCACCGTCGTCAACCTGTCGAAGTAAACGGGTTCAGCGGTTGACTTCCTCGACCGCGAACGCGGCGGCACCATAGGCGCCGGAGCAGGCCGCGCCGGCACAGTCGGGGACGCCGGCGAACAGCGGCGTCTTTCCCGTGTACGCCCGGTGCAGCTGTGCCGCGCGGGCGATGGGAAACTCCGCGAACGCTTCCCCGGCGACAAGGCCCGCGCCGTCGAAACGGCGTGGCGCATCCGATACCATCACGACCAGCTGGTCGGTGCCTGGCGGCCCGCCCGCTTCCAGGCGCCACCGGCCCTTGCCGCGAGTCGAACCAGGCAGTTCCCTTGTTTCGCCCGCGGCGATGGCGTTGTCGCGGTCGATCGCATTGGGGAACAGCAGCCAGAAGTTATTGCGGTCGCTGCCGACCATGTACAGGTAGACATAGCCCGCGTGGGATGCGCGGACCGAGAATTCCAGCGCGTCCCGACCGATCCGCACCCGTGGCTTGTCGACCTGGACGGTTACCGTGCGGTCAGGGCTGGCGGCGGCAAGGATGTCGTCGAGGGCGGCAACGGGCTCGAACGGGCGCGGCGTGGCTGGCGGCTGCACCGGCGTGGGTGCCGGGGCCGCTGTCGTCGCCGGCGGCCCCGGCTGGGCGCCTGGCGTGGACGCTGCGGGCGTGGAAGGATTGCCGGAGAGCAGGTAGTAACCCAGCCCTGCCACGACCAGCGCAACGGCGACGCCGCCGGCATAGACCGGCCCGCGCGACCTGGCGCGACCGGCTGCCGCGGCCGTGGATGGCACGGCCGCAGGCGCCGGTGATGCGGGCGGCGGAGCGGAACGTGGCAACGGCGGCGGCGAGGCGGGCGGCGATGGAAACGATGTGGCAGCCGGTGGCACGGCTGGCGGCGTGGCAAACGGCAGCGCCGCGCCTGGTAGCGCCACGGACGCCGCTTTATTGTCCAGGCCCAGCAACGTTCGCATTTCGGCAACGCTTTGCGGGCGTTGCTCGGGCTTGACCGCCAGCGCCTGGTCGATCGCCGCCAGGAACCCCTCGCTGTAGCTGCCGGCAAGCCTGTCTGCCAGCGGCACGTACGGATCGGCAATGATGCGGGCAACGGCCGGCACCGGCGGGCGGCCGTCGATGGCGTAATGCACCACCGAGGCCAGCGCATACAGGTCGGTCCATGCACCCTGCTGCATGCCCGGCACTTCGGCATATTGCTCGATCGGTGCGTAGCCCTGCTTGAGGATGACGGTAAACGCCTGCGTCATGCCCTCGATGGCCCGCCGGGCGGCCCCGAAGTCGAGCAGCAGCGGGCGCACATCGTCCAGCATCAGGATATTGTCGGGCGCGATATCGCGGTGAAAGCAGTGCTCGCCGTGAATCAGTTCGAGCGCATCGAGCAACTGCGCCAGCAGCCTGTTCAGCCACGCCTCGCCAGGTGGCCCCGGGCGTGCCTGCAGCGCCTGCTTCAGCGTCTTGCCGTGATAACACGGCATTACCATATAGGCCGTGCCGTTCGCTTCCCAGAACTGGTAGACCTTGACGAGCGCCGGGTGGTCGAAGTGGGCGAGCATGCGCGCCTCGTTGATAAAGCTGCGCAAGCCGGCCTGGAACATCTCCGCGTGATGCGTCGCCTTGACGCGCACGTTCGCCTGTGAGCGCGATGCCAGCGTCGATGGCATGTATTCCTTCAGCGCGACATCCCGGTCGAGCGAATGGTCGTGCGCCCGGTACACGATGCCGAACCCGCCAATGCCGAGGATGCCGACAATCTCGAAATCGCCCAGGCGGGCGCCGATGGGGAGCGCGTTGTCGTCATGGCCCGTTCCGGGCACCGCGGGAGGAACGCCGAGCGGAGCGCTGGAAGCCAGGACAGTGTGCTCGTCGTCATGCGGCTGGTTCATGCGCTGAGCGCTCCCGGTAGGTTCGACTGCTGCCTCGAATGCCGTGCCGGGGTTGCCCGCGCGGCTGGCAAAGCTGTGGGCAAGATTAACATGGCTTCCCGCCCATGGCACCCATTAATAAGTGGGGTAATAACACGCCGGGGGATTTGCTACATTGGTAATCAGCGGCATCGGACGGTGGGATGACAATGGCTATTACCTTCCGGATAGTTTAATTATCGGCGGAGAATCCTGCTGTACAGGAAATCAATTCAGTCATGAATTGAATAAGGCTGACTGTCGTGCCAGCGGATGTGGTTGCCGTGCGTATCAAAATTAAAACATCATAAAAATAATTTTCATTTTTTGCTTGCGGCGGCAGTATAGTTAACCGGAAATGACGGGGCAGATGCCAATAACGAACCGAAGCGCCGGGTTTGCAATCCAGGCGTCCAATAAAGGCATCGGTGGCGCCCCGAACCACGCCCGGATTACCGATCCGGGCGCTAGCGGAAGAACCTGAATAATGCCGCCGATCGGCGGAGGATGAGGCCTGGATTTCCGGCAAAATATTCTTTGATAAAGCACTCCTTGCTAACGGGGCGAAGAATCCAGGACTCGCATTGAAGAGACACGCCCATATTGGGGCTGCCGTCTGACCTGTACACGGCAGCAATTCGACCAGCACATCATTCATTAAAAGCGAGCCGGCACATCCTTGGATGCGCGGGGGGGCGACTCGCGTTTTTTATTCATCGGGCAATGGCGCCATGGAAATGATCGATATCGGGATATTGGGGCAGGCGGTCAGCGACGATGCGCCATGCGGTCCCAATCTGGAGTACGACCCTGCCTTCCAGGAGTTGGAGCGCAACCTCGTCGGCAAGCCCGAAGTGCAGTACGGCGTTACCGTGACCCCGGCCGTGCCACCGGACTGGAAGCTGGTGCGCAGGCAGGCCGTGGAACTGCTGGGCCGCACCCGCGACCTGCGCATTGCCGTGCCGCTGGCCCGGGCGCTGCTGGCGCTGGATGGCGTGCCCGGCCTGGCGAGCGGCCTGCAGGCGATCGACGGCATGCTCGAAGCACATTGGGACGATCTGCACCCGCAGCTCGACGCCGACGACGGCAACGATCCCACCTTGCGCATCAACAGCCTCGCGCCCCTGGCCGACACGGCCACCGTGCTGCGCGAGCTGAACGAAGCCTCGTTCGTGGCCTTGCCTGGCCTGGGGCCGCTGTCGCTGCGCCAGCTCGACTACGCGAGCGGCGAAGCCGCCGTGCCCGCCGGGCAAACGGCCATGGCCCCGGCATCGATCGACAAGGCACTCCAGGCCATGTCACAGGAACCCATGCAGGAAACCCTGCGCCAGGTACTCGCGGCGGCGACACAGGCCCATGCCAGCGTGATGCGTATCGAAGCCACGCTCGTGCGCCGTGTCGGCAATGCGCAGGCCCTCAATCTTGCACCGCTGCTGCGCCCGCTGGCGCGCATCGGCGCCACGCTGCAGCCGTACGTGCAGCCCGAAGCGGCGGGGCCCGAGGGAGGCGATGCCGCCGGCGACACCGGCGGCACCGGCGCAATAGCGACCGCTCCCACCGCCGTCGCGGGCATCTCGGGCGAGGTCCGGGACCGGGACGACGTCATCAAGACACTGGACAAGTTGCTCGACTATTACCAGCGGCAGGAGCCCTCCAGCCCCGTCCCGCTGCTGCTGGAGCGGGCCAAGCGGCTCGTGCCGAAGACATTCATCGAAGTGATGGAAGACCTGGCGCCGGACGGCGTCAAGCAGCTGCTCGTCATCCGCGGGCCGCTGCAGGAGTAGCACCGGAAGTCGTTCTGCAGGCGTACCACTGCGCAAAAAAACGCGGCATTCAATCATCAGGAGGAAATCGTGGCCAAGGAAAGCAGTCAGAAGTTCATCGCACGCAACCGCGCGCCGCGGGTGCAGATCGAGTACGACGTCGAGGTCTACGGCGCGGAAAAGAAAGTCCAGCTGCCGTTCGTCATGGGCGTGCTGGCCGACCTGTCCGGTCAGCCATCCGACCCGCTGGCGCCCGTGTCGGACCGAAAATTCCTCGAAATCGATGTCGACAATTTCGATGAGCGGATGAAGGCGATGAAGCCGCGCGTGGCCGTGCAGGTGCCCAATTCACTGACCGGCGAAGGCAACGTGGCGGTCGATCTCACCTTTGAAAGCATGGACGACTTCAGCCCCGCCGCCATCGCGCGCAAGGTGGAACCATTGCGCAAGCTGCTCGAAGCGCGCGGACAACTGGCCAACCTGATGACCTATATGGATGGCAAGACGGGTGCCGAGGACCTGATCGCGAAACTGCTGGCCGAACCGGCCCTCATGCAGTCGCTGACCGCGGCGCCGAAGCCGACCGAATAATCACAGGGAGACAGCCATGGCAGAAGCATCGGCAGCAGCGAAACTGGAAGGCGATGGGCAGGCGGGCACGCTGGAGGCAAGCGACTTCAGCTCCCTGCTGCAAAAGGAATTCCGGCCACAGTCGGACAAGGCGCGGGAGTCCGTCGAGGTGGCCGTGCGCACGCTGGCCGAACAGGCGCTGGCGGGAACGAACCTGATCTCGGGCGACGTGCTGGGCACGATCGAAAGTCTGATCGCCGCGCTCGACCGCAAGCTCACCGAGCAGGTGAACCTGATCCTGCACACGGAGCAGTTCCAGGCACTTGAAGGCGCGTGGCGGGGGCTGCACTACCTCGTCAACAACACCGAAACCGACGAGATGCTGAAGGTTCGCGTGCTGAACATCTCGAAGAACGACCTTGGCAAGACCCTGAAGAAATTCAAGGGCACGGCCTGGGACCAGAGCCCCCTGTTCAAGAAGATGTACGAGCAGGAGTTCGGCCAGTTCGGCGGCGAGCCCTTCGGCTGCATCGTCGGCGACTATTACTTCGACAACAGCGCGCCGGACGTGGAACTGCTGACGTCGATGGCGAAGGTGGCGGCCGCGGCCCACGCGCCCTTCATCTCCGCCGCCGCCCGTCGGTCATGCTGATGGAATCGTGGAACGAGCTGGCCAACCCGCGCGATCTCACGAAGATCTTCCAGACGCCCGAGCATGCGGCATGGCGCTCGTTCCGCGAATCCGAGGATTCGCGCTACGTGGGCCTGGCCATGCCGCGCTTCCTTGCCCGCCAGCCCTATGGCGCGAAGACCGACCCCGTGGCCGACTTCGACTTCGAGGAGGACACGACCGCCCCCGGCAGCAAGAACTACACATGGGCCAACGCGGCCTATGCGATGGCGGTGAACATCAACCGTTCGTTCAAGATGTATGGCTGGTGCTCGCGCATCCGTGGCATCGAATCGGGCGGCGCGGTGGAAGGCCTGCCGGTGCATACATTCCCCACCGACGACGGCGGCGTGGACATGCAGTGCCCCACCGAGATCGCGATTTCCGATCGCCGCGAGGCCGAGCTGGCAGCCAACGGCTTCATGCCGCTCGTGCACAAGAAGAACACCGACTTCGCTGCCTTCATCGGTGCGCAGTCGTTGCACAAGCCGGCCGAATACGACGATCCCGACGCCACCGCGAATGCCAACCTGGCCGCGCGGCTGCCCTACCTGTTCGCGACCTGCCGCTTCGCGCATTACCTCAAGTGCATCGTGCGCGACAAGATCGGCTCGTTCAAGGAGCGCGACGAAATGCAGCGCTGGCTGACGAAATGGATCATGCAGTACGTGGACGGCGACCCCGCCAACTCGAGCGAGGCATACAAGGCCAAGAAGCCGCTGGCCGCGGCCGAAGTGGTGCTCGAGGAAGTCGAAGGCAATCCAGGCTACTACGCGTCGAAGTTCTATTTGCGCCCTCATTACCAGCTGGAGGGCTTGACCGTTTCATTGCGGCTGGTATCGAAGCTTCCTTCTGCGAAAACCTGAAGGACCTGTTTGACAGCGTTGTTTCCACCATCGCCACGGCGCACGGCCGCGGCACAACCGGAGAATCAAAATGGCCGTAGACATGTACATCAAGATGGATGGCATCAAGGGCGAATCGAGCGACACGAAACTCGCCGACCAGATCGACGTACTCGCGTGGAGCTGGGGCATGAGCCAGTCGGGCACCACCCACATGGGCGGCGGCGGCGGGCGGGCAAGGCCAGCTTCCAGGACCTGTCGTTCACGAAGTATGTCGACAGCGCGACCAACGCACTGATGACGGCGCTGGCGAAAGGCACGCACGTCACCAAGGCCGAGCTGTTGGTGCGCAAGTCCGGCGAGGGGCAGCAGGACTACATCTCGATCGCCATGGAAGAAGTGATCGTGACGTCGATCTCGACCGGCGGCAGCGGTGGCGAGGACCGGTTGACCGAGAACGTCACGCTCAATTTCGCCAAGGTCAATTTCGGCTACAAGCCGCAGACCGACAAGGGCGGCGTGACGGCCTACATGCCGTTCGTCTGGAATATCGCAGGCAACAGCCCCGACTGACCGGCACCGCCATGGCCCGCCGCGCACGGCGGGCCCCATCGACGTACCGACGCATTCAACCGGGAGACCACTATGCTGGCGCAAGAGCTCGTCCGTGAAGGCGACCTGGCGGGAGGGCTCGAGGCCCTGCAACAAGCGATCCGGCAGGATACGGCCAATGTGCAGCTGCGCACGTTCCTGTTCCAGCTGCTGGCGGTCAAGGGAGACTGGCAGCGTGCGCTGACCCAGCTGAACGTGGCCGGCGAGCTCGATGCCGCCACCTTGCCGATGGTGCAGACCTACCGCGAGGCGATCCGCTGCGAGGCGTTTCGCGCGGCCGTGTTCGCGGGTGAACGCGGGCCGCTGATCTTTGGCGAACCGCAAGACTGGGTCGGCTTGCTCGTCGAGGCCCTGCGGCTCGAGCACACATCCCCCGGGCAGGCCGCGGCGCTGCGTGAACAGGCCTTCGAGGCGGCCAGCGGCTCGGCGGGAACTATCGACGGCAAACCCTTCGCGTGGCTGGCCGACGCCGACCAGCGCCTCGGCCCCATCCTCGAAGCCATTATCGACGGCCGCTATTTCTGGATTCCTTTCACGCGCCTGGCGGCCATCGAGATCGAAGCGCCGGCCGACTTGCGCGACACCGTCTGGACGGCGGCCGATTTCGTCTTCAGCAACGGCGCGCGATCCGTTGGCCTGATCCCGACCCGCTATGTGGGCACGGTGGAGGAGGGCGACAATGCGCTGAAGCTCGCCCGCCGTACCGAGTGGCTGGGCGCGCGCGGCCTCGGCCAGCGCATGTTCGTCACCGACGCAGGCGAGCATCCCTTGCTCGACACGCGCAGCATCGTGTTCCTTGGCGGCGAGGAGGCCGGCAATGGCTGAACTGTCGCCCCGCGAACGCCTGCAGCCTTCGCTGCTGGACCGCCTGACCGACCACGAGCCCGAATCGCCCGTCGAATCGCGCGAACGCCGGGTGCTGTCGGCCCGGGTCCTGCGTGATGGTGTGCTGCGCGACCTCGGCTGGCTCCTCAATGCGACGAACCTCATGTCCGTGACGAACGCCCCGGCGCTGCCCCATCTGTCGGATTCCGTGCTGAACTACGGCATGCCCGATCTCTCGGGTGCGTCACTGGCCGGCATGCAGCTGGCCGACCTGGAGCGGGCGATCCGGCAGGCGATCTGGGATTTCGAGCCGCGCCTGAACCGCGCTTCCGTCGCCGTGCGGGCAATCCCCTGCGACAGCATCGCCAGGCTGGTGTTCGAGATCCAGGGCGACCTGTGGGCGCAGCCGTATCCCGAACGCCTGTACCTGCGCACGGAGCTCGATCTCGACGTCTCCCAGGTCAGCGTGACCGACCAGGGCGGGCCGTGCGATGACTTCGCCCCGTTTCCTGCACTATTACAGCCAGGAACTGCAGCACCTGCGCGAGATGGGCGGCGAGTTCGCGGCCCGCTACCCGAAAATCGCCGGCCGGCTCGGGCTGGAGGGATTCGACTGCGCCGACCCGTATGTGGAACGGTTGCTGGAAGGGTTCTCGTTCCTGACGGCGCGCGTGCAGATGAAGATCGATGCGGAATTCCCCCGTTTTACGCAGCACCTGTCCGAACTCGTCTACCCGGATTTCCTCGCGCCTACGCCTTCGATGGCCGTCGTGCAATGCCAGCCTGATCTCGCCAGCCCGGCACTGGCGCCGGGCTTCCGCATTCCAGCCGGCACAACGATGCGCAGCCTGCTGGGCAAGGATGACCTCACGGCCTGCGAGTACCGCACCGCCCATGCGCTCACGCTGTGGCCGATGGAACTGGTGGAGGCGAAGTTCTTCACGCACGGCGGCAGCATCGGCGGCATCGCGAACGTGGAGCATGCGCTGCCGCCCGGGATCAAGGCCGGCCTGCGCCTGCGCCTGCGCACCACCCACGATGCGCCGTTCGACACGCTGGCGCTGGACCGGCTGGCGCTGCACCTGCGCGGCGGCGACGCGCTGCCGGCGCAGATCTACGAGCGCCTGCTTGCCAGCGCGGCCGGGGTGCTGGTGATGCCCGCGCGGCGGCCGGCCACGTGGTACCGCCTGCTGCCACGCAAGGCCCTGCAGCCGGCCGGGTTCACGGCGGCCGAGGCGCTCCTGCCCGGTGCCCAGCGAAGCTTCGAAGGGTACCGGTTGCTGCAGGAATACTTTGCCTTCGCATCCCGCTTCCTGTTCCTCGACATCACCGGGCTGCGCGACGCCGTTTCCTGCTGCGCCGACAGCGAGCTCGATATCGTGATCCTGCTCGACCAGGGCGACGCCCGGCTCGAGCAGATGCTCGACACGGCGCACTTCGCACTGAACTGCACGCCGGTTGTCAACCTGTTCCCGCGGCGGGCCGACCGCATCGACCTGTCCGGCGACCTGTTCGAGCACCACGTGCTCGTCGACCGCACGCGGCCGATGGATTTCGAGGTGCACAGTATCGCCGGTGTCACCGGTTACGGCAGCGGCGCCGATGGCGAACAACGCTTCGAACCGCTGTACGGCGCCGCCGACCTGGGCGGGCCCAGGCGCGCCTATTACCATGTGCGGCGGGAACCGCGGCTGCTGTCCCAGCGGCAGCGCGAGCGCGGTCCGCGCTCGTCCTACGTGGGCAGCGAGACGTTCATTTCCCTGGTCGACGCGGGCGAGGCCCCGTACCGGCACGACCTGCGCCAGCTGGGCGTGAGTGTGTGGTGCACCAATCGCGACCTGCCGCTGTCGATGCCGCTGGGCGTGGGCAGCACCGATTTCATGCTCGAAGGCGGCGCTCCCGTGCAGGCGGTGCGCGTGGTAGCCGGGCCGAGCCGGCCGCTGCCATCGTTCGCCGACGGTGCCATGGCATGGCGGCTGATCAACCAGCTGTCGCTGAACTACCTGTCGCTGGTCGATGCCGAAGACGACCCGCGCGAGGGCGACGCACGAATAACCGGCGCACGGGCAGGCGAAGCAGGCAACGGGCGCGAAGGGGGCCGCGCGGAAGGTGCCGTCGCCCTGCGGGAACTGCTGGCCCTGTATTGCCACAAGGATGATCCGATCGCCCAGCGCCAGGTGGAAGGCGTGCGCTCTGTACACGCCCGGCCCGTGACGCGGCGCATGCCCACGCCGGGGCCTATCACGTTCGGCCGCGGCCTGGAGATCACCGTCACGCTCGACGACGCGGCGTTCGAGGGCGCTGGTGCCTTCCTGCTGGGGGGCGTGCTGAATCATTTCTTTGCACAGTATGCGAGCATCAACACCTTCACCGAGACCGTGGTGCGCACGGTGGGCCGGGGCACGATCATGCGCTGGGCGGCCAGGGAGGGTGCATGCGCGATCCTGTAGTGGTGGAACGCCAGCTGGCCGAACGTGCCGCGCGCATGGATTTCTTCCAGGCCGTGCGGCTGCTGGAGAATGCCTACCCGCACCTGCCCCGCATCGGCACGGCGCTGCGGCCGCGCGACGAAGCCGTGCGCTTCGGGCAGGAGCCGTCGCTGGGCTTCGAACCGGGCGCACTGCGCGCCTACACGCCGGCCGACGCCTCGCGCAAGGCGCGCCTGACGGTCAACTTCGTCGGGCTGCTGGGGGCGAACGGCCCGCTGCCGCTGCACCTCACGGAATACGCGCGGGAACGCAGCCGCAATCATGGCGACGGCACGCTGGTCGCGTTCCTCGACATCTTCCATCACCGCGCGCTGTCGCTGTTCTACCGTGCGCGCGCCTGCGCCGAGCCGGCGATCAGCCTGGACCGGCCGGACAGCGACCGCTTCGGCGACTACGTGGGCTGCCTGTGCGGCATCGGCAGCCCGGCGCTGCAGCAACGGGACGACATCGGCGATTTCGCCAAGCGGCACTTTGCCGGGCTACTGGCGAACGGCAAGCGCCCGGCCGCCGGGCTGGCCACGATCCTGCGCGCCTATTACCGGCTGCCCGTGCGGATCGAACAGTTCGTGGGCCACTGGATGCCGATTCCGGCACACGGGCAGACACGCATCGGCAGGGAACAGGCTGCCGAAGGGTTGGGCCAAGGAGTGGGCCGGGGCGTGGGTAACAGGCTCGGCACGTCGGCCGTGCTGGGAAAAGCCGTCTGGGATTGCCAGCACCGGTTCCGCCTCGTGTTCGGCCCGCTCGACCATGCCGATTACCTTCGCTTGCTGCCCGGCACGCCGGGCATGCGGCGGCTGCAGGCATGGGTGCGCCAATATGCCGGCATCGCGCTGGACTGGGACGTGCGGCTGGTGCTGAAGAAGGAGCAGGTGCCGCCGCTCGCGTTGACGTCGGACGCTTCGCGGGCGCGGCGGCTGGGCTGGACGACGTATCTCGCCAGCGCACCGGCGACGCGCGACGCGGATCGATTGACACTCAGGGGAGCCGCTCGCGCGGCGTGACCGGGACAGGAGAGGAGAAGAAAATGGCCGATATCAGCCGTGTCAAACTGTTTGGCAAGCTCGATGCGCTGTGCTACCGCGCGATCGAAAGCAGCACCACATTCTGCAAGCTGCGCGGCAATCCCTACGTGGAAGTGATCCACTGGGTGCACCAGATACTGCAGCTGCAGGATTCGGACCTGCACCGCATCATTCGTCATTACGAACTCGATGGCGCCGTGCTCGCGCGCGACCTGACGGCGGCGCTGGACCGGCTGCCGCGCGGCGCCACGTCCGTGACGGACCTGTCGTCGCAGGTGGAGGAACTGGTCGAGCGTGGCTGGGTGTACGGCACACTGATGTTCGGCGAGGGAGCGGTTCGCAGCGGCCACCTGGTGATGGCCTGTCTCAAGACCCCGAACCTGCGCAATGCCCTGTTCGCGATCAGCCGCCAGTTCGAGCGCGTGAAGCCGGACGACCTGGTCGAGCGCTTCGCCGCCTTGCTGAAGGAATCGCCGGAGGCGCGCATGGCGGCCAGCGATGGCTTCGTGACTGCCGCGCCGGGCGAGGCCTCGGGTGCCGTGGCGCCCGCCGCGATGGGCAAGCAGGAAGCCCTGAAGAAATACACCGTCGACCTGACCGAGCAGGCCAGGGGCGGCAAGATGGACCCGATCGTGGGGCGCGACGATGAAATCCGCCAGATGGTCGATATCCTCATGCGCCGCCGGCAGAACAACCCGATCATGATCGGCGAGGCGGGGGTCGGCAAGACGGCGGTGGTGGAAGGCTTCGCCCAGCGCATCGCCCGTGGCGACGTGCCGCCGGCGCTGAAGGACGTGCGCCTGCTGGTGCTCGACGTGGGCCTGCTGCAGGCCGGCGCCAGCATGAAGGGCGAATTCGAGCAGCGGCTGCGTTCGGTCATCGACGAAGTGCAGGCCAGCGAAAAGCCGGTCATCCTGTTCATCGACGAGACCCATACGCTGGTGGGCGCCGGCGGTGCCGCCGGCACGGGGGACGCGGCCAACCTGCTCAAGCCCGCGCTGGCGCGTGGCACGCTGCGCACCATCGGCGCCACCACCTTCGCCGAATACAAGAAGCATATCGAGGCCGACCCGGCGCTGACGCGGCGCTTCCAGAGCATCCAGGTGGACGAGCCGGATGAAGCGCGCGCGATCCTCATGATGCGCGGCGTGGCCTCGACGATGGAGCGGCACCACAAGGTACAGATCCTCGACGAAGCGCTGGAAGCGGCCGTGCGCCTGTCGCACCGCTACATCGCCGGGCGCCAGTTGCCCGACAAATCCGTGAGCCTGCTCGACACGGCGAGCGCCCGCGTGGCGGTGAGCCTGCACGCGACGCCGGCCGAGGTGGATGACAGCCGCAAGCGCATCGATGCGCTGAACACGGAGCTGGACATCATCCGCCGCGAGGATGCGATCGGCATCGATACCGTGGCGCGTGCCGAGGCGGCGCTGGCCGCGCTGGGCGAGGAACAGGAACGGCTCGATGCGCTGGAAACGCGCTGGCAGGAAGAGCGCGCGCTGGTCGATGAACTCCTGGCCCTGCGCGCAAGGCTGCGCGACGGCGGCAAGCCCGTGGACGGCACGCCAGCAGGCGGCACGGCCATGGAAGACAATGAGCGCGCCGGACTGAAGGAACAGTTGAAAGGCGTGGGCGCGAAGCTGGCCGCGCTGCAGGGCGAGCAGCCGCTGATCCTGCCCATCGTCGATTACCAGGCCGTTGCCGCCGTGGTGGGCGACTGGACCGGCATCCCGGTCGGCCGCATGGCAAAGAACGAAGTGGAAAACATCCTGAACATCGCAACCGTGCTGTCGCAGCGGGTGGTGGGCCAGGACCATGCCATGGATATGATCGGCCGGCGCATCCAGACCTCGCGCGCGGGGTTGGACAATCCGGGCAAGCCTGTCGGGGTGTTCCTGCTCGCCGGCACTTCCGGCGTAGGCAAGACCGAAACCGCGCTGGCCCTCGCCGAGGCGCTGTACGGTGGGGAGCAGAATCTCATCACGATCAACATGAGCGAATACCAGGAGGCACACACGGTGTCGACGCTGAAGGGGGCGCCGCCGGGCTACGTGGGCTATGGCGAAGGGGGCGTGCTGACCGAGGCCGTGCGGCGCAAGCCCTATTCGGTCGTGCTGCTCGACGAGGTGGAAAAGGCCCACCAGGACGTGCATGAAATCTTTTACCAGGTGTTCGACAAGGGGTTCATGGAAGATGGCGAAGGCCGCTTCATCGACTTCAAGAACACGCTCATCATCCTCACCACCAATGCCGGCACCGACCTGATCGCGGGGCTATGCAAGGACCCGGACCTGATGCCCGATCCGGAGGGCATGGCCAAGGCGCTGCGCCCGGCGCTGCTGAAAGTGTTCCCGCCGGCCCTGCTGGGGCGGCTGGTGACGATTCCCTACTATCCGCTGTCGGACGAGATCCTTGGCAGCATCGTCCGCCTGCAGCTCGAGCGGGTCAGCCGCCGCGTGCAGCAGCGCTACGGCGTGCCGCTCGACTATGACGACGACGTGGTCGCGCTGGTGGTGTCGCGCTGCACGGAGAGCGAATCGGGCGGCAGGATGATCGATGCGATCCTGACCAACACGCTGTTGCCGGAACTGAGCCGCAGGCTGCTCCAGCGCGCCGGCACGCCGGAGGTGGTGCGCCGCATCATGGTGCGCGTAAACGACAAGGCATTCGGCTACGAGGTGGCATGACAAGCCGGGTATAAGGAACCATTCAGGGCACTTGCGGCCTGGCGCCGGGTGCGGGGAGATCATCATGTCGGATTGGGACCAGATCGTCATCGGCCGCGGCACCAGCGCTGCCACATTCGTCCATGCGGCCCTGAAAGGGACGCGCGCGCGGCAATTCGCCAAGACACGCACGCTCGTGATCGGCAAGACCGGCAGCCAGCTGTGGGACAAGGTCGGCGACTACAATCCCTCGCACCGGATGGGCCAGCCGGAACACCTGCTGCGGCCGTCCGGGTTGCCGCCGGATCCTGGACTGCAAGGCGGCCACGACGAGTTCATCCAGACAAAGGACTACAACCAGCTGCTGCACAAGCTGTGGACCAAGTCGCTGAACGATCGCGAGGCGAAAAAACTTCCCACGCTGTGGGAGCTGCAGGCCAATGTCACGGGGGTCTATCCGGTCGGACCCCTGTACCGGGTGGAAACCGACATCGGTGGCAACTACACGGCCGATCAGGTCATCATCGCGTCCGGGGCTGGCCGCAGCCAGACGCTGGCGGCGCTGAAAATCCCATTTGAGGGCCCCTACGACGAAAGCCAGATGGCCGCCACCGGCGAGTATATCGATTCGATCGAGTACATGACGAAGGCCCAGCCGAAAGGCCTCGACGTGGTGGTATACGGTGGCTCGGCATCGTCGTCATGGGCCGTGGCCCATGCATTCGCGATGGCGGCAAAGGGCTTGCTGTGGGGCTGCCGGCGCGGGCTCGACCAGATCAAGACCGAGGGGAACCCCGTCGGGCGCAATGCGGACGTGATCGCCAGGGCCGAACAGGCCGGATTGATCGAGGCCTGCGAGATCGACCGTATCGAGACACTGGACAAACCGCACCCGTTCGGCGGCCGGCTGCGCGTGCATTTCAAGGCGGACAAGCGGCCCCAGGGGGTGGCCTCGGTCGACTGCGACCAGCTCGTGTATTCGGTCGGCGCGAATCCGGTCGACGCCCTGGGGCCGGGCGGCATCCTGAAAGGCAACCTTCAGGACAGGATGGAACCCGTGTGGGACCATAACTACCGCTTCTCGCAGCCTGACGAGCGCAAGGCCATCACGGCGCTGCGCGACAAGGAAGGCGACCTGTGGGTCGTGGGGGCCGCGGTATTCCGTGGCCTGGGCATAGAAGAGATCCGTAAAAAGCTCGAGGAAAACAGGGTGAACGGCTATGCGAAGGTTGGCGAGGTACTGTGCAGCGGCGGCCGCCCGCCGGAGGGGATCGCGATCATCGATGCCACGATCAATGCGCTGACGGGATTTCGCCAGACGGACGTCGCAACGTTCAACTGGAACAAGGCGAACCAGCGCGACATTTTCCAGTTGCTGGCACAGCGCTATGCAATGGACATTCCGTACAGCGCGAGGGAGGCGATCGTCATCGCCGTCGTGAACGCACGCAAAGCCACGCCATTCGGCTTGAAGGACGCGGATATCCTTTCGCTCTTCCAGGGATTCAAGGCGCAGTACGACCTGAAAATCGACCTGGCCAAGCTTCCCGGCCAGGGGGCGTGAGGCCGCCATGCCGAACCAGGTATCCATGGGCGCCATGATGACCTGCACGATGGGCGCCGCCCCGTCGTCGCTGGTGGTCCTGCCCAAGAACAAGGTGCTGTGCGAAGGGCCGCCGGCGGCCAACATCATGGACCACGTGCCGATGGTGAACATCCTGCCGTTCGGCGTGTGCATGTCGCCCGCCAATCCCGTCGTGGCCGCGGCCACGGCGGCGGCGTTGGGCGTGCTGACACCGATGCCCTGCATCCCGGCCACGGCCGCTCCATGGGTGCCCGGCGCGCCCACCGTGCTGCTGGCGAACATGCCCACGCTGGACAACGTGTCGAAATGCATGTGCAACTGGGGCGGCGTGATCCAGTTCACCACTTCCGGGACCGTCAAGACGCAGGTGCCATGAGCTGGAGCAGGTTGGGTGTACAGGGCCCAGCGCGGGCCAGGGAGAATGCCATGCATGTTTGGAAAACGATCACGCCACCGTTCGTCAAGAAAATATTCGATTGCATGAGCGCGACGATCAGGAGCCAGAAGCTCGCCGCTGTCACACTGGAGCCGCATATCGTGACGCTGGACGTGGAAACACAAATGCAGCGCTACCTGAACCCGGAATACGTGCAGGGCGCCGGCGGACTGGTGCAGAGTCATCCCAAAGGGAGCGAGCGCGACGACGTGCGCCTTTCCGGAAACTTCCTCGACAAGGTCAAGTACTGCGGCACCTATTTCGGCATTGCTCCCCAGCAGGGGCTCAAGCAGGCGTCCATGCTGTCCAAGATCGGCAGGTTCGGCGTCGACGCCGAACTGGGCCACTACACGCAAATGGTGGACCCTGCGACGGGCGAGTGCGATCTGCAGCGCGGCGTGCGGGTGCACGGCGACCGCCGGATGGCCAACGGGCGGGTCAATCCGGTACTGGGCGCGGGTGCCAAATACGTGGTCACTTACGAGGTCGTCAAGGCAGCCCGGTTCCTGTACATGGACTTCACGGATCCCGAATTCAGGAACATTGTCGACGAACTGGGACGCGATGCCGACATCGCACACGAACTGCCGTGCTACATGACGCTGTCCGACCTGTGCGAAAGCGACGAGGCGAAGGCCGACCAACTGCTGCACCGGTCAATGGCGGCGGCGTTGTACGAAGTGCGGCACCTGCTGAAGCTCGACGGCGTCATCCTGCGCAGTGCGCGCGGCCGCGCGGACACCAGGACGACGGACAGCGCGATCATCTGCTACTGGAGCGACGATGGCGCCGTGCTCGACTGGATACGGCCGAGGCGGATCGACTTCTTCGACTATGCCGAGGACCTGCCCCGCATGGTGGCGGTGCAAGTGGACGCGCTGACCGATTACCGGAATCTGCGCGAAACCGCCAGGAAGGCCGACAAGCGCTAGCCAGCAACCCGACTCCCCGATCCCTCACCGACATCACCATGCAGCCCACCCAAGCCAATCGCCCCGTCACCGTCGCATCGAGCCTCGGCCCCGACGCGTTGCTGTTCCGCCGCGCCCACTGCAGCGAGGGACTTGGCCGGCTGTTCGAACTGCGTGTGATGCTGGCATCCGCGCGCGCCGATATCGCCACCGCCGACGTGCTGGGAAAGGAACTGGCGATCACGCTCGAGCTGGAGGAAGGCGGCAAGCGGCATTTCCATGGCATCGTCACGCGCTTCGCCTACCTGGGCTGGCGCGACGGCATGCCGGCCTGGGAAGCGGTGGTCCACCCGGCCCTGTGGCTGCTCACCCGATCGTCCGATTGCCGGATCTTCCAGGAAAAGACCACGCTCGACATCGTGAAGGCCGTCTGCGGCGATGGCGCATATGGCGGCCTGGTCAAAATCGACGCGGGCAAGCTCTCGTCAACGCCCGCAAAGCGTGAATTCTGCGTGCAGTACCGCGAATCCGATTTTGAATTCGTCAGCCGGCTGCTGGAGGAGGAAGGCATCTACTACTACTTCCGGCACGACGCCGGCGGCCACACGATGGTGCTGGCCGACAGCTACGGCGCCCATGCCACCGCCGCCGGCTATGCCACGCTGCCGTTCTGGGACGAGCAGGAAGGCCGCCGCTCGCCGGAGAAGTCGGTCACGCGGATGTGGCCCGCGGGCGCCGTGCAATCGGCCGAGTATGCGCTGAACGACTACGATTTCGAGCAGCCGGCGGCAGTGCGCAGTGGCGGCTTGCTGGTGAAGTCGGCCATTGCGGCACCCTTCATCGGTCAGCGCTTCCGCCAGTATGACTACCCCGGCCGCTACAAGGCGGTGGGTGCGGGCGAGGAGCGTGCGCGCGCCCGGATGGAAGCGCTGCACGGGCAGGGTGAACAGGTGGACGGCGCCACGAATGCGCGCGGCATCGGCGCCGGAACGTTGTTCAAGCTGGCCGAGCATCCGCGGGCAGACCAGAACCGCGAATTTCTCGTCACCGCCACGGAAATCGAATTCTCGACCAACGCCTATGCGAGTAACGGCGGCGGCGGCGGCGAGGCCGCATTCGAGTTCGGCTGCGCCTTCAAGGCCGTGGGCAAGGAGCACAGCTACCGTCCGCCCCGTATTGCCCGCAAGCCGTTCATGCACGGTCCGCAGACGGCGATCGTGGTGGGAAAGGCGGGCGAGGAAGTCTGGACCGACAAGCATGGCCGTATCAAGGTGCAGTTCCACTGGGAGCGCGACCGCAAGGACAACGAGACCAGTTCCTGCTGGGTGAGGGTGCAGCAGGGCTGGGCAGGCAAGGGGTGGGGCGCGATGTTCATTCCCCGTATCGGCATGGAAGTCGTCGTCAGTTTCCTCGAGGGTGATCCGGACCAGCCGCTGGTCACCGGCTGCGTCTACAACGCCGACACGATCCCGCCCTATGAACTGCCGGCCAACCAGACCCGCTCGACCATCAAGACCAACAGCTCGAAGGGCGGCGGTGGCTACAACGAGCTGCGCTTCGAGGACAAGAAAGGCGCGGAAGAGCTGTACATCCAGGCGGAAAAGGATTGCAACCGGGTGGTGAAGAACAACGACACGCTCAAGGTGGGGTTTGAAAAGAAGGACAAGGGCGACCAGACCGTCGCCATCTTCAACGACCAGAGCATCGACGTTGGGCACGATCGCAAGCTGCACGTGGTGAACGACGAAACCATCGCCATCGACAACGACCAGAGCATCGATGTCAAGCATGACCGCAAGCGTCACGTGGCGAACGACGAAACCATCGCCATCGACAACAACCTGGCCAGCACGATCAAGGGTGACGAACAGCGCACGGTCAACAAGAACCAGACCGTGAAGGTCGATGCCGACCAGAAGGTCGATGTGGGCAAGACGATCGTCGTCGAGGCGGGCACGTCGATCGAGCTGAAAGTCGGGGGAAGCAGCGTCAAGATCGAACCGGCGAAGATCACGATAAAGTCGGCCCAGATCGCCATCGAGGCGGACGGCATGATGTCGATCAAGGCCGGCGGCATCCTCACCGTCGAAGGTTCGCTGGTGAAGATCAACTAGCACCCATGCGACACGGCGTTCTTTCCGCTTCCCTTGCGAACCTCGCCCTGGCCGCGCTGCTCGGCGCATCCGGCGCCGGCACGGCTGCGCAGCCGGCGCCGGCGGCGGTCGTGTCGATGGCCGACGGGCCGTTGCGCCTCATCCGCGGCGCAACGGTGTACCGGGCGCCTGCCGGCAGCGCCGTGCGGCAGGACGATATCCTGGAAACGGCCGGTGCCGGCGCGCAGGTCGAGGCGGGACGGGCAATCATGGCGCTGGGGCCGGACACGCGCCTGCTGCTGGCGCGACTGCCCGGCAACGGCGGCATCGACGTCGCGCTGTTGCGGGGCTGGGTGAAGGTGGCCGCGCCCGGTGGCGCGCGCATCGTCGCGCCCACGCTGCAGGTCACGTTGCCCGCCGGAGTGGCCATCGTGCACCACCACGGCGACAACGCCGCCGTGTTTGCCGAGGAAGGCGCGCTGCAGGCGACGCGCCCCGGCGGCAAGGGCAAGCCTGCCACGCCTGTCAAGCTGGCAAGCGAGCAGTTCGGCACGTTCGTGGCGGACAAGCCGGTGGTGGGCCGGCCGGCAGCCGGTTTCCTCGCGGCGCTGCCGCCGGCGTTTCGTGATGCGCTGGTGCCGGCACCGGCCGCGGCGAAGGGCGGCAAGGTGGCGCCCGTGAAGGAGCGCGAGGCAGCCTTCGCGGATGTGGCCGAATGGCTGCGGGCGCCGGCGCCGCTGCGCAAGGGGTTCGTGGCGCGATTCCGGCCGCGCCTGGCCGACCCGGCATTCCGCGGCGCCCTCGAAGCGGAATTCGGCGCCAGCACCGGGTGGCGGCCGGTATTGCAGCAAGATTTGCAGCCAGGGTCGCAGCCAGGGTCGCAGCCAGGGTCGCAGCCGCACAGGCGCCCGGCCGCGCCGCGGCCAGCGGCCGAACTGTTTTGATGAACCGTCGTGCATGCATGCAAATGACCGAAAGACATCGATGAGACTTTCCATCGCCGCCAAGTTCAATCTCGTGTTCGTGTCGATCTTCGCGGTCGGTTTCATCGCCGCCGGCGTCGTGGCCGACCGGCTGCTGCAGCGCAGTGCGCGGCAGGAAACGCTGCAGAATGCCCGCCTGTTGCTGGAGGCGGCGATGAGCGTGCGCGGGTACACGGCCGGGCAGATCGCGCCGCTGCTGCGCAACCAGATGAAGTTCCAGTTCCACCCGCAATCGGTGCCTTCGTATTCGGCGGTGGAAACGATGAACGTGATCCTGAAATCGTATCCCGATTTCACGTACAAGGAAGCAACGCTGAACCCGACGAACTTGCGCGACAAGGCCGCCGACTGGGAAGTGGACATCGTGCAGGCGCTGCGCCGCCGGGCCGAGCTGAAGGAATTCATCGGCGAGCGCGATACGCCGACCGGGCGCAGCCTGTACATTGCGCGCCCGCTGCAGATCAAGGATCCGGCCTGCCTGTCCTGCCATACGACCGCCGCCATGGCGCCGAAGACGATGGTCGACATCTACGGACCGAACAACGGCTTCGGCTGGAAGCTGAACGAGGTGATCGGGGCGCAGGTGGTGTCTGTGCCGATGACCGTGCCGCTGCGGCGCGCCGATACCATCTTCCGCACGTTCATGCTGTCGCTGGCCGGCGTCTTTCTCGCCGTGTTCGTGGCCCTGAACGTGATGGTGCACCTGTTCGTCACGCGCCGCATCCGGCGCCTGGCCACGGTGGCGGACCAGGTCAGCATGGGTAATTTCGAGGCCGATGAAGTGGCGGTGCGGGGCAACGACGAACTGAGCACGCTGGCCCGCTCGTTCAACCGCATGCGCACCAGCCTGGCCAGTGCGATGAAGATGCTGGACGAGTAAGGTCGGATGAGCGGAAACAGGGGAACCATGGCGGAGACGATCGGCAGATACCGCATCGAAGGGGTGCTGGGCACGGGGGCGATGGGCGTCGTGTACCGGGCGTTCGACACCCGCATCGCGCGCACCGTGGCGCTGAAGACGATACGCCGCGAATGCCTCGACGGCGCGCAGGCCGGCGAGCTGGTGGCGCGTTTTCGCAACGAGGCCCAGGCGTCGGGCCGCCTGCTGCACCCGAACGTCGTCACGGTCTACGATTTCGGCGAGGAAGGCGATACCGCCTACATCGCCATGGAATACGTGGAGGGCACGCCGCTGACCGCGTTCCTGGCGCGCGACGTGCCGATGGCGCTGAACGCCGCCATGGCCTGCATGGCGCAGCTGCTGCGGGGGCTGGGCTATGCCCATGGGCGCGGCGTGGTGCACCGCGACATCAAGCCCGCCAACATCCTCGTGGCCAGCGATGCCCAGGTCAAGATCACCGATTTCGGCATCGCCCGGCTGGAGGCATCGACGCTGACCCAAGTGGGCGCGGTGGTGGGCACGCCTTCCTACATGGCGCCTGAACAGCTGCACGGCAGGCCGGTGGATGGAAGGGCCGATATCTTCTCGGCCGGCGTGGTGCTGTACCAGATGCTGACGGGTACACGGCCCTTTGCCGGCACCGCGTCGGAAGTGATCTGCCAGGTGCTGCATGACGAGCCGGCGCCGCCCAGTACCCGCTGCGCCGGCCTGCACCCGGCCTTCGATGCGGTCGTGCGGCGGGCGCTGGCCAAGGACGCCGCGGAGCGCTTTCCCACGGCGCAGGCCTTCGCCGATGCGCTGGCCGACGCGCACCTGCAGCACAACGGCGGCCGGCCGCTGACGGACGAGGACAACGAGCGCACGGTGCTCGCCTTGCAGCGCCCGCCGGCCGGGATCGAGCCACCGCGCCCGCTGTCGCAGCCCGGGCAGACGGCGACCGGCGCACCATCCTGGCTGGCGGCCATGGCGCCGGCGCTGCAGACAGCGCTGTCCAGCGAGGTCGGGCCGATGGCCAAGGTGCTGCTGAAGGGCGCCGGCAGGGAAGCGGCCGATATCGACGACCTGGTGGCGCGGCTGCTGCCCCATATCGACACCGAGCAGGGGCGCACGCGGTTCCGCGACAGCGTGCGCGACATCCGCGGCCGGCACGGGCCGGCATCGACGTCGACGGCGACGGCCACGGGAAAGGGCGGGTCGGGCCTGCTGGCTTCGGGCACGCACGCGGCGCCCGGCCCGGGCACGCTCGCGGCGCAGCTGTCGCCTGAATTCCTGGAAGCGACGCAGCGGCGCCTGGCCACCTTCATCGGGCCGATCGCCAGGGTGCTCGTCAAGCGCGCATCGAAGGTGGCCGTCGACCGCGCCGAATTCCATCGCCTGCTGGCCGACCATGTGCCCGACAGCACGGAGCGTGCACGCTACCTGAAAGAAGTGGGGGAGGCATGATTATCACTGCGATGCGGCGCTATAATCGTTTGCACCAACCCCGCTTTTCCAGGCGGCGCGCTGGCCCCGTTGTTCGCGTTGATTCCTACCGTTAGGACTGCGATGCCGATCTCCCTCGACGTTCATACCTACCGCGGCGCCGCACCGGTGCCGCCCGTCGGACGGCGCTTCGACCGCGATGGCGTGGTGGGGCGGGCCGCCGGCAGCGACCTGGTGCTCGACGATCCCACCAAGTACATCTCCCGTGCCCACGCCCGCGTGGAGTTTCGCGATGGCGGGTGGTACCTGGTCGATATCGGCAGCAATCCCAGCCTCGTCAACGGGCAGTTGCTGGGGTCGGCCGGACAGGTCAGGCTGACCGGGGGCGAGCGGATCGATATCGGCGACTACTCGCTGGTCGCCACCGTGGAGCCGGAGCCCGCGCCGGCGCCCGTACCCGTCCCCGCACCGGTGGACGCGGAACCGACGCTGCGGGAACCCGCAACACCCCCGGTGCCGCTGTTCGGCCATGCGGCCGATCCTCTCGCGTCGGCCGGCATCATGAACGTGGATGGCCTGTTCGCCAGCGACTTCGACCCGGGCGCCGATCCGCTCGGCCTGAACCTTGCACCGCCAGCTGCGCGGCCGCCGGGCCAGGGCTACCGGGGCGCTGAGAGCGACCACGCACCGCCGGAACAGGCAGCATTCGTGATGCCGCAGCCTGCCGCCTCGGCGGCGCCGGCCATTCCACATGATTACGATCCGCTGGCGGACCTGCTGGCGCCAGCCGCGCCACGGGCGCCGGCGCCATGGCAGCCCGCGCCCGTGCCCGCGCAACACGCCGCGCCGCCGGCTACCGCTGTCCAGCCGGCCCCGGTGGCCGAGCAGGCACCGGTGCAGGCGCCCGTGCAGGCACCCGCGTTGGAGGCCGTGACGGAACTCGTGCGGCCACCCGTGCAGGCGCCCGTGGTGTCCGCGCCGCCACGCGAGCCGGCGCCCGCGCCCGCGCCCGTCCCGGCGGCGCCGGTTCGCGCCGCGTCCGCGCCAGCGCCGGCGGCCGACGACAGCCGGGTCCTGCAGGCGCTGCTCCGGGGCCTGGGCGTGCCGGAGCTGCACAGCCGGCACGACGCGGAGCAACTGGCGGAGCTGGCCGGCGCGATGCTGCGCGAAGCAACGGCGGGCACCATCGCTGCGCTGATGGCGCGCACCCTGACGAAGCGCGAAAGCCGCGTGGAAATGACGATGATCGCGCCGCAGGCAAACAACCCGTTGAAATTCTTCCCAGACGCGTCGACCGCACTGACGAACATGCTGCAAGGGCCGTTGCCGGGTTACCTGGCGCCGCAGCAGGCCTTCGCCGGCGCGTTTGTCGATCTGCGCGCCCACGAGCTGGCGGTGATGGCGGGCACGCGTGCGGCGCTCGCCGGGGTGCTGCGCCGCTTCGACCCGCAGGCGATCGAGGAACGGCTGCAGGAACCGGGCGTGCTGGACAAGGTATTCACGGGAAACCGCAAGGCGCGGATGTGGGACCGGATGGTGGAACTGTACGACCGGCTGGCCGTGGAGGCGGACGAGGATTTCCAGCGCCTGTTCGGCGAGGCGTTCGCCGTGGCCTACGAGGAACAGGTGCGGCGCCTGCGTGAGGTTGGCAAATGAGGTTGGCAAGCGAGGCTGGCCTTCGCGGCCGGCCGCTGAACATTCACCTGGACAGAGCGGGGCAAGATGTCGTGGAATCGTAAAGTGGTCTGGTCGGAGGGCATGCTGCTGCAGCCGCAACACCTGCAGCAGCATGACCGCTACCTGCACAGCGTGATCGAGGCGCGTGTCGCCGGCGTGCGCGCCTATTCATGGGGCTTCTCCTCGCTCGTCATCGACGAGGGCCTGCTGGCGCAGGGCAAGCTGGCACTGCCGTCGTGCAGCGCCGTGCTGCCGGACGGTACCACGCTGGTGCTGCCGCAGGACGACATGCTGCCCATGCCGCTGCATATCCCCGAGGATGCGCGCGACATGCTGGTGGTGCTGGCCCTGCCGGTGCGGCGGCCCGGCATCGCCGAGACGAGCGACAGCCCGGAGAGCCGCGCGGATCCGGAGAACTTTGCCCGCTACCAGGCGGTCGAGTACGAGGCGATGGACAGCAACGGGCTCGATAACGCGGCGCTCATGCAGGTGGGCAGCCTGCGCCTGCGGCTGGCGCTGGCGCGCGACGTGGCCAATGGCTGGACGACCCTTGGCGTTGCGCGCGTGATCGAGCGGCGGCCGGACAACCGCGTCGTGCTCGATGCGGCCTATTGCCCGCCATGCCTCGATTACCGCGCGGCACCCCGGCTGGGCGCCTTCGCGGACGAGCTGGTGGGCCTGCTGGGGCAGCGCGCCCAGGCGCTGGCCAGCCGCCTGAGCCAGCCGGGCGTGGGCGGCGCCGCAGAAATCGCCGACTTCCTGATGCTGCAATTGCTCAATCGCAGCCTGCCCCTGTTCACGCACCTGGCCGGTATGACGGGCCTGCACCCCGAGGCGCTGTACACCGAGGTGGCGCGGCTGGCGGGCGAACTGGCCACGTTCAGCCGGCCCGACAAGCTGGCCAACGGGTATCCGACCTACCGGCACGACCGGCTGGCCGAAAGCTTCCAGCCGCTGATGGACGACGTGCGCACCGCGCTGTCGCAGGTGATCGATCCGCACGCGGTGGCGCTGAAGCTGGAAGAGCGCCAGTTCGGCCTGCGCGTGGCCGTGGTGCCCGATCCGGAGCTGCTGCGCTCGGCCACGTTCGTGCTGGCGGTGAATGCGCAGGTGCCCCCGGAGGCGGTGCGCACCGGTTTCCCGGCCATGGTGAAAATCGGCTCGGTCGAAAAGATCCGCGACCTCGTCAACCTGCAACTGCCCGGCATCGCGCTGCGCGCACTGCCCGTGGCGCCACGCCAGTTGCCCTTCCACGCCGGGTACACGTACTTTGAACTGGACCGCAACAGCGAATACTGGCGCCCCCTGCTGACGTCGGCCGGATTCGCCATGCACGTGCCGAACGAATATCCGGGCCTGCAAATGGAATTCTGGGCCATCCGCAAGTAAGGAAGCGATGGACGGCGGCGATGCGCGGCATGCACCGCCGGCCGCCGTCGATTTGACAGGGGCGATACCGTGACTGCCAGTGAATCCGACCATCCGTTGCCCGACTCGGACCGCACGATGCTCGTGCCGCGGCCCCCCACGCAGCCAGCGGCGCAACAACAGCCTGTGCAACCGCCATCCCTGCTGCCGCGCGAGGGGACCGCGGGGCCGGCGACGGTGCCGCCATCGCCGGCATCGCGGCCCGCCGGCCCCGTCCACCTGCATGGTGCCGGCCTGAATCCGCTCGTTCAGGCGGCCAATCCCTTGCTGGACCTGGTGCCGCCGCTGCGCCGCATGGCGTCCCATCCCGACGTGGAAGGCTTGCGCGTGAGCCTCGTGCAGGCGGTACGCAATTTTGAAACGACGGTGCGGGCGGCGCAGGTCGACCATGAGCTGATCGCGGCGGCACGTTACGCATTGTGCACGCTGCTCGATGAAACCATCGCCTCCACGCCGTGGGGCGGCGGCGCATGGCCCAGCCGCAGCCTGCTCGTGACCTTCCATAACGAGGCGTTCGGCGGCGAGAAGTTCTTTCTCATCTTGCAAAAGCTGAGCCAGAACCCGAAGGCCAGCCTGCCTGCGCTGGAACTGATGTATGTCTGCCTCGCGCTGGGTTTCGAAGGCCGTTACCGCGTGATGGAAAACGGCCGGAGCCAGCTCGATACGCTGCGCGATCGCCTGTTGCAGATGATCGAACGGGAGCGGGGAACCGCCGCGCCGGAGTTGTCCGTGCACTGGCAGGGCCAGGGCGGCAAGGGGGAACCGTTGTGGCGCGCCGTGCCCGTGTGGATCGTCGCGGCGGCCGGCGCCACGCTGCTGCTGTTACTGCACCTGACCCTGTCCTACCGGCTGGGCCATGCTTCCGATCCCGTGTTCGCCAACCTGCTGTCGCTGAAGGCGGCACGTCCGCCGGCTGCGGCGCCTGCGCCAATGCCCGTCCCGGCGCGGCCCGCCCACCTGGCCGGCTTCCTGGCGCCGGAAATCGCCCTGGGCCTCGTCAGCGTGGTCGACAGCGGTGGGCGCTCCACGATCACGCTGCGCGGCGACGGCGTGTTCGCATCGGGCAGCGGCGAAGTGGCGCCGGCGCACCTGGCACTGCTGGGCCGCATCGGCGACGCGTTGGCCACGGTGCCGGGCAAGGTGCTGGTGGTGGGGCACACGGACAATGTGCGGCCCGGCCTTTCCGCGAGGTTCCCGTCGAACTACGAATTGTCGCGCGCCCGCGCGGAAACGGTGCGCGGCCTGCTGGCCGCGCGCGCCGGCCCGCCCGCGCGCTACGAAGTCGAGGGTCATGGCGAGGCCGCGCCGCGCGTGCCGAACGACACGCCGGCCAACCGGGCCCGCAACCGGCGCGTGGAAATCATCGTCGCCACACCGGCACCCACCCTGTAGCGAGGAGCCTCCATGAAAAAGCTGTTCCGCTGGCTGGTCAAGCCGCCCGTGCTGGCGTTGCTGGGCGTGCTGTTGCTGGCGCTGGTGATCTGGTTCGAGGCACCGCTGCTGTCGTTCGACGGCAGTGCGCCCTTTGCATCGGAACGGGTGCGCTGGTACTGGATCCTGGCGCTGCTGCTGCTGTGGGCGCTCTGGTTCGGCGGCAAGCGGCTGGCTGTGAAGCTGGCCAACCTGCGGCTGATGGAAAGCCTCGCGGCGCAGAACAAGCCGGCCGGCGCCGAGGGAACAAAGGAGACGCCGGAAACGCAGGCCGAGCTGGCCGAACTCACGACGCGCATGCGCGAATCGCTGGCGATCCTGCGCAAGTCGAAAACGGGTGGTCGGGGCGGGCTCTACCAGCTGCCGTGGTACATGATCATCGGTGCGCCCGGCACGGGCAAGACCACCGCGCTCACGCGTTCCGGGCTGAAATTCCCGCTGGCCGGCGTCATGGGCAAGGGGGCGATCGGTGGCATCGGCGGCACCCGCTATTGCGACTGGTGGTTCACCGACGACGCGGTGCTGCTCGACACGGCGGGCCGCTACACGACCCAGGACAGCAATGCCGAGGCGGACAGTGCCGCATGGACCGGCTTCCTGCAACTGCTGCGAAAGCACCGCCGCCGGCGCCCCATCAATGGCGTGATCCTGGCCCTGTCGGTGACCGACATGCTGCGCCGCGATGAGGCCGGGCGAGCCGCGCATGTGGCCGCGCTGCGCGCCCGCCTGAAGGAGCTGCACGAGCAACTGGGCCTGCGCTTTCCCGTGTACGTGCTGGTCACCAAGTGCGACCTGCTGGCCGGCTTCGTCGAGTTCTTCGACACGTTGAGCCGTGAAGAGCGCGGCCAGGCATGGGGCATGACGTTCCCGCCCGAAGCGGGAAAACCCGATGTCTCGGTGGCGGCCGCACTGGCGGCCTTTTCGGGCGAATTCGACCTGCTCGAACAGCGCCTGCAGGGCCGTGTGCTGGCCCGCATGCAGCAGGAGCGCGACCCTGAGCGGCGCGCACTGATCTACCGCTTTCCCCAGCAGTTCGCCGGCATCCGCGACGAGCTCAATGCGTTTTTAAAGGACGTGTTCGAGCCGAACCGCTTCGAGCCCGGCGCGCTGCTGCGCGGCGTGTACTTCAGCAGCGGCACGCAGGAGGGCACGCCGCTGGACCGGGTGATGAGCGCGCTGGCCGCCTCGTTCGGCGTCGATCGCCAGGTGCTCGCGCCGCATGGCGCGGGTGGGCCGGAAGGGCTGGAAGGCCGCAGTTACTTCCTCACGCGGGTACTGCGCGACGTGATGTTCCCGGAAGCGGAAATGGCCGGCGTCAACCATGCGCTGGAGCGCCGCCGCCGCTGGCTGCAATGGGGTGCGCTGGGCGGCGCCGTGCTGCTGTTCGTGCTGACGGCCGCCGGCATGGTCGGCAGCTACCTGCGCAACGGCGCCTATGTCAAAGAGATGGCGGCCCGCACGGCCGACCTGGCGAAGCGCGTGGCGGCGGGCGGGCCGTTCCTGCCGCTGCTGGACGCGGCCCGCGCGCTGCCCGGCGGCTATGCGGAGCGGGAGCAGTCGCCACCCTGGTCGATGCGCTTCGGCCTGTACCAGGGCGACAAGCTCGGTGAGGCGGCCCGCATTGCCTACCGCCGCCTGCTGCAGGAAACGCTGCTGCCGCGCGTGCAGCAGCGGATGGAGGAGCGGCTGCGGCGCGGCAACGCTGGCGATGCCGACACGCTGTACGAAACGCTCAGGGTCTATCTGATGCTGGGCGACCCGGCCCGCTTCGATACCGAATCGGTGGCCGGCTGGCTGGCATGGGACAACCCGCAGGCCCAGGCCGGCCTCGGCGAAGATGGCCTGCGCGCCCTTGTGGCGCACCAGGAAGCGCTGCTGGAAAACCTCAAGGAAGGGCAAGCGATGCCGCGGCTCGATGGCGACCTGGTTGGCGAGACGCGCCTGGCGCTGGCGCAAATGCCGCTGGAGCAGCGCGTGTATGCAAGCCTGAAGCGGCAGGTGATGGCCAGCGGCCTGCAGGAATTCTCGGCCGTCAGCGCCGGTGGCCCGCAAGCGGCGTCCGTGCTGGCGCGGCGCAGCGGCGAGCCGCTCACGCGCGGCATCAACGGCATGTTCACCGTGGCCGGCCACGCGCGCTTCCTCGAAGCGGGCAAGGAGGCGCTGTCGGACGTGGCCGCCGAGCGCTGGGTGCTGGCGCGGCAGGAAGCAGCCGGCGGCGATGCCGCCGCCATGCAGCAAGCCGTGCTGCGCCTCTACTACGATGACTACATCGCGCAATGGGACGCCTTGCTGGCCGACGTGGCGGTGCGGCCATTCGACACGATGGAGCAGGGCGCGCGGGTAACGAACCTGCTGGGCGGCGCCGATTCCCCGCTGCGCAAGTTTTTACTGGCCGCCAGCCGGGAAACCACGCTGGGCGGCGCCGCCAAGCCCGACGCGCTGCCCGCGGCCGCCGCGGGCGTGATGCGCAAGCTGGGCACCTATACGAAGCGCCTGCAGGGCGCACTCGGCACGCCGGCCGCCCCCGCCGGCGCGCCGGCCATGCACCCCGTCGACGAACATTTCGATGCCCTCCACAAGCTGACCGCCGGCACCCCGCCACCACTCGACGCAACGCTGGCGTTGCTGAAGGATGTCGCCGTCTTCCTGGACGCCGCTGCATCAGCCAAACGCACCGGCGCGCCACCGCCGCCAGCCGACGCGCTGGCCAAGGTGCGCCTGGAAGCGGACGGCAAGCCGGAACCCCTGGCCGGCATGCTGAAGGCACTCGACAGCAGCGGCGCCGGGCTGGCCTCGGGCGGCGAACGCGAACGCCTGAACGCCTTGTGGCGCGCCGGCCCGGCCACGTTCTGCCGCCAGGCCGTGGCCGGCCGCTACCCGATCCGGCGCGGCGCCGCGGCCGACATTCCCGCCGAGGACTTCGGCAAGCTGTTCGCGCCGGGCGGCATGATCGACGACTTCTTCCAGAAGAATCTCGCGCAATACGTGGACATGAGCGGCAGCCAGTGGCGCTGGCGCCCGACCGCCGGCAATGCTGCACTGGGCATTTCGCAGGGCACGCTCGACGAATTCCAGCGCGCCGCCCGCATTCGCGACGCGTGGTTCGGTGGTGGTGGGCAGCTTGCCTCGATGCGCTTCGCGCTGCGGCCCGTGTCGCTCGATCCGGCGATCACCAAGCTGACGTTGGACATCGATGGTCAGCCACTGGCCGTGGCGCCCGGGGCTATGGGGACCGCGACATTCCAGGTGCCGAGCGGGAAGGGCACTGGGGTGGTGCAGCTGGACGCGACACCGCCCGCCGCGCAGGGCGCATTGCGCAAGGAGGGGCCCTGGGCGTGGCTGCGCATGCTCGATGCGGGCACGGTGGAGACGACCGCTCAGAGCGAACGGTATCGGGTGACGTTCGACGTGGATGGGAAAAAGGCGGTCTTCGAGATGACAGCCAGCAGCGTGGTGAATCCGTTCCGGCGTGGGGTGCTGGAGCAGTTCAGGTGCATGGAGGGGTTGTGATTGCGAGGCGAAGGACTGATCGCATTCATCGTCCTCATGGAAGCCAGATAAACAGCGGTCATCGTTGCGGCAACGCGAGAAGGAGAAATTTCTTGCCGATCATGCGCGGGATATGTCAGGAAATGCAGCGGCCGTGAATCACGCCCCGCATGCAGTAGCGGTTAATCCAGGGGCCCTTGGCCTTGGCAATCTCGCCAGCGTGATACACGAGATCAGGATCTACAGATTCGATGATGTCCAGGAGGCGCATTAGGAACTTTACCTGACAGGCGACGCACATTCGATCAAGGTGGACCTGATGGAGGTCGGGTACTCGGTGCTGTACAACGCGAATCTCCGGGTAGGTCCGATGGGAAGCTTGAAACGCTGACATTGAATCCGGCCAGGACACTGGGGGAGGTGATCAGCGCGGTCGGGGTGGTAGCTGCGACAAGAGGCGACTGGACAGGAACCGCTCAGTACAACTGCCAGGATCTCGTGATTGCTCTGAGGAGCGCTGGGCATGTCCAATGCACAGATATTCCCTTATGATCTCCGGCGAACGGTGACGAAGCGCATGCCTCCGACGATCATAGACAGAGGTGCGGGCAATAACATCAGGTATCGCGTCTAGGAGGACGTTCCTGCTCCAACTCGCCGACGGGCCCCAATCCTGCCGCCCTGAAGGGCGGGCTGCTACGCGATCCAGGCTTTTTTGCGACGGGCAGCTTGCCGAGAACTTCGGCGAGCTATTCCAGCCACGCGGCCCGATCGTGCCGGCATGGCATTGCGGCGTAAGCCTGAGTTATTCGTTAAAGACATCGACATCTCACGAATAAGGGAGCGTGTCCGGTTGCTCTGGAAGTTAGCCTGCAAGCATGTCATAATGCCGGGCTCTGTGCCCCGGTGGTGAAATTGGTAGACACACCGGACTTAAAATCCGTTGCCTGCAAGGGCGTGCCGGTTCGATTCCGGCCCGGGGCACCAGCGTTCATGCGGGTTTGCAGCGAAGCGCTCACCGTCAACAGATCGCACTCCAGTTCCGCAGAGATGACCTTCTCGGCGTCTCCACCTTGCCGTGCCGGTGCCGGGTATAGTGCCTGTCATGTTCTCAGCGGTGTGGCGAGCTGATCTTTTGGGACTGCCGCGCCGTGCGATCCGTACTTGCCGGTACCAGCTTTCGCGCAGGCGGCGTGACTGGTAATGTCCGATTTCCTCTGCCAGTTCGGGTGAAGCCTAGCCGCAGCCCTGCGGACGATCGAATGCGCCGGGCAGCTCGATCTTCGTCAGAGGCAGGCCGTGATTGTTATGTGCAGCGCCAGCAAGCTGCCTTGAAGCTCCACACCTTCTCGGCCATAGTTCGCGCCTTGGCGGTAGGGCGGCAGATGCGGGTGGCAGCGGCTTGCGTTCGGCTTTCTTGCGAAGCGCCACCTCTGGAGGTGTCTGGTTCTCTGCGACAGCTTCTCCGCTTCGAGGTCTTCCAGCTGGAGCTCCAGTTATTCGATCTGCTGATCAGCTTTTCAGAGCTGCGGCGAAATTGCATGCGCCGCCTGCTTAGCCAATACCAGCCTCAACTGCCGATCTCGGCGTCACGCCTCGACAGTTCGGCGGTCAGAGGCGCCAAGCGATTCGCTCTGCTCTGCGGTGTCTCCATGCATGCAGCAGGCGCTTCGCTGGCTAGCAGTATGGCCTTCAAAGCCGCGATATCGTCGGGCAGGTCGGCGGCGTCAAGCATGCCGCCAAGCTTACGCGGCCCATAGTGCGACAAGGCCGAATCCGGTCGCCAAGTGCGTTCCGGTCGGCGTCAGACAATAGTTCAAGCGACATTGAAAGCTGCGCAAGTGCCAGCGTGACGGTGCCGCTGCTCGCCTGAGGCCAGTTAGGACGCCCATATTTCAGACGCTTGCACAGCAGGCATGGGCCATCGCCGCTCCACCACAGCACTTTGCTGAGATCGCAGCAGCGTCCCCGAAACAAGCACGTGGTCGCAGTAACCACCTTTCAGGCGGTGAGTATTTTACGCCTGCGCGCTGCCCATACGGCGAAGGGGAAGCCGCCAGTCAACATCATCACCGTCGCCGGCTCAGGAACTTGAGGTACGCTTCCGCGATTATACGTAGTCAAATTGCTGGATAGAACGATGTTAATGTGGTTGTTATGAATTACGGTGTTTTCAATTGACAAGCTGATTTCGTATTCTTGCGCGTAGTGCCCTGGAGTACTGGTGTTAAAGCTGATCGCCTGATCGTAGGTCGGAAATGTGGCCCAATCAAAAAGGCCAATGAAGGCGAAGTTTTCCAAATTGTCGGTACCAAGTTCGTGCGTCGCATCGACAGTCAGCGTTATGTATCCGGTTACATCAACACGCGTGTTCCCTGTAAGGATAAAGTTATAGTCCTGGAATACTGATGACCAAAACTTTTGTGTAAAGTCGTTCGCTTCAGCGAATCGGCTCGACGTCGTGAACGACTGCTGAAATTCCCCGAACACCCCAGTCGCACTTGCTGCGCTGGTCCCCCAGACCGAGGAGCCAGTTACTGCGTGTGCTTCCCCCAGTTCGTATGCTGAAGCGGAATTGAAGTATGAGGGAACAGCTTGAACCCCAGTTTGTATATCCGCATGATACGTAATGTCTGAAATATTGCTCACTATTCCGTCATGCGGATCCAAATCGGTTACCGAAAACTGAAGCGGGCTGCTCGTCAGGGCCATTGTTGTCGTTGCTGAAGCGAGCATTGGTGTCGACAGTGCAATAAGATATGCCAGCTGATTGGTGTAGTTTCTCATAATCAATCTCCGCGAATGACTTTCATGATGGAATTAGCTTGCAGGTAAATCAAGCTGTAACTATACGTAAAAAGTGCGCGCGGTTGCCGTTGATCAGCACAAAGTGTTGCAAGTTGTATTTGTATTGCCCTTTGCATGAAATAATTGCACACCTTTAAATCCATCGACCGCAAGGTCGTGCCGATTCGATTCCAGCCAGGGCGCCACAAGCCCGGCCCTCTCCGCACTTTCCCGGCAATATTCGGTATCGCAAAAGTGCTGGAAATTGAAGGGCTTTCGCAAGTCCTTTCAATTGGTGTAGCATGCTGAACGGCACGCCTCGCGCGTGCCGCTTGCTTTTTCAAGGAACACCAATCATGCAAATCCAGATCAATGACATGCTGCGCGCGTACATCGAGCCCCTCACCGAGGCCGAGCACGAGGCGCTGGAGCGCAGCCTGCTGGCCGAAGGGTGCCGCGATGCGCTCGTGCTGTGGGGCGACGTGCTCGTCGACGGCCATAACCGCTATGCCATCTGCCAGCAGCACGGCATTCCCTTCAAGGTCGTGCAGAACGAGCGCTTCCAGAGTATGGAAGACGTGATGCTGTGGATGATCGATAATCACCTGGGCCGGCGCAGCGTGTCGGACTTCCAGCGCGGCGTGCTCGCGCTGCGCAAGAAGGACATCCTCGCCAAGCGCATCGAGGAAGATGCCGCGCGCATCAAGGCCGAGGATGCGGCCATCACGCCGCCCGATTCCGACATCGATGCAGCAGCCGTGCCGAAGGTGCGTACGTCGCGCGAGGACATCGCCCGCGCCGCGCGCTTGTCCAGCAATACCATTTCGCAGATCGAGAAGATTCAGAAGACGGCCACGCCGGAACTCGTGGAAGCCGTTCGCACCGGTACCATCTCGATCAATGCGGCTGCCACCGTCGCAACGCTGCCGGCCGAAGAGCAGGTCAATGCGGTCGCCGGCGGCAAGAAGTCGCTGCAGCAGGCTGCGAAGGAAGTGCGCGAGCAGCGTGCGGCGTCGCGCCCCGTGAAGCCGGCAAAGCCGGCGCCGTGGGAAGACGGCGGTGAACCGCCGTCGCAGCCGGACCAGCCGCTGACCGAAGTGGAACACCTGCGCGCCGAAGTCGCCGAGCTGAAGGCGAAGAACGCGGCGCTGCGGGCCGAAAACGCCGAGCTGCGCGAGCGCATCGACCAGCTCGTCGACGCGTCGTAACCAACCATCGAAAGGCCCGATATGCCGAGAACCGCCGCCGTACTTGCATGCGTGACGTTTGCTTCAATGTCTGCGACCGTACTGGCGGCTCCGGCCGGCCAGCCGGCCGCAAAACTCGATGCCGCCGAGGTGCTGCGCCTGCAGGCGCAGGCCAAGCGGGTGACGATCCTGCGCGACAAATGGGGCATCCCGCACGTGTATGGCAAGACGGACGCGGATGCGGTATTCGGCATGCTCTATGCGCAGGCGGAAGACGATTTCCGGCGCGTCGAGCGCAATTTCATTACGGCGCTGGGCCGCATGGCCGAGGTCGAGGGCGAAAAGGCGCTGTATGACGACCTGCGGATGAAACTTTTCATCCGGCCGGACGAGCTGCAGGCGCAGTACAAGGCCAGCCCCGCGTGGCTCAAATCCTTGATGACCGCGTGGGCCGATGGCTTGAACTGGTACCTGCACACGCATCCGCAGGTGCGCCCTGCGCTGATCACGCGCTTCGAGCCGTGGATGGCGCTCAGTTTCTCGGAAGGCAGCATCGGCGGCGACATCGAGGAAGTCGATGTCAAGCTGCTCAAGATGTTTTACGAGGACATACCCGTGATGGCGCAAGCGCGCCCCGCTGCCTCTCTCATGAAGGAACCCGGCGGCTCGAACGGTTTCGCCATCGCGCCGAAGATCAGCAAGAGCGGCAATGCGCTATTGATGATCAACCCGCACACGTCGTTTTATTTCCGCCCCGAGATCCATGTGGTCAGCGAGGCGGGCCTGAATGCCTATGGCGCCGTCACGTGGGGCCAGTTCTTCGTCTACCAGGGGTTCAATGACCGGCTGGGGTGGATGCACACGTCCGGCGGCGGCGACGTCATCGACGAGTTCCTTGAGACGGTCATCAAAAAAGATGGCAAGTACTGGTACAAGTATGGCGGCGAGCTGCGGCCGGTGAAGGAAGTCGCGATCACGCTGCCATTCAAGGTGGCGGGCGGAATGGCGGAAAAGAAGGTCACCGCCTACTTTACGCACCATGGGCCGGTCGTGCGGCGCGAGGGCGACAAGTGGGTGTCGGTCGCGCTGATGAACGAGCCGCTGAAGGCGCTGCAGCAGTCCTACCTGCGCACCAAGGCGCGCGACTACAAGGCCTTCTGGAAGGCGATGGAACTGCGCACCAATTCGTCGAACAACACCGTGTATGCGGATGCGGACGGCAATATCGCCTACTTCCACGGCAATTTCGTGCCGAAGCGCGATCCGCGCTTTGATTTCACGAAGCCTGTCGACGGCAGCGACCCTGCCACCGACTGGAAGGGACTGCACACGGTGGAGGAGACCATCCGCCTGTTCAACCCGAAGAATGGCTGGATCCAGAACACGAACAACTGGCCCTACTCGGCGGCCGGGCCCTACAGCCCGCGCCAGCAGGATTATCCGGCCTATATGTCGATGAATCCGGAAAATGCGCGCGGCATTCATGCCGTGCGCGTGCTGGAGAACAAGGCGGACTTCACGCTGGAGTCACTGATCGCGGCGGCCTATGACAGCAAGCTGACGGCGTTCGAACCGCTGCTGCCGCTGCTGCTGCGCGCCTACGACGAAACGCCGGCCAGCGCGCTGCAAAAGGCTGGCCTGGGCAGTCAAATCGCCGAGTTGCGCGACTGGGACATGCGCTATTCGCTGACCTCCGTGGCGACGTCGCTCGGCATCTACTGGCTGCAGGATCTCGTCAAGACCTATGACGTGGCGGCCAAGGAGGCCGGCATGCCCGTGCTTGAATACGTCGAACGGCGGCTGACCGCCATCCAGCGGCTCGAGGCGTTGACGCGTGCGTCGGCCAAACTGCAGAACGCCTTCGGGACCTGGCGCACGCCATGGGGTGAGATCAACCGTTTCCAGCGCCTTACGGGGGATATTGTGCAGCCGTTCGACGACAGCAAGCCGAGCATCCCCGTGCCGTATGCCTCCGGCAATTGGGGGGCGCTGGCGGCCTACGGGATGACGTCGCAGCAGACCACGAAGCGCATCTATGGCGAGCGCGGCAACAGTTTCGTGGCCGCTGTCGAGTTCGGGCCGCGGATCCGCGCGAAGAGCATCCTGGCTGGCGGGCAAAGTGGCGATCCCGCATCGCCGCATTTCAACGACCAGGCGGAAATGTATGCGCGGGGCGAGTTCAAGGACGTGCTGTTCTATAAGCAAGACGTGCTGAAGAACCTGGAGCGGCAGTACCAACCGGGGCTTTGAGGGTGGACGAGAACCGGTTGTGACGACTGTGGCCGAATAGGGAGACGCACCGGACTTAAAATCCGATGGCGCCGGGCCGTGCCGATTCGTGTCTGGTGTCGGACATTTTTCCCGGTCGATTTATCCGGGAAAAGTGTGCGACACCGGTTCTCCGTGCAAAAACAGCAACATCATGCGAACACCGGTGTCAGACACCTTTTCCGGGAGATACATCCGGAAAAAGTGTCTGACACCAGCGCGGTAACAACGCTGGCAGCATCCAGTGTTGCTAACTGCATGGCATTGCGTCTGTCACCGGTTTTGAAGTGGAAGCCAGGCGTAGAATCGATCCACCAGCACGGTGGAGGATGCCATGGCCGCAACCGACGACGAGCGCGTACCCGGCGGAGCGCAGGGCGGCGGCGAAAGGCTGCGGCTCGAGGAATTCATCTTCGTGCGCGAGCTGTATGAAGTCTTTCTCCTGCTCGACCATATCTCCGGCCGCTGGGACAAGAGCCTGCGCGACGAAACGGGCGCCGACCCGGCGCTGATCATCCGCACCATCTGCGAGATCGGACTGGCGCCCGCCACCGACCCCGAGCTGCGCCTGAGCCAAGCCGTGGCCCTGATGCGCGCGAAAGACATGCTGAACGCGGTGGCGCGCCCGGCCACCGGGCTGTCGGTGGCGTTCACGATCCTCGTGGTGGGCGAGGAAGACCGGCGCAAGAAGATGAACGCGCTGCGCCGCCTGCTGTGCGATCTCTTCAAGCGGCATGACCACGAGGCCCCGGCCGCGCCGGCGCAGCGGGGCAGGGCGGCCCGCTGTGGGACAAGCCCACCCGCGTCACGCTGGCGCGCTATGCGTATCCGGGCCTGATCGGCGTGGCCATCAATTTCAACCGCCGCATGCTGTGGCTCGTGCTGTTCCTGCTGGGTTCATTGACGCTGACGTGCGCGCTGTCGTGGCACGTGGCGGCCGGCAACGTCATTCTCGAGCACCTCGATGCGGTGCGCACCAGCACGACCGCGTTGCGCGCCGAGATTTCCACCGCCGAGCTGAAGTACGCGGCCGACGAGCGCGCGCGGCTGATGGCGGCCGAGGCCAAGGGCAGGCTGGCGCGCGATCCGGAACCGGTGCGCTTCTGCACGCTGGCGGGGCCGGACGGCAAGCCGCGCTACCGTACCACCGAGGAGTACCAGGTCTGCCAGCGGGCCGACGCCCTGCGGGAGGAGCGCCGCGCCGTGCGGCTGAACCTGCGCGAATGGCTGGCCCCCTGGCGAAGTTTCTACGGCTTGTTCCATGACGCCGAGCCGGTGCCCACGACCGATCCGGAAGAGTTGAATGTGCGCCGGCGCGGCACGGAGGAAATGGCGCGCATCGTCACGCTCGTGGTAGGCACATCGTTCCTGCCGCTGGCCTATGGCGTGCTGGGTGCGGGTGCCGCGGTGGTGCGGCGCTTGTGGGAACGGATGCGCGAAAGCATGCTGTCGCCGCGCGACTCCACGCTGGCGCTGCTGCAACTGGCGCTGGGCGGCACGATCGGCGCATGCATTGGCCTCTTCATCAGCCCTTCCGGCGCGGCACCCGGCGAATCCAAGGGGCTGCTCGATGCCTGGGCGCTGTCGGGTTCGGCGCTGTCGTTCATCGCCGGCTTCGGTGTGGAGGGTGTATTCCAGGCGCTGGAAAACTTCGTCCAGCGCCTGTTCCGGACCGACGAGTCGAAACGACGGCGTGACTGAGCTGTTGAAGCTCGGCGCGGGCGTGATCCCTCAGATGGCGGCCAGTGCGTTGGCGAGATCCCGGCGCAGATCGTCCACGTGCTCGATCCCGACCGAAAGCCGCACCAGTCCATCGCCGATGCCCAGCTGGGCGCGCTGGGCGGCCGGAATCGTGGCATGCGTCATCAGGGCCGGGTGCTCGATGAGGCTTTCCACGCCGCCCAGGCTTTCGGCCAGCGCGAACACTTCGCATCGTTCCAGGAAGCGGCGCGCCCCAGCCAGGTCGGTGGCCAGGTCGACCGAGATGATGCCCCCGAAGCCCTGCATCTGGCGCCGCGCCAGCGCATGCTGCGGGTGCCCGGCGAGGCCCGGATAAAACACCTTGCGCACCTTCGGCTGTTGGTCAAGCCATTGCGCCAGGTCCAGCGCGCTGGCGCAGTGGCGTTCCAGGCGGATCGCCAGCGTTTTCACGCCCCGCAGGGCGAGGAAGCTGTCGAACGGACCGAGGATCGCGCCAACGGAATTCTGCAGGAAGCCCAGCTGCTCGCGCCACGCCGCCTGCCGTTCCTCGCCGGCGACCACGGCGATGCCGCCGATGATGTCGGAATGCCCGTTGAGGTACTTGGTGGCCGAGTGCACCACGATGTCGAAGCCGTGTTCCAGCGGGCGCTGCACGATCGGGCTGGCGAACGTGTTGTCCGCCACCGCGATGATGCCGCGCTCGCGGCAGATCCGTGCGATGGCGGCCAGGTCGGCCAGTTTCAGCATCGGGTTCGTGGGGGTTTCCACCCACACCATCCTTGTTTCGGGGCGCAGCGCGGCCAGCAGGTTTTCCGGGTTCGTCAGGTCGGCATACGTGAACTCATGGCCGGCGCTGCGGCGGCGCACGCGCTCGAACAGCCGGTAGCTGCCGCCATACATGTCGTCGCCGGCCACGATGTGCGAGCCGGCATCGAGCAGTTCGAGCACCGTCGAGATGGCGGCCAGGCCGGAGGCGAACGCATAGCCCTGGGCGCCGCCTTCCAGGTCGGCCACGCACCGTTCGAATGCCCAGCGCGTGGGGTTGTGCGAGCGCCCGTAGTCCAGGCCCTTGTGCACACCCGGGCTTTGCTGCACGAATGTGGACGTGGCATAGATCGGCGGCATGATCGCGCCGGTGGAGGGGTCGGGGGCCTGGCCCGCGTGGATCACGCGGGTGGCGAGCTGCTGGCGGTGGTCGTCCTGAACGTCATGTGCGTTGTCCGGTGTGCTCATAGCTTCCTGCGGAGATGGTTGAGGAGGTCGTAGCGGGTGACCAGGCCGTAGAACCGCTGGCCATCGGCCACCACGGCCGTCAGGCCCCGGTCGAGCGTGCTGCGCAGCGCCTGCAGGCTGTCGCCGGGCTGCAGCGTTTCCAGCCGCGCCGTCATCGTGTCGCCCACCAGGCCGGCGAAGGCCGGCGCTTCGTTGCCGACGTGGAGCAGCAGGTCGGATTCGTCGATGATGCCGACCAGCCGGCCGTTCGCAAGCACCGGCAGCTGCGCCAGGTCGGCCGCGCGCATGCGGTTGAAGGCTACCAGCAGCGTGTCCGTCGGTGCCACGCTGACGACCTCGCCGGCATCGTGCCGGCGGCCGATCAGGTCGCGCAGGTCGCCGGTCGGGGGACGTTCCATCAGGCCCTGGTCGAACATCCAGCCGTCGTTGTACATCTTCGACAGGTAGCGCGTGCCCGTATCGCAGACAAACGTGGCCACGCGCTTCGGCGTTGTCTGCTCGCGGCAATACTTCAGCGCCGCGGCCAGCAGGGTGCCCGTCGACGAGCCGCCGATGATGCCCTCGGCCCGCACCAGGGCGCGGGCGCTTGCAAAACTCTCCGCGTCGGTGATCGTGTATGCATGCTTGACGCGTGAAAAGTCGGCGATCGACGGCACGAAATCCTCGCCGATGCCTTCCACCGCCCACGAGCCACTTGTTTCCGGCACGCGGGCCGTGCGCAGGTATTCGGTGAGGATCGAGCCTTTCGGGTCGGCCAGCACGAATTCCAGGTCGGGATTGGCCTTGGCGAAATAGCGCGACAGCCCGGTGAGTGTGCCGGACGAGCCCACGCCGACGACGATCGCATCGAGCTGCTGGCTGGCCTGCTGCCACAGCTCGGGGCCGGTGGTGGTTTCATGCGCGAGCGGATTGGCGGGGTTGTTGAACTGGTCCGCGTAGAAGGCGCCGGGAATGTCGGCGGCGATGCGGGCAGCCCGGTCCTGGTAATACTCGGGATGGCCCTTGCCCACGTCCGACCGGGTGATGTGGATCTCGGCGCCCAGGGCCTTAAGGTGCAGCACCTTTTCCGTGGCCATCTTGTCCGGCACCACGAGCACCACGCGGTAGCCCTTGATGCGGCCGACGAGGGCCAGCCCGAGGCCCGTATTGCCGGCCGTGGCCTCGATGATCGTGCCGCCCGGCCGCAGGCGGCCATCGCGCTCGGCCGCGTCGATCATCGACAGGGCGATGCGGTCCTTGATCGAGCCGCCGGGGTTCTGGTTCTCGAGTTTCAGGAACAGCTGGCACGGGCCGGTATCAATGCGGGTCACTTCGACCAGCGGGGTGTTGCCGATCAAGCCGTACAGCGCCGGGGGCGTGGCAGGGGCGGTAGAGAGGGTAGAAGGAGTGCTCGCCATGGTCTTTCCTCGTGGGATCGAAAAATCGCGAAAATGTCGTTGCGCAATGGTGGTGCGGGAACGGACGGTGTCGTGGCAGTATGCGCCGAAACCCCGGCAGGTGCCAGCACGGGCGGACCGGTGGCATCCGGTGCTGTCTTATAATCGCGGATTCCATTTTTTTCCAGCAGGTCAGCAGTGGCAAAACTCTACTTCCGTTACTCTGCGATGAACGCAGGCAAATCCACCGCGATGCTGCAGGTCGCCCATAATTACGAAGAGCAGGGCCAGGCCGTGCGGCTGTTCACCGCCGCGATCGACGACCGTTTCGGCGTGGGCCGGATCACGTCGCGCCTGGGCTTGCAGCGGGAAGTGGAAACGTTCGATGCCGCGACCAACTTCCTCGACATCGACAAGGTGGCCTGCGTGCTCGTCGACGAGGCGCAGTTCCTTTCCGTGCCGCAGGTGCAGCAGTTGCACCAGCTGGCGCAGGTGAAGGGCGTGCCGGTGATCTGCTATGGCTTGCGCACCGACTTTCGCGGCGAACCGTTTCCCGGCTCGGTCTACCTGCTGGCGCTGGCCGACACGATCGAGGAACTCAAGAATATCTGCACGTGCGGCAAGAAAGCGACGATGAATATCCGCGTCGATGAACACGGCAATCGCATCCGCGAAGGCGCGCAGATCGCCATCGGCGGGAATGAGCGCTACCGTCAGGCGTGCGGGCGCTGCTTCTACAGTGGCGGCCACTGACGGCGCGCGTTAACGTTTATTTATCTTTCAGGGTGCCGGATTTACAATTCTTTGCAATCCGGTCATTCAAAACGTCTTTGTCCCGCCATCTTTAATGCGCACTTAAGCGTGAGTGCCAAATCATCGCATTCTGTCCTGTAGAATAAACCGCACGCGGACTTGAATAAGCTGTGCGTGTCCGCAAATCGTCATTTTAGAATCCGGAGTGTGCCGATGAAGAAGCAAATGCTGCTGGCCGCGATGTCGCTGGCTATCCTGTCCGCCTATGGTCACGCTGCGCCCGCCGACAAGGCTGCCGTCGAGCAGATCAAGCCTGCCGCGCAGCAGACCCAGGCCGCCCTGTGGGCGTCCCGTGTGCTGTCCCGCTACCACTACAAGGCCACGCCGCTCGACGATGCGATGTCGGAGAAAATCTACGACCGCTATTTCAAGTCGCTGGATGCGGAAAAGCTGTTTTTCGTGCAAGCCGACCTGGATAAATATGCCGGTGCCAAGGCCAAGCTCGACGATGCGATCGTCGGCGAAAACCTGCAGATGCCGTTCGACATCTACAATCTCTACCAGCAGCGCTTCAACGACCGCATCGCGTATGCGCGCGAACTGCTCAAGACCAAACCCGATTTCACGCTGGACGAAAGCTACCAGTACGACCGCGAAAAGGCCGAGTGGCCCAAGAGCGAAGCGGACGTGAAGGACCTGTGGCGCAAGCGCGTCAAGAACGACTGGCTGCGCCTGAAGCTGGCCGGCAAGGACGACAAGGCCATTCGCGAAACGCTGGACAAGCGCTATGAAAACTACCTGTCGCGTTCGCGCAAGCTCAATGGCGAGGACGTGTTCCAGATCTTCATGAACGCCTATGCGATGTCGATCGAGCCGCACACCAATTACCTGGGCCCGCGTGCGTCGGATAACTTCGACATCCAGATGCGCCTGTCGCTGGAAGGCATCGGCGCCGTGCTGCAGACGCGTGACGAATACACGGTGATCCGCGAGATCGTCACGGGCAGCCCGGCCGGCATGTCCGGCAAGCTGAAGGTGGGCGACAAGATCGTCGGCGTTGCGCAGGGCGACAATGCCCCGGTCACGGACGTGCTGGGCTGGCGTATCGACGACGTGGTCCAGCAGATCCGCGGCCCGAAGGATTCCAAGGTGCGCCTGCAGGTGCTGCCGGGCGATGCCGGCCCCGATGCCAAGCCCGTCATGATCTCGCTGGTGCGCAAGAAGATCAGCATGGAAGAGCAGTCGGCCAAGAAGACGATCATGGAAGTGAAGGATGGCACGGTCAAGCGCCGCATCGGCGTGATCTCGCTGCCCACGTTCTACCAGGACTTCGAGGCGCGCCGCCGCGGCGACAAGGATTACAAGAGCGCCACGCGCGACGTGGCGCGCCTGCTGGCCGAGCTGAAGAAGGACAAGGTCGACAACGTGCTGATCGACCTGCGCAACAACGGCGGCGGTTCGCTGACCGAGGCTGTCGAGCTGACGGGCCTGTTCATCGACAAGGGGCCCGTGGTGCAGCAGCGCAGCGCCGAAGGCCGCGTCGAAGTGGAAAACGACACGATCGCCGGCCTGGCGTGGGACGGTCCGATCGGCGTGCTGATCAACCGTGGGTCCGCATCGGCTTCGGAGATCTTCGCGGCCGCCGTGCAGGATTACGGCCGCGGCATCGTCATCGGCGAACCGAGCTTCGGCAAGGGCACCGTGCAGACGCTGATCAGCCTGGACCGCTTCGCGCAGGACAAGCAGCGCCTGGGCGAACTGAAGATGACGGTGGCGCAATTCTTCCGCATCAATGGCGGCACCACGCAGTTGCGCGGCGTGACGCCGGACATCAAGCTGCCGCAGCTTTCCGATGCCGAGAATTTCGGCGAGTCGAGCTACGACAATGCGCTGCCGTACACGGTGATCAAGCCGGCCGTCTATATCCCGGCCGGCGAAGTGAAGGATATCGTTCCGCTGCTTGCAAAGAAACACGAGGCGCGCGTGTTGAAGGACAAGGATTTCCAGTTCCTGGTCGATGACGTGAACTATGTGAAAAAGCAGCGCAAGGACAATCTCATTTCGTTGAACGAGAAGGAGCGCCGCAAGGAGCGTGACGAGCAGGAGGCGCGCGCCAAGCTGCGGGAAGCCCGCCTGGCGGCCGCGCCGTCCGCGGACGATCCGATCCTCGTTCCCGATCCGACTGTGAAGAATGCCGTCACGCCGAAACCGGCCGGCGCCAAGCAGGCCAAGCAGGCTGCCGCCGCCGCCGTGAAGGGCGTCAGCCGCACCGACGATGGCCTGCAGGGTGACGAGCGCTCGCTGGCTGCCGAACTCGAAGCGGAAAAGGCCGCGAAGAACGCCAAGGACGTGCTGTTGCTCGAAGCGGTGCACATCATGGCCGACGAAGTGAGCCTGCTGAAAACCGATACCCGACTTGCCTCGCGCGTGTTGCCGTACACGCCGGACCGCTGATCATTCCCGGCAGGGATGACGTCTGGGGAGCCTTCGGGCTCCCCTTTTTTATGGCGGCGCACCTTTCGCTCAGATCCGTGACTATTTGCAGTTATAGAGCTCAGCAATATCTAGTATCACTACAAGAGTGTTGCGGAATATGGCGCGGCGCAGCATAATTGACCCGTCTCCTCTATTCTCCTCCAAGGAAATAGACTTCAGCCCGCCAGCTTGGCGGGCTTTTTTTTGCCTGCAACATTGCCCACAAACAGGGGTCAGACCCCTGTTTCCAGGAAATTTCCTCAAAACCAGGGTCTGACCCCTGTTTTGAAGAAATGTTGCTATGAAGGCAATCGTGCGCCATTGGCCGGTGTTTTTGCGTGTAGTCGAGTTTCAGCAGCCTGGCGCGCCGGGCGGAAAGGACTCGCATGCAATCCATCAAGCCGGCGGCGCCGATCGGGCCCGCCATCACCGTCAATGGCGTCGAGCACACGATGCGGGTGGACGTGCGTACCACGCTGCTCGATTACCTGCGCGACCACCTCCATTTGACCGGCACGAAGAAGGGCTGCGACCACGGCCAGTGCGGCGCCTGCACGGTGCACGTGAACGGCCGGCGTATCAATGCCTGCCTGGCGCTGGCCATGGCGCACCAGGACGACGAGGTGACCACCATCGAGGGCCTGGGGTCGCCCGAGCGGCTGCACCCCATGCAGGCGGCCTTCGTGCAGCACGACGGTTACCAGTGCGGCTACTGCACGGCCGGCCAGATCATGTCGGCCGTGGCGCTGCTGGACGAACCGTGCGGCACGGGGGATGCCGCGGTGCGCGAATGCATGAGCGGGAACCTGTGCCGCTGCGGCGCGTACGCGAACATCGTGGCGGCGATCCAGCAGGTGCGCGGGGAGGGCGGCAAATGAGGCCATTCGAACTGCGCCGCGCCGCCAGCGTGGACGATGCCGTGCTGCTGGGCGCAGCGTCGCCCACCGCGCAGCAGGGCGCCACCGTGCGCTACCTGGCGGGCGGCACCACGCTGCTCGACCTGATGAAGCTCGATATCGAGCATCCCGCCCACGTGGTGCAGATTGCCCACCTCGGCCTGGACCGCATCGACGGGGCGCCCGACGGTGGCCTGTCGATTGGCGCCACCGTGCGCAACAGCGACCTGGCCCATGACGAGCGGGTGCGCAAGGGCTACACGGTGTTGTCCGAAGCACTCCTGTCGGGGGCCTCCGGCCAGTTGCGCAACATGGCGACGACGGCCGGCAACCTGCTGCAGCGGACCCGCTGCGTGTATTTCCGCGATCCGCACATGGTGTGCAACAAGCGCGCGCCGGGCAGCGGCTGCGATGCGATGGAAGGCTATCACCGCAACCTCGCGCTGCTCGGCACCAGCGAGCACTGCATCGCCACCAATCCGTCGGACATGAACGTGGCGCTCGTCGTGCTCGACGCGCGCGTCCACGTCACGGGCCTGCACGGCAAGCGCGAGATCGCGATCGCCAACTTCCACCTGCTGCCGCGCGACACGCCGCATATCGAGACCGCCCTCGTAGCCGGCGACCTGGTCACGCACGTGACGCTGCCGCCGCTGCCCGACGGCACACGCTCCGGCTACCTGAAGCTGCGCGACCGCGCCTCGTACGAATTCGCGCTGGCGTCGTGCGCCATCGTGCTGCGGGTGGCCGATGGCAAGGTGGAACAGATCAGGATCGGGCTGGGCGGCGTGGCCACGCGGCCCTGGCGCGCGGTGGCGGCCGAGCACCTGCTGGCGGGCCAGCCACTGACGCTGGCCAATGTGGAGGCGGCGGCGGCGGCCGCGCTGGCCGGCGCGCAGCCGCGCCCCGGCAATGCCTTCAAGGTGGAGCTGGCGCGGCGCTGCATCGTGCAGGCGATCAGGAACGTGGCGGGGGAGGACCTGCAATGAGCAAGGAAATCAGCGGCGCGGCCCTGCCGCAGGATATTCTGGGCGCGGCCTTGCCACGCGTGGAAGGCCCGCAGAAGGTGTCGGGCCATGCGCGCTACACGGCCGACCACCATTTCCCCGGCATGCTGGTGGCCGTGCCGGTCTGCGCCACGATTGCCGTCGGCACGGTGCGCCATATCGATTGCAACGCGGCGCGGGGCATGCCCGGCGTGCGGGCGATCCACACGCATGAAACCATCGGCCACATCGCCCGCCTGCCGGAAAAGAGCCGGCTGGAGATGGACGAGAAGGTGCCGCCCATGCAGGACGACGAAGTGCGCTATTACGGCCAGTTCGTGGCGCTGGTGCTGGCCGACACGTTCGAGCAGGCGCGCGATGGCGCCCGCGCGGTCGTCGTCGAGTATGCGGCGGCCACGCCGGACGTGCGCATGGCATTGAGCCCGGACGACGAGCCGGAAGTGGCCACCGAACGGGGCGACCCGGAGCGGGCGTACGAAGCAGCGGCCGTGCAGGTCGATGAAACCTACTGCACGCCGGTCGAGACGCACAATCCGATGGAACTGCACGCCACCGTGGCCCGCTGGGAAGGCGACCGGCTCACGGTTTACGAGACCACGCAGGCGGTCGTCAACCACCGCGGCGTGCTGGCCGCGATGCTGCAGCTGCCAGAGGAACGCGTGCGCGTCGTGACCACGTACCTGGGTGGTGGTTTCGGCGGCAAGCTGTGGCCGTGGACGCATTCGCTGCTGGCGGCCCAGGCGGCGCGGGTGGCTGGCCAGCCGGTCAAGCTGGTGGTGACGCGGCAGATGATGTTCCGGAACGTCGGCCACCGCACCAATACGCAGCAGCGCATCCGGCTCGCCGCCGGCGCGGATGGCCGGCTGGTCTCGCTGCGGCAGGATTTCCTGTACCACGACTCGCGCGCCGGCGTTTCCGAGGAATCGTGCGGCGAAGCCACCGGCTATATCTACAGCACGCCGAACCTGCGCGTGACGGGCGCGGCGTGCCGGCGCGACCTCGGCGTCAACACGGCCATGCGCGGCCCGGGCGTGGTGCCGGGCATGTATGCGGTGGAGTCGGCGATGAACGAACTGGCCGACCGCCTAGGCATGGACCCCGTGGCCCTGCGCCTGCTCAACGACACGGCGCGCGACGAATCAAAGGATGTGCCGTTCTCGTCGCGCCATTTGCGCGAATGCCTCGAATCGGGCGCGGAGCGGTTCGGCTGGTCGCGCCGCGATCCGGGTATCGGCGCCATGCGCGAAGGCGGCACGATCCTCGGCTGGGGCATGGCCAGTGCCACGTGGCCCGGCATGCGTACGAAGGCACAGGTGGCCCTGAGCCTGCATGACGACGGCACGGTGCGCGTGCGCTCGGCCACGCAGGATATCGGCACCGGCACGTACACGGTGCTGGCGCAGATGGCGGCGCATGAAACGGGTGTCGACGTGGCACGGGTCAAGGTGGAGATCGGCGATACCGATCTGCCGCCGGGGCCGACCTCCGGGGGCTCGATGGCCACGGCTTCGCTGGTGCCGGCCGTGATCATGGCCGCGCAGCACGCGATCCGGCAGTTGCTGGACGTGGCCGGCCGCCTGGATGACGGCCGCGGACTGGCGTTCGAAGCGGGGCGTGTCATGCCCGGCGGCCTCGCGTTCGCGGAGGTGCTGCGGCGCGCGGGCGTGGAACGGGTCGAAGGGCAGGGCATCTCGAAAGGCAGTTCGTCCGACCCGCAGGCCAGGGCCGTGTCGATCCGATCGTTCGGTGCGCACTTCGTCGAGGTGGCCTGGCAACCGGCGATCGCGCGCCTGGCGGTGCGCCGCGTGGTCTCGGTGATCGACGGCGGCAGGATCGTCAACGCCCGCACGGCGCGCAACCAGATCGAGGGCGCGGTGCAGATGGGCGTGGGCATGGCGCTGTTCGAGGAAACGCACTACGACCACCGCTACGGCGCCCCGGTCAACGCCAGCCTGGCCGACTACCTGATGGTCACGCACGCGGATGCGCCGGCCGTCGACGTGACCTTCCTCGACTACCCGGACGCGGCGCTGAACGCCTACGGCGCTCGTGGCGTGGGCGAGATCGGACTGGTCGGCGTGGCCCCGGCGATCACCGCCGCCGTGCACCACGCGACCGGAAAACGCATCCGGTCGCTGCCGGTGAAGATCGAGGATCTGCTGGACTGACTTTCAGGTAGGGCTTGAGCCGCTGGTGTCGGACACCTTCAGGTGTCGGACACCGGTTTTCCGCTCAGGAATTCGGCAACATCAGGCGACAGGCCGCTACTACTTCGCCGGAGCGGCTTCCCGCGGCGCGCGTTCTTCCACAGCGCCATCCGTGTAGGTCGGCACTTCGCGGTGGGCATTCGGCGCGGGCTTGCCCGGCAGCGGGGCGAGGGCGCGTGCCTTGTCGACGTCGATGCCGGCCGCTTCGGCCACGCGGCGGCCATAGTCCTCGTCGCAATGCCAGAAGTGCCACACCATCCGCAGCGCGATCTGTTCCGGGCACTGGCGCAGGTCGTCGCCCAGGTTCTTCACGAGCTCGTCGCGCTCCCAGTCCTCGAACGTGCACCACCGGTCGCCTGCCTGCCGGTAATCGTCCAGCGTGCGGGACGTCTGGTAGCGGCCCAGGTGGCCTTCCACCCACTGGCGATACTCCTTTGCCGGCTTCGGCGCTTCCCGCAAGCCGCCCAGGCTGCTCGGTTCATAGTTGATGTGCTTGTTCGCGCCGCCGTCGTCGACGCTGTACGCCATCTGGCCGTCGCGCTGGTTGGTGCGCGCGCGCGCGCGTTCCTGCGGCGCGTTGATCGGCAGCTGCAGGTAGTTCGGGCCCACGCGGTAGCGCTGCGTGTCGGAGTAGGAGAGGGTGCGGCCTTGCAGCATCTTGTCGTCCGAAAAATCGATGCCATCGACCAGCACGCCGGTGCCGAAGGCCGATTGTTCGGTGTCGGCAAACACATTGTCGGGGTTGCGGTCCAGCACCATGCGCCCGACAGGGAGCAGCGGGAACTGGTCTTCCGGCCAGCGCTTGGTGTCGTCCAGCGGGTCGAAGTCGAGTTCCGGATGGTCGTCGTCGCTCATGACCTGCACGCAGAATTCCCACTCGGGGAAATCGCCGCGTTCGATCGCCTCGTAAAGGTCCTTCGTGGCATGGCCCGTGTCGTGCGCCTGGATTTCGGCTGCCTGCGCGGCGGTGAGATTGCGCACACCCTGCTTCGGCACCCAGTGGAATTTCACGAGGTGGGCGACGCCTTCGTCGTTGACGAGCTTGTAGGTGTTGACGCCCGAGCCTTCCATCTCGCGGTAGTTGGCCGGGATGCCCCACGGGCTCTTGACCCACGTGACCATGTGCAGGGCTTCCGGCGAATTGCTGACGAAGTCATAGAAGCGCCACGGTTCCTGGCGATTCGTCACGGGGTCGGGCTTGAACGCATGGATCATGTCCGGGAACTTGACGGCGTCGCGGATGAAGAAGATTTTCAGGTTGTTGCCGACCAGGTCCCAGTTGCCGTCGACGGTCTTGAGCTTGACGGCGAAGCCGCGCGGGTCGCGCGCCGTTTCCGGCGAATCCTTGCCGCCGATGACCGTCGAGAAGCGCACGAACACGGGTGTTTGTACGCCCGTTTCGTTCAGCACGCGGGCGCGGGTGTACTTGCTCGCCGGTTCGTTGCCGATCTTGCCGTAGGCTTCGAAGTAGCCGTGGGCACCGGTGCCGCGCGCGTGCACCACGCGCTCCGGGATGCGCTCGCGGTCGAAGTGGGTGATCTTTTCGATGAACTGGTAATTTTCCAGCGTTGCCGGGCCGCGTTCGCCGACCGAACGCAGCGCCTGATTGTCGCGCACCGGATGGCCCTGGCGGGTGGTGAGCACGGGGCGCTCGCCGCCGGTTTCCTCTGAAGTGGGCTTGTTGCTCATGGCGTTCCTTTCAGTATGAATGATTCCTTTTGGGGCGGACACATTCTAGTCGGCGTCCCCGAGCCCCGGCGCGCGGCATGCCCGATCCGTGCCGGCACGGACCTGCCCAGGCCTGGGCAATTTCGCCCCTGTTCCAGGGCGACCGGGCCCACCGCTGTGGTGCGCCGGCGGGCGTTCCTGCTAAGCTTGCGCTTCCCGCAATGAAGAACGGCATCCGTGAATCGAAAACTCATCGTTGGCGCGCTGTCCGGCGCCGTCCTGCTGGCCGGTGCCGGCACCGGGTTCTACACCCTTCGCCCGGCATCGGGCCCCGATGGAAAGCCGGCCGCGGCGCTTGCCGTGCTGACACCCGCCCAGGCCGCGACCACCCGTTTCTGGACCGCGCGCGTGACGACGCTGGGTGGCAGCGGTGCCGCCGGTTTCGCCGACGGGTCCGCGGCGCGCAGCGCGTTCAGCGATCCGTTCGGCGTGGCGACGGGGCCGCGCGGCACCGTCTACGTGGCGGACGGCGGCGACAGCAACCGCATCCGCGCGATCGCGCCCGACGGCACGGTGGCCACGCTGGCCGGCGGCCGTGAAGGCTACGCCGATGGCAAGGGCGCCGCGGCGATGTTCCACACGCCGTCGGCGGTCGCCCTCGACCATGCGGGCAATCTTTACGTGGCCGACACCGGCAACCACGCGGTGCGCAAGGTAGCCCCGGACGGTACCGTGACCACGCTCGCCGGCAATGGCCAGCCCGGTTTTGCGGACGGCCAGGGCGCTGCCGCGCGCTTCGACGGCCCGGTGGGCATCGCGGTGGACGACGCCGGCAACGTGTTCGTGGCCGACACCTATAACGACCGCATCCGCCGTGTTGCGCCGGACGGCACCGTCACCACGGTGGCGGGCGGTGGCCGGCCGGGCAACGTCGATGGCCCGGCCCTGTCCGCGCGGTTCGATACGCCGGGTGGCGTGGCCGTATCCACGGATGGCACGCTGTTCGTTGCCGATACGGGCAACCATGCCGTGCGGCGCATCGATACCGCCGGCACCGTGTCGACCGTGGCGGTGCCGGCACAGGGGGAGCGGCGCTCGCCGCTGCGCCGGCCGGTCGGTATCGCCGTCACGCGCGACAGCTTCCTGTATGTCACCACGGGTTCCGGCCGCGTACTGCAGGTCGCGCCCGAGGGCGAGTACCGGCCGCTGGGCGACTTCGACCGGCCGGCCGAACCGGGCTACGGCAGCGACGGCACCGTGAACCTGTCCGGGCCGCGCGGCGTGGCCGTGGCGCGCGACGGCAGTGTCGTCGTGGCCGAGGGGCTCGGCTTCGCGGTGGTGCGCCTGGCCCCGGCCATGGAAGGCCAGACGGCGCCGGCGCACCGTGTCCGGGCGCACACGCCGCGCCGCGACCAGCCGATGCCATGGCCCGTGCTGCCCCAGGATGCGCCGCATGAAGTGGTGGGCGTGATGGGCGAGGTGCGCGGCAATTACGAAGGCGACAGCCGCGATCACTTCCACATGGGCCTCGACGTGCGGGCCGACGTGGGCGCGCCCGTCGTGGCGGTCATGGCCGCAAAGGTCACCGACCCTTATCCGAACTGGGGCTACGCCACGCTGAGCGAAGGCATGAGCGTGGGCACGCTGTCGTACATCCACATGAAGGTGGGCCGCGACCGCCGCGACAAGCCGCTGGACGACCGCTTCCAGCTGCTGGCCGGCGACGGCGGCACGCCCGAACGCGTGCGCGTGCGGCGCGGCGCGCGCTTCGCCGTGGGCGACAAGCTCGGCACCATCAACGCCATGGCGCACGTGCACCTCGATTACTTCCCGACCGGTGGCGTGGAAAATCCGCTGACGCTGCCATTCGTCGGCCTGCGCGATACGGTACCGCCGCGCATCCAGGGCATCGTGCTGCTGGCAGATGGCGGCAAGCGGCTCGGGGCGCCGCCACCAGCGCGTGGCGGCAAAGGCAGGAAGGCCAAGGCGCCGCCGCCACGGAAGCGCGTGCCGGTGCCCCGCGCCCTGGGCGAGGTCGATATCGTCGTCGACGCGTGGGACCAGATGGACGGCAACCTGGCGCGGCGCCGGCTCGGCCTGTACAAGCTGGGTTACCAGCTGCTGCGCGAAGACGGCACGCCGGCACCCGGCTACGAACGCCCGCGCATCACGCAAGTGTACGACCGGCTGCCGCGCAACCAGGATGCGGTCAAGCTGGTCTACTCGGCCAGCAGCGGGATCACCGTGTACGGCAGCAAGTCGACCCAGTTCGCCTATGCGCTGAACAACACGCTGGCCGATGGCCAGGCCAGGCCGGGCACCTGGGACGTTTCAGGCATCGCGCCCGGCAACTACACCTTGCGCATCCACGCCGCGGACTTTGCGGGGAACGTGGCGGTGGAAGGGCGCGACCTGCCGATCACGGTCGAATAGCCATTGGCCCAGCAAAATTGGGGCGGTATGGCGTTCCGGCGGCCCTATTTTCCGAGAAACATTTCCTGAAAAATGGGGTACGTCCCCATTTTTACGGCAATGTTTCCGGCGGTGAACTTGGTGGCACGAGCAGCCGCAGCCGCCCGTCCAGCGCCTCGAAATGCAGTGGCGTGGAGAGCGTGAGCACTTCGCCGTCGACGGCGGCCTTGATGCGCCGGCGGCCATAGAATGGGGTGCGCACGGTCATGCGGCGAAAGCCGAACGTGACCACGTCGCCCGTGTCGCCCAGCCGGCCCAGCGCGCCGTTCAGCACGATGCCGAGCATGCCGAGCTTGCCGGCGGGCTTGGGCGCCACGGCGGCCAGTTCGCCATCGGCGACATCCGGCGCCTGGTCCGTCAGGCCCACCTGTTCCATCTGCAATCGGTTGTTCCCCACGAACAGCGTGTGGGTGCGCAGCTGCAGCGTGCGGTCCTCCGCCTCCAGCGTGAGCCGAAGGCGGCGATGCGGCAGGAAGATCGTCTTCAGCGCCGACAAAAACGCGACGACGCGGCTGCGGCCATACTGCTTCTTGTCCGATTCGCGCTCTTCCAGCAACTTCGGGTACAGCCCGATGCTGGCGTTGACGAGGAAGATGCGGCCGTTGACGGACCCGATCTGCACATGGCGCACGGTTGCCGCGAGCATTCCCTGCACGGCTTCGGTCAGGTCTTCGGAAATGCCGTGCGTGCGGCCGAAATAATTGAACGTGCCTTGCGGCAGGGCGGCGAACGGGCAGCCGTGCTGGACGGCCTGGCGAGCGACGGCATTGATCGTGCCATCGCCGCCCGCCGCGACAAGAATGCCGCCATTGGCGCAAGCCTTGCCGGCGTGGGCGATGGCGGCGTCGTCGAGCTCGCCGCCATCCTCCACCAGGTGCAGGTGGAAGCGGCGCCCCGCGGCCGTGAGCACTTCCTCGATGGCGGCGCGGCGCTCGTCCTTTTCGGCGGCGCCGGAACCGGCATTGAGCACGATGTACAGCGGTGCGTCGGGAGAAATCGTCGTTTCGGTCATGGTGACCAACTGTAACACCGCGGGAGCCGCCACGCGCGCACGAACGGCTGAGCGTGGCGGCCCCGCATCAGGCCGGGCCGATGGCGCGCTTACTCGGCAACCTGCACCGGGGTTTGCGCCGGCGCGGCGGCGCCTTCGCCCAGGTAGAAGCTGGTGTGCGGCGGCTGGTTGTAGCCGGCATTCTGGCCCGCCACCTGCACGCGGTACTGCGCGTCGTGCATCAGCGTTGGAATGCGGTGCGTGGTCGGGATCGCGGTGGAGAACACCAGCAGTTCCGTGTTGTCCGCCGTGCGCAAGACCACTTCCTCGCGCCAGTCGCCCACGATGTCGGCCGACAGCACCGGCGTGGCCTTGGTGCCATTGTTCGACGCCGCGTTCCAGGTCGCGCCGGTCAGCAGTGGCTCGAAAGCGAAGGCGGCCGGGTTCCACTTGGCGATCGTCACGTTGTCCAGCGATTCGCGCAGCAGGTCGCCGTCCCACCAGCTGGCGAAGTTCATGCTGCCGGGGCGGTTGGTCGAGATCTGCTGGCCGCTCACGTTGAACAGGCCGCCGCGCGACGCCCAGCACTCGGCACCCGGATAGGCGGGATCGATGTCGTAGCAGACGCCGCGGCCCACGTCCACGGTGGCCGGCGCGCCCCACAGCAGGGCGCCGGTGGCGGCGTCATGGAAGCTGGCGCCATTGCCCTTGTAGCACGAAGGACTCTCGTGGACCATGTAGATCTGCTGGCCGGGGCGTGCCGGGTCGAGCTTGCCGACGTGCAGTGCGTCGCCATGGCACAGGCCCGTGCTGTACATCAGGTGGCCGTCGCTGCCGATCGTGGCGGCGCCGTAGATGATGTCGTCCTTGCCGTCCTCATTGACGTCCGCCACGGAGAACCAGTGCGCGCCCTGGCCGCGCGCTTCCGCGCCTTCGTTGTTGGTATCGAATACCCAGCGGCTCGTCAGCTGGCCATCGCGGTAATCCCATGCGGCGATCACGGCGCGCGTGTAGTAGCCGCGCGAGAAGATCGCGCTCGGCCGCGTGCCGTCGAGGTAGGCGACGCCACCCAGGAAGCGGTCGACGCGGTTGCCGTAGTTGTCGCCCCACGAGCTGACGGTGCCGCGCGCCGGCAGGTAATCGGTGGTGGCCAGCGCCTTGCCGGTGCGGCCGTCGAACACGGTGAGGAATTCCGGGCCGCTCAGCACGTAGCCGGCGCTGTTGCGGTAGTCGGCATCGGCATCGCCGATCACCGTGCCGCGGCCGTCCACGGTGCCGTCGGCCGTCTTCAGCATCACTTCGGCCTTGCCATTGCCGTCCAGGTCATAGGCGACCATCGTCGTGTAGTGGGCGCCGGCGCGGATATTGCGGCCCAGGTCGATACGCCACAGCTTCTTTCCGTCCAGGCGGTAGGCATCGATGTACGTGTTGCCCGTGTAGCCGCTCTGCGAATTGTCCTTGGCATTGGAAGGCTGCCACTTGACCACGAGCTCGTACTTGCCGTCGCCGTCCAGGTCGGCGGGGGTGCCGTCGTTCATCTCGTAGCTGTAGGCCTGGCCGGTGGGCGTCACGCCGTCGGCGGGCTTGTCCAGCGGGATGCGCAGCACCGATTCGGTCCAGGTAGGGATCGCATAGTCTTCCTGACCCTTCTTTTCCTTGTCCTTGACGACGGGGCGGATCAGGTAGCGCGCACCCGCCGTGCCTGCCCTGTCCGTGAAATTGCTCACGTCCAGCGGTTCGGCGTTCAGCTTGACGTCGTCCCGGTAGATGTTGAACCGGGTACCGGGGTCATCGGTGCCGAGCACGCGCCAGCTGACGAAGACATTGGCGCCGGCGGCGATGGCGACAGCGCCGCGATCGAGTTTTTCCAGCTTCCTGCCGGGATCGGCGTAGGCGGACTGCAGCAGCCCGAGTGTCAGCAAGGCGATCGGTGCAAAGGTACGTTTCATTGATTCCCCATTCTTTTTGGTGGTCGACAGACGATGGACGCGCCGCCCGGACGGGTGCCCATCCGTGCCGCGCAGGTGCTTGCTTCGCCGGCGCGTCTCCTCGCGCCGAGGCCGTGGTGGAGCCGGGGCCGGCCGTCACGCCGCATGCGCCTGGTGGACGCATGTTTGCCAGTGGCGCGCGGCACGGTGCGCCGTGCTGCCACCTTTGCAACTTGGGTGGGATTCGAGTATCGGGAGGGCGCGGATGAGTGTCAATCCAGTGGATTGAAGCACTCATCAAGTTGAGCGGGCATATGGAGCAGGCAGATGTGCTCCGCGCTCGCAGTCCGCAAGTTACACGTAGCGAACGCAGCGCTATTTAGTGCGTGACCTGCGTCGCCGGTCAATTCCTCATCTCGCCATACCAGGCATGGAACGATAACCTAGCGACGCGCGGTACCCAGTATGCGAGGAGGCCCGGGTCTTGCGGAAACGACGGCTCGTCGATAATGTCGCCAATTGGAAGGCTGAGCGGTACGCCTCCGGTGGCGATGCCCGGCCAATGCCTGCTCAGAACAGCAGGCAGTGTGGCGTTACCCGCAGCACCTCGTGGGTTCACAAGTTCGGTGAACCAAAGGTTTGCCGCGCTTGTATCGAAAATCTGAACGGCAAGAAGAAGCAAGGGGAGCTGGAAATCACCAGGAGAATCCTCAACTCCTTCGAACTGCGCCAATTGGGTGCCATGAACGCCAGCTTTCAAAACGCGGTATACGTTGACGAGGCGCTTCACGGACCGAGGTGAAGGAATCAAGCCGTCCAGTTTTTGTGCGAACTCTACTTCCCACGGTTGTATGATCAACGCGCGTTCCACCCATTCAGGCGGTGAGTATTCCTTTGGAGTTGCGATGGCCTCGTAGTGAGCGGTTTGATCTGGCAATCCGGCGGAATCGTGCAGGTGGGACGATGACGTTCCACTATTCCGCTCGTCAAGCTGCGTGGCAGTATTCAATTCTGCAGTTGATGGCGAAGCCGCCATCGTCGACGTGGTATCGTAATCGCTGGCTTCTGTCGGATATGATGGTGCCCCATTGCTCATCAATTGCGCAACCAGCTTTCCATATCCATTTCGGTTCATAGGGCGCAGCGCATAGGGAATTTGGAAGATTTTCTCGAGATAGTGCCGTGGGCTAGCGGATTGGTTTTCCGGAGAACGGGCGCCAGTGTTATGCCCGGGCTTTCCAAGCTCCTTGTAATGAAGAGTGAGCGAATTAAGCAGCCATCGCGGGTCGACGCCGACTACAACAACAAAAAGGGGATAGGCAAGCAGCAGATGCACGGCTTGAAGAACATCTACAACCTTGTCGGACGGGCAGCGGTCGAGGTCATCGATATAAAGAATGATGCGTTCGAGTTTTTTTCCGCTTGTTATGTCTTTGTTGTTTGTATCGATGCGATCGACAAGAAGTTCGAAGTCTTGTCGCACTACTGAAATCAGCCCCATGTGCTTGCGATAATCACTGGACGCTCGGCGTTCGGCAACGAAAAAACCGAGTGTCCGGCTCTGGTCAAGTTGATTGAGTCGCTGTTCAGCTGCGGCAGCTTGCTGGACAGCCTTGTTCAGCCTGTCGTGTGCTTCTTGTTCTTCTTTCCTAAGCTTGTCGACCAGATCTTGCAAGCTTTTTTCTTCGATGTCCGCAGCTTCACGCTTTTTCGCAAGTAAGGCGTCTGCTTCTTTCTTGGCATCCTCCAGCGGTTTCAAAGCTTTGGCAAAAAGGGACGAGCCTCGTCGTAGCAAGGCAGTAGCGCTTGCTATGAAGGCCACGCTCTCCATGAAGATCGTGCTGATGGTGGCACCGATGAGACTGCCGGGGCTGAGGTAACGGTGGATCAAGTACAGCAAGCCGGGGCTGGCAAGCAGTGCTAGTAATAAAAAACAAAACCAGAGCCGGCCTGCCGGATCGCGTGACAATGCCGAAAACATGGCGATAGTACGGCGAGAAAGACTACGCGCTTCTTCCAGCGCGCGATTTAAGTCGCCGATGCCGCTCATTAGTCCCGGCAAGCCGAGGTCACGCAGTACTTTTTCGGCGTCTTTTCTGAAAGTTGGATGGTTTTGGAACATGGAGGCGACATCCCTCGCTTGCAGTCTGGACAGGGCGGCGAGCCTGGCCTCGCGCTCGGAAGCCGAAACTGCCAGGCGCGCTTCCTCCTGTCTCAGCCGCTCTTGGGCACGCGTATCTTCAACGAGAGCATTGTCCTTCGCGGCGATGGCTGCAAGGAGTTCTTCGGCCAGTGAGTCGCGCTCATCTCGTGAATCCGCGCTGTCGCGGAGGTGTTTGTCCAGATTCTCGAAGATTACGCTGACGAGGCTGGCCCACAGGCTGGTGTCCGCGTAATGCCAAGCATTGAATCTTATCTGCACAGTGTCCGCACAAAATAGCGATCCTTTCGCATGAGTCGCGCGCTCAATCATCAACTTGACGGCTTCTTCCATTTTCGACATGAAGAAGCTCTTGCCGGCTCCCCATTCCCCAAAGAGCCCGATTGCAAGCGGCGGCGTTGTATTTTTTGCCATCATAATCGCGGTGAGCGTGTTCACCTCGGACTGGATGTCGAGCTGGTCGACTTGCCCATCAATCGTGTCAGGTGAAAATCCGGGCAATTGTCGGTGCATTTCGGTTTCCTTAGCCGATATTGCCCCGAGGCTTTCCAACAGAACTTTTACGCTTCCTTGCAGTTCAGGAAATGACTCACGTTCCCGAAGGAGTTCTTCGGACCGGCGTGGGTCCATGGCTGCCAGCAGCCGAGCGAACATGTACGCCGTTGAGCTGTCGATCCAAGCCGCTGCCTGGACCATCTTGCCAACGACTGTCTCTATGCCGGGGTCCGATGTGAGTGTATTTGCTGCGGGTACAACCATATCGGGCGTGACCAGCGCATGGAAGACGTCATAAGCTGGCATATCGACGGAAGAATTCCATCGCAGCAAAGCGGCAAGTTCGGGCGCAACTTCTGGGATCGAGACGATCCGCAAGGCGCGCAGTGCGCCATGCGTCTTCGACTTGTCTCCACTGGTCAGTGCCGATCGCATTTCAGCAACCAAGCCGGGCGAACCGGCGCCAAGTAATGCTTGCGCCAACAACGCAACATCCCAGGCCGGGTCGGTTGCAGCCTGCCGTGCAATTGGGCCCAAGTAACTTGCTCGTACACTGACCAAAGCAGCAAGCGTCCAGAATCGTACAAAGTGCACTGGCTCGGAAATGGGATTAACGCCTCGCTCAGCAATATCCTTGACTGTCGGCTCCTCGGGTTGACAGTGTATCAATGCCGCACGCAGCCAACTACGCGCCGAAACGCGCGGATCGATGGCTTGGTCGCTGGTGCTACTCGAGGTCGCGGTCGATATGTCATGGGCGCGCAACTCACGAATGAGTGCTGCGCCTAATGCCTTCCGGTAACGGAATTCCGGATCCGTGATCCGATGAAGGATGACGCGGCGTTTGGAATCTGCCTCGCGCGCTAAACTCTTGACCATCGCGTCGACTTCAAAATTACTTGGCACGCTCAGCTTTTTAATTTGCGAGGTTAAGTCGTGAAGGCGCTCTAGATCGCCATCGCGAAGATCTAGCCACCTGGTCGATTCAAACAAGCGGCCGGCGGATTGAGCGTCTTTTTCATCAATCTTTCCGATAAGAACAGGGAATACTGGCTTCTTGAGAGCCGACGCCTTCTCGACAATGAGCAGGTGATTTGGTCCCCAGCCCGCTGTACCCAAAAAAACGACAACTGCCTCAGCTAACTCCATGACCGGCGTATCCTCGACAGAGGCACCGTAGGGCCGGTCACGATCAAAAAAATGATTTGATATGCCGTGTGACGTAAACCAATCAGCGATCGGCCTGATTCGATCCTTCTCGCGTTCGTTGTAAGCAAGGAATACGTCCACGATCGTTTCCATAAATGCCCTTTACAGTTGCGAGCTCAGCGTCACTTGCTCACTCACGCGCACAAGTCGAATATTTATAGAAGTTTCTAACCATCTTACTCCGGCCATTTCGCCGGATGGAGCCCTTTCATTGCTGATATGCATCCGCTTAGGAAAATGCATCTTTTTTACAACTATCCCCCGATATGCCGTTCTCGCGTGCGCTGTTTGCAAGCTTCGCAAAAGCAATGCGATTGACAGCGAGGCTATATCTGGCTTCGACCAGTGCGCAATCCAGGTCTGGGCCACACGGAGAACTGTCGACTTACTGGTGCAGTAGAACGTTTCTCTGTCCTTTCGGTAGACGTTGCTCAAATACGTTGCCGTGCAAAGTGCTCCTGACAATGAGCGTTCTTGCAGGGTAAGCCTCAATGTCGAGCTACTTTGGGTCTCCCTCTGCTATAAGCTAGGATCAAAGCAGGTCAACTCCTGGGCTCGGGCTGCGCAATATCGTGTTCATGCTTATCAGCATGGGAGCTACTGAGCTGCGTTCCCTGAGTATGGACGGACGCTTGGAGCCGACCGGCGCAGGGTATCCACTTCTCGAGTTAGCGGTGGCTCCGGTTTAGATCGTTCTGATGGCGCTGGCTCTGACGATGCTGCGCACAATCGATCGAGAAGAAAACAGGAATGCCCTGAGTGGAACGTCGTTGGTGAAGATTGAATGGATCGGGTTTAACGGGCGCTTAGCGAATTGCTTGTCGAGTCGACCCGCGGCGCCGTTTTTGCGGTCAAGGCCTGCGATGCGGCGGCTAGCCAGCGTGCACTTGCAGCAAGACGTGCGATTGCGTGCCAACACAAGATTCATCGACGAAAGGTTGGTAGCGTACTGGTAGACGCCGCCGGCGGCGATCAGGCTAATGGCCGGGGATATCGACTATTACCTGCGGCAATTTGCAGCGCAGCCGTGGCCTGCCGTCACGTACTTCAGAAGAATACGGCCGTGCGCGTGACGATCGTGCCGTTGTTCGTATAAGGACCGGTGGCGCGCACGGCGCCGGTGTCCGGCTTGCCGTCGTCGAGCTTGGCGTCGAGCTGTTCGGCGAAGCTGTCGGGCAGGTTGTCGAAGCGGATGCCGTTGCCGCCGCGCCCGGCCACCACGTCGTTGAACACGTAGACCGCGCCGCCATGGGCACTCGTCATGAAATCGGTGGTGCCATTGAACGAACCCGTGATGAAGCCGCCGAGCGCCAGGTGCTGGGGCGCCAACTGGTATTCGGCGATCTGGCCGTCGCCATTGCCGTTGCCGCTGGTGCCCGGCACGTGCGCGGTGGCCTGGGCATCGTCGCCGGGCAGGGCACGGAACTTGTCCTGGTAGGCGTTGACGGCCGCCTGCAGCGATGTCGACTGCTGGATCACGTTCTTCACCTTGGCATTGTCGATCAGGCTCTGGCCCTTCAGCACACCGCCCAGCAGGAGGCCGATGATGACGAGCACGATCGCGATCTCGACCAGCGTGAAGCCGCGCGCGCGGCGCTGGCGCCGCAGTGTGGATAATGGTTGCAAGATTGATACTCCTTGATGCTTGGCGTTGCCAGCATCTTACAGCGCCGGTGCCGTTAACGCACCTGCCGGTCGCAGCCGTGTGTCGCCTCGGCGTCGCCCATTCCCGCCGCACATTCAAGTTCCCGCAGCCGGCGTTCGAGAAAACGCACTTCGGCCGGATCGGTGATCGTGCCGCCGGCCAGCAGGGCGCCGGCCACGGCGCGTGCGCTGTCGAGTTCATCCATGTCCTGCAGGATGAACAGTTCGAGCTGGCGGGCCCAGGCCGGTGCCGCTGGCGCGCGCAGGCGGATCGCCTGCGCATAGCGCCGTGCGAGTGCCATGTCGTGCAGGCGGTGTCGGGCGACCAGCGTGGCCTGCGCCATCTCCGGCCAGCGGCGTGCCGGATCGGCGGCGAAGGCCCGTTCGACGAAGCCGAGCATGATGCGCACGCGGCCGGGATCGGCCACGGCGGCGTACACTTGCGCCGCCACGAGCGGCTCGCGGCTGCGAGGGTCGAGCGCCAGGGCGGCCTCGAGCCAGCCGGTGGTGCGCTCATAGTCGAGTTCCCGAAGGGGCAAGCCGGCATCGAACGCATGCAGGTACAGCAGCACGAGGCGTGCCGCCGCCGGGCCGTCGCCGAGGCTGGCCATGCGCAGCGCTGCGGTGGGCGGGGCGGCCGGCAACGCGGCCGCGCGCGTTGAGGCAGGTGGTGCCACGGCATGCAGCGCGCACTGGGCGGTGATCGCCGCCAGCAGCAAGGCCACGATGGCGGCGGGCGCACGGCGGGCCATCAGAATTCCTTGCGGTACAGGTCGAACAGCGCGCAGGCGGCCAGCAATGCCACATAGATGGCGCTCTGCCCGGCCACGAAGCCGGCATCGGCCATGGTGCCGGTGCCGTACAGCAGCCACTCGCTGCGGGCGAACGCGTCGAGCCGGGGCAGCAACAATGCGAGCGCGTCGGTGCCGGCCGCGATGACGCGCTGGCCCGCGTCGCCGCCCGTGCCATGGCCGGCCACCTGCAGCGCGGTCACGCTGCGCGCCAGCAGATAGAAGCCGGCCGTGGCGCACAGCGACGGCAGCGCGTGCTGCAGCGTGAGCGTGCAGAAGACGGCGAAGGCGGCCACGATCCACAGCTCGCCCAGCAGCGAGGCGGCCCACAGTGCCGCCTGCGCGGGCGGCGATGCGAACGCCAGCAACATGCCCGCCACGGCGGCCGGGAGCAGCGCCAGCAGGCCGCAGCCGGCCAGCCGGCCGAGCAGCCATGCCGCGCGCGGGTAAGGCAGCGCGATCATCAGTTCCACCTGCTTGTCGCCGTACTCGCGCACGAGGGCCGTCACCGCGAAGATGCCCACCATGCCGGTGCCGGCCAGGCGCAACAGCGCGGCCAGCAGCGCCGTGTTCGTGGCGCGGCTGCCCGCGGGCAGCACGGCCTGCAGGAAGCCGGCCAGGCCGACGGCGCCGAGCGCCAGCGCGGCCAGCAGCCAGAGCAGCCGGCTGCGCAAGGCTTCCTTCAGCGTGCCGGTGGCGATCGCCAGGATGGCGGTGCCCATGTCAGGCCTGTCGCGGGTTCATGGCAGGCGGCCGGCGGCGACCATGCGGTTGAACAGGATATTCGGCGACAGCCACACCACCAGGTCGTCGTAGGCGCCGCCCGGCGCGGCCGCATTGTCGCTGGCGCCGCGCGCGATATAGGCCGTACCGGCCGCGTTCATGTTGACTTTCTCATCGACATTGCCGGCACCGGCATCGAGCGCGCGCACGCCGAGGTCCGAAAAGCCGCCATAGCCGTTCTTGCCGGTTGAAACGATCACGGCGGGAATATCGTTCGGCGCAGTGGCCGCGACCACGTTGCCCGCCGCGTCGCGCGTGGCCACCGTGATGTCGCGCGGGGTCGCCAGGCGAAAACGCGCCACGCTGTCGGCAAAGTCGGGGCTCACGCTGTACAGGTACACGCGGCCCCAGCTGTCGAGCTTGGGCATCCCCAGCGTGGCCCATGGCAGGAAGCCGGCGCGGCGCTCGTTCCTGCAGCGGTCGCCGTCACGGTCTTCCAGGCCGTTCGCAGCGGAGATGGCGGGGCAGGGCAGGTGGCCGTTGCGCACTGCGAAGCCGACCAGCGCTTCGCGCGCGTCTTCCATCGCACGCTGCGTATCGGTCACGCGGCGCTGGTCCAGCTGGGTGGATAGTGGCGTGATCAGCCCGCCGATCAGCAGGCCGACGACGACGAGCACGATCGAGATCTCGACCAGCGTGAAGCCTCGCGGGGCGCGGAAAGAGGTGTTCGGATCGGTTCTCATGGGCGATAGTGTCGGGCTCAGGGCAGCGTGCGTGCCGCGGCCATCCTTTCGTACAGCGTGTCAAGGGGAATCGCAACCAGCAGGTCGTCGAACGGGCCGCCCGGCACGGCCGGATCGGCGGTGGCGGGGCGCTGGATGAAGCCCGTGATGGCGTTGTCGTTGGCGATTTCATCGACGTTGTTGCGCGCCCCGTTGGCCTGGGACAGCCCGGCGATGCTCGTGCCGAGGTTGTTGCGGCCGTGCGAGTAGACGACGGCCGGCCGGCATTGCGCATAGATCAGGCACTCCGCCTGGCCGAGCTCGTAGCGCAGGGCGCCGTTGCCATCGCGCGTCAGCACCTGCTTCGTGGCCACGGCCGACAGGCGCCGGATCGGGGCGGCCGTGTATTCCGGCGTGACGCTGTAGCGCAGCCGCTTGCCCCAGCTGTCGGCGCCATCGACGCCCAGCGTCACCCAGGGCAGGAAGCCACTGCAGTCGGCCTCGCTCGCACAGGGTTCGGGGCGCTCGCGCCCGTCGATGGCGGAGACGGCCGGGCGCGGCAACCGCCCGTGCGTGCTGGCGAACCCCACCAGCGCGTCGCTGGCGTGGGCAAGCACGGCCAGCGTGCGGCGCTCCCGCACGCGTTCCACGTCGCTGCGGCCGAATGCGGAAATGAGCAGCGCGGCAAAACCCACGCTGGTCACGGCCAGCAGCATCAGCAGGGCGGCGCCACGCTGGCGGCGCGGGTGGCGAGAACGGCGCAGCGGGCGCAGATCAGCGCGGGTCGCGGATGGCACCATCGTTCGGGTCATAGCTCTGGCCGGGCTTGACGAGCACTCTTCCGGCCGGTGTGTCGATGGGAAGCGGGCTGCCGGGACGGTAGTGGCGCAGCGTGGTTTCCCGCGGCGTGTCGTCGATCCACACGGTGGCACGGCCGTCGCTGCGGCGGACCACGCCGGTCAGGCGCACCGGCGCGGGCGGTGCCACGGGCGGTGCCTGAACCGCTGGTGCCGTTGGCGGCGGCGTTGTGGCTTGCATGGGCGCCGCCGGGGCGACTTCCCTGTTGCGCTCCCGGCTCATCCGCTCTTCCGGTGTCGTGAACAGGCGCCCCAGCGCCGGTTCCATGTATTGGGCAACGGCATGCGGCACGGTGGCAGCGGCCAGCACGCCCAGCAGGATGGACAGGGACCGCGGCATCCGGGGGCGCGGCATCATCGGGCGGCTCCGCCGGTACGCGGGCCCGGGGTCAGCGTGAGCCAGTTCAGCGTGCAGTCGGACGACAGGACTGCCGGCCTGGCGCCGGCTTCCGTACTGGCCGCGCGCCGCATCGTGCACTGCTCCACGGTGAATACGCCATGCTGGCGCAGGTCGCCGAGGAAATAGAACAGGTCCAGTTCGTGCAGCATGTCCATGTGCAGCGTCATCCGGCTGCCGCGCAGCTGGTAGTCGCCCGTGGCCAGCCTGCTCTCGAGTTTGTAGGGCTGCTGTGCGTCGATTTCATAGGCCAGCGGCAGCAGCCGGCGGTTCTCGCTGATCCGGCGGATCGCATCGACCCAGTCGAGGCGGTTTTCCATGCCCACGAAACGGCGTCGTCGCAGGTCGACGAACAGCGGCTGGTAGGCGCGGATCTCCTGTTTTTCCGATTCCGCGTACAGGAACCGGCTGCGCGCGGCATCGCGCTGGGCGTGCGCCGCCTGCTCGTCGCGGCGTGCCTGGCCGAGCTGCAGGTGGCTGGCCAGCACGCAGGTAAAGCTGATGCCTGCCGTGACGATGAACGTGATGACGGCAGGCCGGATCAGCGCAAAGTCGCGTACCCAGAAGGGCAGCGGCAGGCGTGCCCGGTCCGCCTGACCGGGGCGCGGGAACTCATGGATTCCATGTGATGTCCAGTGTGAACTTGTTCTGTTCCTGCCCCGGAACGGGCGCACCGACCGTGCCGGACAGCTTGACGGTGGGCCGGATGTCGAACGGCAGTTGCACGATCTCCACCGATACCTTCGGCATGCCCGCGAGCCGCTGGGCGAAGGCATTCATCGCGCCCAGCACCTTGCGGTAGTCGTCCGGCGCCGACAGCACCTCGGCCTGCAGGCGCAGCGTTTGCGGCGGGGCCTTGGGAATGCCCAGCGCGAGCGACGACGTGGGCGCGGCAAGGGCCGGCGTGCCGGGAGCGCCACCTGCCGCCGGCCCGCTCGCCGGGCCCGGCACGACGGCTTTCCAGTCGAGCTGCAGGATGCGGATCTGCGGCGAACCCTCCAGCGCCGTGCTGACCATGCTCATCATCGCCATCGGCCACGGCCCCTGCTTGACGACCGTGCGCTCGATCACCACGGCGGCGCGCATATTGGCCGTCTTGTCGGCCGCCGGCGGCATGCTCGACATGCTGCGGGCATAATTGGCCCGGTAATGCGCCGTCTCCGACCGGAACGCCGCGGCGCCGTCGTTCGCCAGCGCGTAGCTGGCCAGGTTCAGTACCGACCAGATCACGCCGGCCGTGGCCACCACGGCGCTGGAGGCATACAGCGACAGCCTGGCCTGCAGCAGGCGGTAGTAATTGCCCGCGTCGCCGGTCGGGAAGTGGGTGGCCGGCGCGTGCCGGCCCAGCAGCGACAGCAGCATCGGTTCGCCCACGTGCGCGGCCCCGCCCGGCGCGGACGTGGCTGCGCCGAGTGCCGTCGCCGCCGTTTCAAGCGGCACGATATGATAGATCGTTTCCGCGCCGTTCTCGCAGGTCGCGACCAGCTGGTCGACCTGGTCGGCGGCGGCCAGCACCACCACGTGCAGCACGTCCCCCGGTCGAGCAGCCGCACGCTGTGCAGGAATTGCTGGGTCCTGCCCGTTTGCGCCGCGAAGGCGTGGACCGCCTGGTCCTCGGGCTTGGCCTGCACGAGGCGGGAAAACTTCACGATGCCGCCGCGGAAGTACGTCTGGCGCAGGCCGGCCGTATGCCAGCTGACCAGCAGCACGTGCCCGTGCCGTATCGCCAGCCGCTGCAACACGTCGCGGCCCAGCATGGCGCAGGAATAGATGCCGGCCAGGGGTGTCTGCATCAACTCCATCGCGTCCACCCATGGCGTGAGCAGCAACGGGTTGGTCAGCGCGGTAAACAGCACTTCGTCGTCGCGCCGGCCCTCGGTGCTGCGCCCCTGCACGATAGCGGAACGGTAAGGCGTGTCGCGGTAGTGCTGTACCAGGCGCCGCTCGCGCAGCGCGCGCCCTGCGCGCCCGCGCACATGGGGCAGCAGCAGGCGGGTGTAATCCTCTTCGATCAGGTCGGTCAACAGGTAGCCGGGCCGGTTGCCGTGCGCATCCAGGTAGGCCAGGAACTCGTTCAGCCCGGCCCGCGTGGCGGGAAAGATGCGCGGGCCGACCAGCGTGTTGCGCTGCAACTGCCAGGCATGCAGCTGGTCGCTGGTGAGATAGAAAAGCTGTTTCGCCAACATGTCAGATCCTGATCGCGGAGATCGTGTCGTAGATCGGGCCGAGCACGGACAACATGATCCAGCCCAGCAGCAGGCCGAGCACCACCGTCATCGTCGGCTCGATCATGGCCTGCACCCGTTCGATCTGTTCGCGCACTTCGCGGTTGTAGAAATACGCCACGTTGCGCAGGGCGCCATCGAGCGCGCCGGTGGCTTCGCCCACCTTCAGCATGCGCACCACCAGCGGCGGAAACAGGCCGGTGTGACCGAACGCGCCGCTGACGCTGTGGCCTTCCGAGATGAGCTGGGCGACGCGGCGCAGCGCCGCCGCCACGGCGCGGTTGCCGGCGATGCCCTCGGACAGGCGGATGCATTCGAGGATCGTGATGCCCGAGCCGTACATCATCGCGAAGAACGTGGCAAAGCGGGCCAGGATGATCTTGTGCAGCACCGGCCCCACGGGCCAGGCGCGCAGCTTGATACGGTCGAAGGCGAATGCGGCGCGCTCGTTGCGCCGCAGCCACCAGCGGCCGCCGAACCACAACGCCACCGGCGCCGCCAGCAGCAGGAACCAGTAATCGATGAACACGTTCGACACGGCGATCAGCACGCGCGTGTGCAGGGGCAGTTCCTGGCCCATGTTGCGGATGAAGCTCGTCAGCTGCGGCACCAGGTAGATCATCAGGAAGAACGTGACGGCGGTGACCACCACGAACACGATGGCCGGATAGGTGACGATCTTCTTGGCCTGGGCCGCCAGCTCGTCCTGCCATTTCAGGCTGTCGGCCAGGTTGCGGAATACTTCGTTGACCTTGCCGCTTTCCTCGCCGGCGCGCACCAGGCTCGTGAACGTCCGGTCGAACGCTTCGGGGTAGTTGCCCAGCGCGTCCGACAGCGGCACGCCGCCCTCGATGTTCTCGATCAGGTCGGTGATGATCTCGCGAAAGCGCGGATGGTCCATCGATTCGCGCAGGTCGTTCAGGGCGTCGAGGATCGGCACGCCGGCGCTCGCCATCTGTTCCATGTGGAAGCAGAAGTTGATCAGGTCGCGCCGGTCGATGCTGCGCCGGCCGAACGCGATGACCTTCTGGCGCGACTGCCGGTAATCGATCAGGTCGAGCTCCATCCGGTGCAGGCGCAGCTCCAGGTCGGGCACGTTCAGCGCATCCATATTGCCCGGCACGATCTGGCCGGCCGTATCCATCGCGCGGTAGATATACTGCGGCATGTCAGGCCAGCCTGTCGGTCAGGTCCACCACGCGGGAGATTTCCTCGATGGTGGTGACGCCCTGCAGCACGCGGCGCATGCCGTCGTCGACCAGCGAGCGGAAGCCGGCCGCGCGGGCCGCGGCGCGCAGTTCGCGCACCGCCGCGCGGCGCGCCACCAGTTCGTCCAGCTCGGCGTTCATCTTCAGCAGTTCCATGATCGCCACGCGGCCCTTGTAGCCCTGGTGGGTGCAGCGCTGGCAGCCCACGGCCCGGTAGATGGTCGCGGGTGGGGCGTCCTCGTCCAGACCCAGCAGGCGGCGCTCCAGGTCGTCGGCTTCGACCGCCTCCCTGCAGTGCATGCACAGGCGGCGCACGAGGCGCTGGGCGATGATGCCGATGATGTTCCCGGCCAGCACGTCGGCGATGACGCCGATGTCCAGCAGCCGGGGAATCGCGCCCACGGCCGAATTGGTGTGCAGCGTCGAATAGACCTGGTGGCCCGTCATGGCCGCGGCCAGCGCCATGTCCGCCGTTTCCTGGTCGCGGATCTCGCCGACCAGGATCACGTCCGGGTCCTGGCGCAGGATCGAGCGGATACCGTCCGCAAAGCCCAGCTTGGCCGATTCGTTGACCGACGTCTGGCGGATCATGTTCATCGGGTATTCGACCGGGTCTTCCAGCGTCATGATGTTGACGCCTTCCGTGTTGATGTGGTTCAGGATCGAATACAGCGTGGTGGTCTTGCCGCTGCCCGTGGGGCCTGTCACCAGGATCAGGCCGTCCGGTCGGGCGATCATCAGCTTCAGCAGGTCGAGCTCGTGCTCGGCCAGGCCCAGCCCGTCCAGCGGCACGATGCCCTTCTGGCGGTCGAGCACGCGCAGCACGAAGTTCTCGCCATGCGTGGTGGGCTGCGCGCTGGCGCGAAAGTCGATCTGGCGGCCGGAAAACTTGATGGCGATGCGGCCATCCTGCGGCGCCCGCGTTTCGGCGATGTTCATGTTCGAGATCACCTTCAGCCGCACGGCCATCGCCGGCCAGTACGACTTGTGCAGGCTGCGGATCTGGCGCAGGATGCCGTCGATGCGGTAGCGGATGCGCAGGAAACTCTGTTCCGGCTCGAAGTGCACGTCGGAGGCGCCATTCTGCACGGCATCGGCCAGCAGCGCGTCGATCAGGCGCACCATCGGGTGGCTGTATTCGTCCGACGTGCCCTGGTAGGACACGTCGCCCGTTTCGATCTCCTGCAGGATGCCGTCGATCGACAGTTCGAAGCCGTAGTACTGGTCGATCGCGCGCGCGATATCGGAATCGTTGACCAGCAGCGGCGTGATCGTGATGCCCTTGACCAGCATCGCGTGGATCTGGTCCAGCGCCACGATATTGCTGGTGTTGGACATGGCCAGCACCAGGTTGTCCTTGTCGCGCTCGTACACGATCGGGAACACGCTGTAGCGCTTGGCGACATCCTTGGGAATGAGTTTGAGCGCGATCGCGTCGACCACCAGGCTGTTCAGGTCGGCCGACTGCGTGTTGAGGTTTTCCGACAGTGCTTCGCGGATCGTTGCTTCGGTGACGAAGCCCATCCCCACCAGCAGCTTGCCGAGGGGCTCGCGCTCGCGCTTCTGTTCGATGAGCGCGATGCGCAGCTGGTCTTCGCTGATGACGCCCTTGTCGATCAGCAGCTTGCCGATCGGCTGTTTGACCCATTCCGCCATCGTGCTCAGTTCCCCGCGACGGGCGGCGTTGCCGGCGCCACCGGTGTGCGGGCAGGCGCGGGCGCGGGCGCCTGCGTGGCCGCCGCCGTGCCGCCCAGCTCCTGCAGGCGCCGCTGCGCGGCAGCGCGGTCGAAGGCTGCCGCGCCGCCGGCGGACAGGGCAAGCGCGCGCTCGTAGTACTCGCGCGCCAGCCGCGCCTGGTTCAGCCGGTCGAGGCCCACGGCCAGGTTGAAGGCATAGTCGGCATTGGCGGGCGCCGCGGTCCAGGCGCGGAAATAGGCGCCCTGCGCTTCCTGCCAGCGGCCCTGGCGCGCATACAGGTTGCCGAGCGCGAAGTGCACGGGCGCGGCGTCCGGATTGCCGCGCAGGGCGCCCTTGAGCTGGATCTCCGCACGCTCGCCGCCGCCGCCCGGCCGCAGCGCGGTCATTCCGGCGATCGCGTCGGCGTCGCGCGGGTCCAGCGCCAGCAGGCGGGCGTAATGGCTGGCGGCATCCTCGCCGCGCCCGTCACGCAGGGCCACGGCCGCGCTGCCGAGCAGCGCATCGCGGTTGTTGGGGTCTTCACGCAGCGCAGTGGCGTAACGCTGGCGTGCAGTCGCCAGGTCGCCGGCGCCGAAGGCCGCATAGGCGGATTGCACGGCCGGACTGATGCCTGGCGCGGCGGTGCCGCGCGTCACCTGCACGTCGCCGCCGGCGGCGGGCGGTGAAGACAGTGCGGACTGTGGGGAGGGTGCGGCGGCGAATCCGGGATCGGCGGCGGCATGCCGCCGCCCGCGGCTTGCTGGCGCATCGCACGATCGGACCGTTCGGCCGCGACGCGCATGGCTTCGGCGCGCGCCTCGGGGTCTTCGATGGCGGCCAGTTCGGCCGCTGTCGGCCCGGCGGGCAGCTGGTTGCGCAGGTCTCGCGTCGCCGGCGCGGCGGCGGCGCGCGCCGGCGGCACCGGTGCGGCAGCCGGTGGCTCGGGCATGGCAGGCTGGGCCGGCATGGCGGCCGGCTGCGGCGCAGTGGCCGGATCGCCCGCTTCGATCGCGCCGAGCGGCCCGAACGGGGGGCCGGCAGGAGGCACGACGATGCCCCCGTCGCCGCCAGGGAGGGCGCCCGTGGCGCCGGTGGCGCTCGGCGGCGGCATTGGCACCATCGGCAGGCTGGCGCCCGGGCCCGGGCCGCTGATGCCCTGCCAGTACAGGTAGCCGAACGTGCCGGCAACGATCACGAGGAGCGCGCCCAGGCCGGCCACGCGCAGCCGGCCCATGTCGATACCGGACGCCTTGTCGACCTGCGCGGCGGCGGTGCGCGGCATGGCGCGGCGCTCGGGCGCGCCCGGACCACGCCGCTCGCCCATGGCCGCGCTGGCTGGACGGGGCGCCGCGCGCGCATCGGCGACGGGGATCTCTCCCATATCCGCAGGGGTGCGCGCGCCCTCGTGGCGCGCTTGCGGCGGCACCGGATTGTGCGTTGCCTCGATGGCTGGCTGGATGGGCGGCGGTGTTGTTGGCGGTTCCGCGCGCACGCGCGGCTCGGCGCGCGGCGGTAGCCCGGTACCGGCCGGCGGCCCGGGCCGTTCGTCGAGCGGCGCCAGGCTCAATTCCAGCAATCCGCCGGCCGACGGTGCCGACACGTGCGGATCGGGCGTGGCCGGCGCACGCTGGCCGGTGGCGTCGGCGCCCGGCAATGGCTCCGCCCGCTCGCGGCCCGGATCATCTTCCCGGCCATCTCCCCGGTCTTCGCCCAGCTCGTAGACGCCGTCCGGCACGTCCTCTTCCTGCAGGCCGCTTTGCCGTGCGCGCTCGGCTTTCTTCAACGCTTGCATCAGGAGGCTCATCGCGACAGTCCCGGCGAAGTGGGTCCATAGGGTTGCCGGTTCAGGGGTTCCTTGCCCGGCAGCAGATAGCGCAGATCCTTGTAGTCGCCTTCCATGCTGGCATCGCGCACCACGACGGCACGCAGGAAGATCACCAGTTCGGTCTTCGACACGTTCTCGTTGCGGTAGGACAGCAGGTTGCCGAGCAGCGGCACGCGCGTCAGCAGGGCAGCCCATCCCTGGCATTGTCGACGGAATCCTGCATCAGCCCACCCATCACCGCGGTCTGGCCGCTGTGCAGCTTCATCACCGACTCCAGTTCGCGGGCCTGGATCACCGGTACCCTGCTGGTGACGCCGGCACGCTTGAGTTCGGGATTCGGGTCTTCGACCGAGTCGACGATGCGCGTGATGGTGGGCCGCACGTTCAGCGTCACTTCGCCCTCGTCGGAGATCTGCGGCGTCACGCTCATCACGAAGCCGACCGGCACGGTTTCCACCCGCGATTCATACGTGGCCGGCGACGCCACCCGCCGGAGGAATTGGTGACGGCCGGCGTGACCTTTATCGTGAAGAAGATGCTGTTGTCGACGACCTTCAGCAGCGCCGTCTGGTTGTTTAGCACGGAAAGCTTCGGGCTCGACAGCACCTGCACCTTGCCATACGATTCGAGCAGCTGGATCGCCGTACTGATGTTGCCGATGGCGCTCATCGGATTGAAGTAGGTGAGGCTGAACATGCCGGGGTCGATGGCGCCCGTGCCGGTCAGCGGCCGGACCGAGAGGTCGGGGTTGCCCTGGCCGAAGATCGCGCCGCCGCTGGCCATGCGCTGCCAGTTGATCCCCTGCTGGTACTGGTCGGACAGGCGCACCTCGAGGATCGTGGCCTCGATCATCACCTGCCGCTTGGCCGACGCCTGCAGCGTATCGAGGAATTCGCGCACCTTGTCGTGCTGGCGGCTGGTGGCCCGCACGGTGACGATGCCGCCCTCCGGATTGACGATCACGGACGGCGCGACGCGCTGCGCCGCCGCGCGCCCCTGCGCGGCCGAAGCCTGCGCGCCCGGATTCGGAGAGTTCGGATCGGCAGGCTGCGTGGCGCCGGCGGCGGGCGTAAACGCCGGCTGGTAGCCGCCGCCTTGCGGCATGCCGGCCTGCTGCCCCGGCTGCTGGCCACCGCTCTGGCCGGGCTGGACCTGGCCCTGCTGGCTCATGGCGTTCGTCTGTTCGCGCAATTGCGCAAGCGGGTCGGCCAGCGGGTCGTTCAGGTTCGTCGGCCGCAGCATGTCGCGGATGTTCTTCTCGAGGTTGTACCAGAAATTGTTGTCGGCCCGGTTGGCCACGGACGTCGTCGAATTGTTGCTGCCGGAAGAAAGCGCGTTGCCGGCGGAGGAAATCGTGCCCGTGCCGGAATTCGAGCCCGTGGTACTGCTCGCGCCGGGCGTGCCCGTCGTCGAGATCTGGGTGGCGATGCTGACGTTGCTGTTCGTGGCGCGCGCGATGTTTACGTAATCGATGCGGTAGTTGCGCCAGTGCGGCTCGTCCGGCAGCACCAGCAGCGTGCCGCCATCGAGCTCGTAGCGCATGTCCACCTGCCTGGCGATCCGGTCCAGCAACTGCTGCAAGGTCTGGTCGAGCGCGTTCAACGTGACCGTGCCCGCGATGGCCGGGTGCACGTCGACGTTCATGCCGGCGTCGCGTGCCAGCGCGAACAGCACCGATTCCACCGGTGCGCGGTGCACGGCGACGCTGAAGGTCTCGGCCCGCGCGGCCGGCTGCGGGGGCGGCAGCACGGCGCTTTGCTGTACCGGGTCGGGAATCGCCCCGGCGGCGCGGGGCGCCTCGGTGACGTGGCCCGGCGAGACAGGCAGCTTGGGCGCGGCGCACGCGCCGAGCAGGGAACAAATCATGGTTGCCGCGACTTTCTTCATTGATCTGTTTGCCGGTAGTGAGTTTGCAGGGGCGATAATAATCTTACAGATTGAACAGATGTGCAAATGCGGCCGCATCGGGCTGGCTGGTTTGCGCCAGTGCCGGCGACGCGATCCACAGGGCGATCACCACCATCAGCACCGCCAGGCCCAGGGCCGCTGCGGCTGCGGCTGCCAGCAGGCGGCGCGCCGGACGCAGCGCGGGCGCGATGCGCGCGAAGCCGCATTCGTGCTCGGCCTGGCGCACATGGCGCGCCAGCACGGCCGGCGCGTCGTCCGCGTAAGCCGCCAGCAGCGCCTTGTCCGCGAGGATGTTGATACGACGAATGATACCGCGTGAGGCGCGCGCGATGCGCCGCGTTGCCGCGGCGGTAAATAACGCGCCCCCGGCATGGCCCGCGGCGCGCAGGCGGAATGCGAGGAACGCCCCCACCTGGTCCGGCGGCAGGGCGGGCACGAAAAAGCTGTGCGTGATGCGCTCGGCCAGCTGGCGCATGCGTGGCAAGGCCAGGTGGGCGTCGAGCTCCGGCTGGCCGAACAGCACGATCTGCAGCAGCTTGTGGCGCGCCGTTTCCAGGTTCGTCAGCAGGCGCACCGCTTCCAGCGAGTCCAGCGGCATGGCCTGCGCTTCTTCCACGAGCAGCACCACCTGCCGCCCAGCCGCATGCCGGGCGATCAGCTCGTCGTTCAACTGCCGCAGCACCTGGTCGCCGCGCCGGCCCGACGCATCGAGCCCCAGCTCGGCGGCGATCGCGTACGGCACCTCGTGCGGCGCCAGCGTGGGGTTGACGAGCCACAGCACATCGACATGCGGCGGCAGGCGGCGCTCCAGCATCCGGCACAGCATCGTCTTGCCGCTGCCGACTTCGCCCGTGACCTTGACGATGCCTTCGCCCTGGGCCACCGCATACAGCAGGGCCGCCAGCATGTCGCCGCGCGTATTGCCCCGTAAAAGAACAGGGGATCCGGCGTGATCGAGAACGGCGCCTGGCGCAGGCCGAAGTGGGTAAAGTACATGTCAGGCGACCACACTCAGGAAGGCTTGCTCGAGATCGCCGGGCGCGCCGGGACGGGCGGCGCCGGCAGCCGTGGCGTCGGATGTCGTGGCCCCGGCAGCGGCGGCAGGGGCGGCAAACCGCGCGATGCACTGCGCCGGCGTGCCGTCAAAACGGATGCGCCCGCCATGCAGGATGGCGATGCGGTCGCACAGTTCGCCGATGTCGGCCAGCGCATGCGAGGTGAGCAGTACGGCCGCGCCGGCCGCGCGCCTTGCCAGCACGGCCCGCTTGAACAGGGCGCGCGCCTTCGGATCGAGGCCGCTGGCCGGCTCGTCGAGCACATACAGGCGCTTGTCGAGCAGCAGCGTGGCGGCAAGGCCCAGTTTCTGGGTCATGCCCTTGGAATAGTGGCGGGCGGTGCGGCGCAGCGCGGCGGCGTCGAGTTCCAGCGCCTCGAGCATGGCAGCCGTTGCCGCCGGCGCGGGCCGCTGGCCGTGCAGGGCCAGCACCTGGGCGAGGAATTCGGCGCCGGTCAGGTGGGCGGGCGGATGGAAGCGTTCCGGCAGGTAGGCCAGCGGCCGGCGGGCGGCCGGCCGCGCGTGGGGCACGCCGAAGATGGCGATGTCGCCACTGTCGGGCGTGCAGAAGTCGAGCAGGCAGCGCAGCAACGTGGTCTTGCCGGCGCCGTTCACGCCGGCCAGGCCCAGGATTTCGCCGGGCGCCAGCGCCAGGTCGACGCCGTCGAGCACGACGCGGCCACCCTGGCGTCTGGCAACGAGGCGGAAACACAAGGCGGGTTCGGGCATTCGTTGGCGATTCGACATGGATGATCCGCCACTGTAGCAAAGAACCGACGCCGCACGCCAGTGCTGGGAGGGTATTTTCTAGCCCACGGGCAATATTTCGATCTACAATCACGGGTTGGGTCGCAGTCGGGTCGCAATCGTTGATGGATCGCAGAATGGGAGAAGCGCGCTTATGGCAAGGCCGGAAAAAGTAAGGCTTGGGGAAATCCTGGTGCAGCAGAAGCTGTTGTCCGAGGAGCAGCTCGGCCTGGCACTGACGGAACAGAAGCGCAGCGGGCGCAAGCTGGGCCGCGTGTTCATCGACAGCGGCTACGTGACGGAAGAGCAGATCGCCGGCGCGCTGGCGCGCCAGCTGAACATTCCGTACATCAACCTCAAGTTCTACAACATCAATCCGGAACTCGTGCGCCTGCTGCCCGAAACGCAGGCGCGACGGTTCCGCGCGCTCGTGCTCGAGCAGCGAGACACGGGCATGCTGATCGGTATTTCCGACCCGACCGACCTGTTCGCCTACGACGAGATCGCCCGCATCGTCCGGCAGAACGTCGAGCTGGCCGTGGTCAACGAGACCGAGGTGATGGCCGCCATCGACCGCATCTATCGCCGCACCGAGGACATCACGGACCTGGCCCGCGAGCTCGAACAGGAGATGGGGGACGTGTCCGTCGACTTCGGCGCGCTGGCGGTCAACCCGGGGCTCGAGGAAGCGCCGGTCGTGAAACTGCTGCAATCCGTGTTCGACGATGCCGCCCAGGTGCGCGCGTCGGACATCCACATCGAACCGCAGGAGGCCCGCCTGCACATCCGCTTCCGGATCGACGGCGTGCTGCACCTGCAGACCCAGGCCGACATCAAGATCGCCGCCGCGCTGGCGCTGCGCCTGAAGCTGATGTCCGAGCTCGACATCTCGGAAAAACGCCTGCCGCAGGACGGCCGCTTCGCCGTGCGAGTGAAAAACACCCGGATCGACGTGCGTATCTCGACGATGCCGACGCAGTACGGCGAATCGATCGTCATGCGTCTGCTGTCGCAGGGCAGTACCAGCCTGCGGCTCGATGCGATCGGCATGCCGCGCCCGCTGATGGAAAAGTTCCGCGCCATCGTGCAGCGGCCGAACGGCCTGGTGCTGGTGACGGGGCCCACGGGTTCCGGCAAGACGACCACGCTCTACAGCGCGCTGGCCGAACTGAACTCGGTGGAAAAAAAGCTCATCACCGTGGAGGACCCCGTCGAGTACCGTCTGCCGGGCATCAACCAGGTGCAGGTCAACGAAAAAATCGAGCTGAGCTTTGCCCGCGTGCTGCGTTCCGCGCTGCGCCAGGATCCCGACGTGGTGCTGGTCGGCGAGATGCGCGACCAGGAAACGGCGCAGATCGGCCTGCGCGCCGCAATGACGGGCCACCTGGTACTGTCGACCTTGCACACGAACGACGCGGCCAGCACGCCGCTGCGGCTGATGGACATGGGCGTGCCGCGCTACATGGTCGCCAGCTCGCTGCAGGCCGTGCTCGCGCAGCGCCTCGTGCGGGTGATCTGCGAAAGCTGCACGGAACCCTACACGCCGACGCCCACGGAGCGCGAATGGCTGAGCCTGGAGCTGAACGACAAGGTGGACATGGCCAAGTATTTCCACGGCAAGGGATGTTCGCATTGCAACGGCATGGGGTACCGGGGCCGGACGGGCGTGTATGAATTGCTGGAAATGACGAACGCCGTCGTCGATGCCGCCAACGACCCCGATCCGGCGCATTTCCTGAAGGTGGCGGCAAAGGAGATGGCGGGGCACACGCTGCGCCGCCATGGCGTGCAGCTGGTGGTGCAGGGCCGCACCACGATCGCCGAGGCGATGCGGATCAGTAACCAGCAAGAGGATTGATGCCTTATTTTGCGTACAAGGCGCGTGACCTGAAGGGCCAGCTGATGCAGGGCGTGCTGGAAGGCGCCGATTCGGCCGCCGTGGCCGACCAACTGATGGGTTCGGGTGTCACTCCGGTCGAGATCACGGCCACCCGTGCGCCCGCCAAGGAAGGCGGCGGCAGTGACGGGCTGTGGACCCGCCTGACACGGCCAAAAGTGACGGACATGGACGTGCAGCTCTTCAGCCGGCAGTTGTATACCTTGCTGAAGTCCGGCGTGCCGATCATGCGCGGCCTGGCCGGGCTCGAAGAGTCGGCCGTGAACCGGTCGTTCGCGCAGATCATCCGCGACCTGCGCGAATCGCTCGACGCCGGGCGCGAACTGTCGGCCGCGATGCGGCGCCATCCGGGTGTCTTCAACAACTTCTACCTGTCGATGGTGCGCGTGGGGGAAATGACGGGCCGGCTCGATGCCGTCTTCCTGCGCCTGTTCGACCATCTCGAGTTCGACCGCGACATGCGCCAGCGCGTCAAGGCGGCGCTGCGCTACCCGACCTTCGTGGTCGTGGCGATCGTGGTCGCCATGGCGGTGGTGAACCTGTTCGTGATCCCGTCGTTTGCCCAGGTCTTTGCCAGCCTGCACGCCGAATTGCCATTGATGACACGCATCCTGCTCGGCACGTCGAACTTCACGGTGACGCACTGGCCGACGATGGCCGGCGCCGTCGTGCTGGCCGCACTGGGATTCCGGTCCTGGCTGAAGACCACGAAAGGGCGTTTCGACTGGGACCGCTTCAAATTGCGCATCCCCATCGCCGGCAAGATCATTTTGAAGGCAACGATGGCCCGTTTCGCGCGCGGTTTCGCCCTGTCCGCGCGCAGCGGCGTGCCGATCGTGCAGACGCTGACCGTGGTGTCGCAGACAGCCGACAACGCCTATCTGGCATACCGCATCGAGCAGATGCGCGATGGCGTGGAGCGGGGCGACAGCATCTTCCGCACCGCCGTGGCCGCCAACGTGTTCACGCCCGTGGTGCTGCAGATGATCGCCGTGGGCGAGGAAACGGGGGCGCTCGACGACCTGATGGACGAGATCGCGCAGATGTACGAGCGCGAGGTCGACTATGAACTCAAGACACTGTCCGCGCAGATCGAGCCGATCCTCATCGTCTTCCTGGGCGCGATGGTGCTGATGCTGGCGCTGGGCATCTTCCTGCCAATCTGGGACCTCGGGCAGGTCGCGACGCGGCGCTGAGCCGGCGCTGAAACGGCACGCAGTCGGGGAGATTCGCCGGGGCGATGACGTTGTGCAAAGACTCTTACTGTCGCGTTGCGAAACGGCGAAAAATCACGCGAAATTCGTGAAATTTATCGTGCAGTGTGGAAAGTGTTTGAGCTTTCGCAGTACAATTAACTTGCTTTGGGGATACATCAAAGCCGCCGGGCAGCGAACTGCCTGACATTTATCAATTCGCACCGCCAGCCCGGCGCAACACGGAGAAAGTCTATGAACAAGCAGTCCTACGCCCGCATTTCCCAACAACGCCAGGGTGGTTTCACGCTGATCGAACTGATCGTCGTGATCGTCATCCTCGGCATTCTCGCAGCGACCGCGCTGCCGAAGTTCGTCAGCATGGGCGCGGATGCGCGGGTTGCTGCACTGGGCGGCGCACGTGGCGCGATCGCCGCGGCCAGTTCGCTGGGTCGCGGCCAGTTCCTGGTGAAGGGCGGCACTACCTATGCAGCCGAGAATACGACTGTCGGCATTGAAAACGGCTACCCCGCCGCCAGCACGGCTTTCATCACCGCGGCCGGCCTGAACGAGGATTTCGTCGTGGTCAACCCAGGCAATAGTACCGCCGGTACGACCGGCCCTGTCACCAGCAGCACCGAGATCGCTGTCGTGCCGAAGAGCGTGCAGGGCACCGCCACCGCGGCAACGTGCTTCATCAAGTACACGGCGGCGACGACGTCTGCCCCGCCGGTCATCACGGCAGTTCCGGCCGCCACCGGCTGCTGATTGCAAACGCCTGCTCAATAGCAGGCACTCCTGACGGGGTCCGCCACGGCACATGCCGCGGCGGACCTTTTTCGTTCCACGTAGCCCGGTGTCGCCACGGCCGCCGCGTTGCCCGGACAGGTAGCGGCGTTGCAGGCCGTCGCCGTGATCCGGTACAGGTTCTTCAAGATTGGCTCGCCGGCCGCCGTTTCCCCTTCGCTGAAGACCCTGCGCTCGCACGTCACGGCGGCGCGGAACCCCGCCACGCCGGTCAGGTCGATCACGCCCGCCGCGCAGGTGTCACTGACCAGCGCCCGGTACAGGCCCCATTCGATGCCCGCGCGCGCGGCCTGGTCGGCATGCGCCGATTGCAGGTCCATCATGCCGGTGACCTGCTGGGTATTGTTGATGCGCATGACCGCCAGGGACAGGCCACCCAGCGCGACGACGATGAGGAGCGCCGCGATATAGCCGAAGCCGCGTTGGCGGGCGGGCGGGCGGAAACGTGACTGAAAACGTGGTGGGGTCATGGCAGGTTGTCGGCATAGGCGCCGTAGAGCAGGTCGACGTCGTCGCCGCCCTCGGACAGGCGCAGGCGCATCTGCAGGTAGCCGGCTGCCTGCTCCGAGCCCGGGTTCGGGTCGTACGTGAATTCGCAGCGGGCGATCCGGCTGGCGAGCACGGCGGTATCGGCCTGCGGCACCTTGCACGCCGTTGGCGCGGCGGCGTCGAAGCCGTAGCCGGAAAAACGGTACAAGGTGCCCGTGCCGGTGCCGTTCGCATCGACCCCGGCATTCTGGCAGGTATAGAACACGGCCTTCTGCGCATCGGGCACCACCACGAACCGGCCGCCTTCGTAGCCTGGCGGGAACTGCTTGGTCTGGATGCCAATGCGCCAGGTGCCGAGCGCGTAGGGCGAGGTCGATGCCGGCGGCGCTGCGACCGATGAGATGCGGCTGGCGCTGGCCAGGCTGTACATGTTTTCCGGTACCTGGTTGCCGATCACGATCCAGTCGCCGATCACCGGGGCAGCCAGCAGCGGCGAGATGACGTCGAACTGCGTGGTCGGCTGGTAGGTGTCGAGCGGCTTGCTGGCGCCGCCGGACTGGATGTCGGGGGCGATGCGCAGGCGGCCACCGTCCGACGTGGGCACCACCTCGAAGCACTGGGCATTGGGCTGGCGGATGGAATTGGGCACGGCGGAACGCACGTCCCGCATCATGGTGCGCATCGCGCCGTCGGCCAGGTCGGTCAGCGTGCCGCGGCGCGTCGCCATGGCGTAATTCTCGAGCGCCGGCCGGAAAAAAACCACGAGGCCGGCGGCCAGCACACCGGTGACCACCATGACCACGACCAGCTCGACAAGGGTGAATCCGCGCTGTCTCATTGCTGGAGCTTCCCGAAGTTGGTGCGCCAGCCAACCAGGCTGACCGTGTCCTGGCCGCGTGTCACGGTCACCGTGAACTTCAGCCTGTCGGTCGTGCCGATCCCGGTCAATTCCGCGGCATCGGCCACGGTGACACGCACGTTCATGCCCGTCAGGACCACCGTGCCGTTGATATCGCAGATGCCGGTCGAGGCATAGCCGTTGTAGTCGCGGATGTCGTTAAACGCCTTGCGCGCGCAGCCGGCGGCCGGTGCCGGTGCCTCGATGGCAAAGGGCATGCGGCGGATTTCTTCCGACAGGCCTTCGGCGACCGCCATCATCTGCTTGCGCACCACGGGGTCGCTGCTGCTGCGCACGGCCGACGTGAACGCGATCATCACGCCACCCACGCCGATGCCGATGATGACGATCGCGACGATCAGTTCGACCAGGGTCATGCCCTGTGCCTGCCTATTCCACATGTCCGGTCAGGCCGTCGATCCGCACTGCCGCCTCGCTGGTGATGGTGATGGTGCCGGCAATGGTGCCGCCGGCGTTGATGACGGTGCCGTTCGGCTGGAAATACAGCGTGCCCAGCAGTCCCCCGCGGTCACGTTGGCATTACGGCTCGCGTATGGCGTGCCGTCCGGGCTGGGCAGGTCGGTATCGCACGTCAGGGTTGGGTTGCCGGCGGCGGGCGGGTTGGTGCTGGCGATCCGCAGCGTCACGGCACTGGCGGAGACCGTCGCGCACACCGTGCGGCGGTGGCTGACCGCGGTTTTTTGCGCATAGCGCAGCGCGCTGACGACGTCGGCGCGAAATCCCGTGCTGGCAACGCCGCCGCTTCCGATGAGCCGCGGTACGGCCACGGCCGCAAGCACGCCGATCAGTATCATCACGGTGACGAGTTCGACCAGTGTGAAGCCCTGGGCGCGGGCGTTCAATTGTAGACCTCCCGCACGTGCACCACGGCCTGGCTTTCCGGCCTGGCGGTACCGAAGACCACGGCCGCCCACGGGTCCGCCTGCGCCCCGCAGTCGCCATACACGCTGCGCAGCCACGGCAGGCCGGCGCCGTTGCTGCCGGGGTGGATGGCGAGGCAGGACACGTCGGCCGTTCCCGCCCCCGTGCCCAGGTTCAGCGCGACGTTCAGCACGGCCTTGCCGGTGGCCTGCCTGGTGACCGTGAGATAGCCGCTGCCGTCGGCCAGCAGCAGGTTGCTGTTGCCCGCGCCGGCCAGCGCGGCGCCGTTCTGCGACACGGCGGCGGATCCGGCCGGTAGGCGGGTAAAGCTGTCGTCGTCGTTCTTCACCCAGGACGTGCCGCTCCAGTACTGCGCCGTGACGGGCATGCTCGCGCTGGTCGCCAGGGAACCGGCGGTGGCGCGCGAGAACAGCAGGCGTCCGCTGCGGATGTTGACGCGGCCGGTGGCCCCCGCGATATTCGTGTCGAGTGCCCCGGTGCCCTCGGCACCGAACACGACAATGGCGGGTGCGGTCTGCGCCGCGGCAAACGTGTACGTGGGCGTCAGCGTGGCGACGCCGGGGACGGTGCCGGCGGCGAACCGGCTGGCGTCCACGGTGTGGCCCGCCAGCGTGGCGGCGGGCGCGGCGGTCAGCGTGACCACGCCCTCCGAGCCCGTCTTGACCGTTTTGCCGAAGTTGGTCGTGATCCGGCCACCGCGTTCCAGTGCCGTGATCGTCACGTTCGCGATCGGCTGTCGCGCGTACCACCAGGGCAGCGTGGTCGCCGCATCCTTCGGCACGGCGGCGTTGCGGTCCTCGGTTGGCGCGACCGCCACGTCATAGTGGTCGGGAATCGAATACAGCACTTCGCCGGTGGTGGCGCCGGCGGGAACCTGGGCCGACTGCAGGTAGTTGGCCGATGTCAGCGCCGCCGTCAGTGTGGCGATACCGGTCTCGGTCCACGAGGGGGCTGCCGTGGCGACTCCCGTGGCCACGCTGGTGCTGACGGCATTGAGCGTCTCGCCCGCAGCGCCGCCGGTGGGCTTGGCCACGACGGTCCGGATGGTCACGGTTTCGGCCGGGGTCTCCTTGCCGAAGTTCGGCGTGGCGACACCGCCGCTGGTCTGCGCCGCCACGTTCACCGCGAACGGCGTACCCGCCAGGACCGGGACGGTGGTCGCGGGTGTCTTCGTGAAGGCGAACTTGTAGGGCGCCACAACGAAGGTATCGGTGCCCGAAATGCCCAGCTTGGCATCCGTGACGGTGACCGTGAGGGCCCCGACGTCGGCGTAGCTCAGCGTTACCGGCGCACTGCCCGTGTCGTCGAAGTCCACGTCGACCGCCGGCGATGTGCCGGTACCGCATGCGAGGGGCCCCGTGGGGCCGCCCCTCGGCCCCCCCGTCAGCGGTTTCGTGCCGGTCCTGGGATTGCTGTAGGCACAGCTGAAGGTGATCTGGCGCTCGCCCTTGAAGGCCGGCGCACACACGCCGGCCTTGTCGCTTTTCCTGACCGCCTTGATGGTGAATTCGACGGTCGTGCCAGCCTTGTGGTCGGGGATCGTCACCAGCAGTGCGCTGTCCGCGAATGCCATCGAACAACTGGCCGCACTGCCGTTCCAGCACGTATACACAGGCGACGACGATGCCGTGAAGCCGGTGGCGGCCAGTGTGACGGTGGTCGGCGAGGTGATGGCAAGCGATGCCGTGGCGGATGACGAGCCCGAGGCAATGGTGAAGGGCGCCGATACGCCGCCGCCGGTGACCGTGCCGCTGACGCCGCCGGTAAAGGCCGTGCAACTGCCACTCGTGTCGGCGCCGGAGCAGGCCCGCACGGTGATGACCGCGGGGGCGCAGGTGGCCGCGCTGCCGGTGTGCACCAGGCGCACGTGGTGCAGCCCGCTTGCCGGTGGCGCGGGGCCACCCGTGCATCGTGGCCGGTAATTGCCGTACGGCGCGGTACAAGTGCCGTAGACGATCGAGTCCCCTTCGATGTTGATCTCGCTGCCGGCTGTGACGTTGCCGTAGACGATCGTTCCGGACCGGATCGCCATCTGGGCGCCGACCCGAATATTGGCCGTGATGGTCACATCCCGGTCCGTCGAGAACGTGCCGCCCACGTCGAAGTACTCGGCGCTGATGTCCATCGGCGCGTTCGTGTTGACGTTGCCGTCGACCTGGAAATAAAAGGGTTTCGCCTGGGACGGCACCCTGATGAACAGGGCGGCGTTGACACTGAGCGTGCCGGCGATGCGCAAGGTGATCGGCGCAGTGATGTTCAGGATGCTTTCGTTGTGGATCGCGGGGTTGCCCTGGCACGTGTAGGTGGAGCCCGAGGCAGTGCACGGATATTGCAGGTTGCTGAAGACTTTATTGATATCCGCAGGCAGGTTGAATATCTTCGCCTGTGCGGTGGGAGTGGGCGTCACGCCTTGGACAGCGAGGGCCCAGCCGGTCATGCAAAGCAGAAGCAGCCAGGAACGGTAACGGTGCAGTAGATACATGCCAAATCAAAGCATGCGCGCTCTGAAATTGTCAAGACAATGCCGTAAGGAAATATTGGTGCGCATCCAGTATGCGACACATGCCTGCACACATCAGGGGATTTCCGCCTGCGGAATGGCGAATTTCCCCTATAGCGGCTAAGATGGCCCGTCTTCACAACCAATGGCTCAACTGATGCAGTTGAAGCTCGCAGGAATGGGATTATTCTCCAGGGCACGAAAACAAGAAGGCGTTCTGGTCGTCACGTTGTCGAGCGACGGCATCCAGGCCGTCGTTGTCCGCACGCCCGTGCTGGACAAGCCGGCCGCAATGGTGAAGTTCGCCGCCGCCGAGCCGGCGGAACGGCCGGCGGCGCTGGAAAAACTCGGCAAGGAGCTCGGGGCTTCGCGCTACCGCGGCACGACGCTGCTCTTGCCGGGTGAATACCAGCTGCTGTCGGTGGAGGCGCCCAACGTGCCGCAGGAGGAAGTCAGGACGGCAGTGCGCTGGCGCCTGAAAGACATGATCGACTTTCCCATCGACGAAGCGACGGTCGATTTCCTGGATATCCCGGTGGACCGTGCGGCGACCGCGCAGACGCTTTCCCTGTTCGCGGTCGCGGCGCGCAACAGCCTGGTCAGTGAACGGCAACGGCTCTTTCACCGTGCCGGCTTCCGGCTGGCGGTCATCGACATTCCCGAGCTGGCACAGCGTAACGTGTCGGCGTTGCTGGAGCGCGAGGGGCGGGGGCAGGCCATGCTGTCGTTCGACAGCCAGGGCGGCCTGCTGACGATCAGTTACCAGGGCGAACTCTACCTGGCGCGCCGCATCGACATCACGCTGGAACAGTTGCGCGATGCGCCCGAAGAGCGGCGCCAGGCGACCTATGACCGCATCACGCTCGAGTTGCAGCGTTCACTCGATAACTTCGAGCGGCAGTTCCATTTCATTACGACGGCACGGCTGACGCTCGCGCCGACCGGCGTCGCGGGGCTGTTCGAATGCCTCGCCGAAAACCTGTATATCCCGGTCGACCAGCTCGACCTGACCGAACTGTTCGACCTGACCGGCCTGGCCGATGCGCAGGATCCCGTGCAGCAGCAACAGTGCTTCCTGGCGCTGGGCGCGGCATTGCGGGTGGAGGAGGTGAAGCGTTGAGCCAGCAGATCAACCTGTTCAATCCGGCCTTCCGGACAACGAGAAAGCAGTTTACGGCGCAACTGCTGGCCACTCTGCTGGGCGCCATTGTGGTGACCATCTGCATTGCGGCGGTCATCGGCCATCGTGGCGTGGCAAAACTCGAGCGCAGCGTCGCCAGCGGCAAGGCCCTGCTCGACCAGCAGCAGGCCGCGCAGGCCGAGACGATTGCAGGGCTCGCCCCGCGGCAGAAGGACCCGGGGCTCGATGCCCAGCTTGTCCAGATGCAGGCCGAGATTGCGTCGTTGCGCGAGGCGGACAGTATCCTGCGTGCCGGCCAGATCGGCAACCATGCGGGCTATGCCGGCTATTTCCGCGCCTTTGCCCAGCAGACCGTGCCAGGGGTATGGCTGACGGGCCTGCGTATTGCCGGTGCCGGCCATGACATCGAGGTACGCGGCCGTGCGCTGCAGGCGGCAGCCATTCCCGGCTATATCGCGCAATTGCAGGACAGGCCGGCCTTCCGGGGCAAGACCTTCGCGGCACTGTCCATCGCGCCGCCCGCTGCGCCCGATGTGCCGCCCGCCGGCACGCCCGTGGGCACGCCCGGCGAGCCGCCCGCGTCGCCGCGCTTCGTCGAGTTCACCCTGCAGTCCCGTGTGGAGCAAGCGCCATGAAACAGCAATGGCTGAAACTGGCGGCACGCATGGATGCGCTGGCGCTGCGCGAGCGCCTGATGGTGTTCCTGGCGGCGGTGGCACTGCTGGCATATGCCTCGTGGTTGTTGCTGGCGCCGATCGCGGCGCGGCAGGAACGCTTGCGTGCCGAACTGGCGGCGCAGCAGGCCGAGATGCAGGCCATGGAAGCAGAGCTCGCGGCGAAGCTGCGTGCCCACCAGACCGACCCGAACGCGGCTGCGCTGACACGGCTTGCCGCACTGCGCACGGATCGCGACCGGTTGCGCAGCGATCTGCAGTCCTTGCGTACCGGCCTCGTGAGTTCGGAAGAGATGGTGCCGACGTTGCAGCGCCTCGTGGCGGCGAACCGCAACCTGAAGCTGGTCTCGTTGAGATCGCTGCCCGTCAGCGGGCTCAGCGAAGCGGTCCGGCCCACGCCGGCCGTCGAACCCGTCGCGCCAGGCACGGCACTCGCGCCTTCACCAGCACCAGCGCGCCCGGCCGGTGCGCCGCGCGAAGTGCTGTACCGCCACGGCGTCGAACTCGTCCTGCAGGGCAGTTACCTGCACATGATCGACTACATGGACGCCGTGCATGCGCTGCCCACGCAATTGCTCTGGGGCCGCGTCGAACTTGCCGCGCTGGCGTATCCGCAGGCACAACTGACGCTGACGCTGTACACGCTGAGCCTCGACGAGCGGTGGATGACACTATGAGACTGTTGCCTTACGCTATGCTGTTCGTGGCCCTGCCAAGCTGGGCGCAGGCGCTGCAGGACCCGACCCGGCCGCCGGCCGCTTCGCTGCTGCTGCCGGCTGAAGCGGTGCAGGCCCCGGCTGCGCCGCGCCAGCCCACGCTGCAGTCCGTCCTGGTCGGCCCGGGCAGCGGCCGCGAAGTGGCCGTGATCGACGGCCGTATCGTGCGACGCGGCGAACGTGTCGGCCGTGCCATACTGGCCGATATACGGGGCGACCGGGTCATCCTGCGCGAAGGCCGCCGCACGACCGAATTGAAACTGTATCCGCAGGCCGGCAAGCCGCCGGCGAAGCATCCGTGAGAACAACCATGCACAACACCCTGAAGGCCGCGATCGTTGCCGGCTTGTCGATCTCGCTGGCCGCCTGCAGCGTGCCGCGGCGCGACACCTACGACGCGATCAATGCCGAACTTGCCGCGGTGCGCAAGCCGCAGGCCGCGGCGCCGGCGGCACCGCAGGCCGTGGCCGACGCCTTGCTGCCGCCTGCCAGCCAGCTTGCCGGCCAGATGCCGAAGGCGCGCACGGTGCTGGAGGAACGCTTCAACGTGGCGTTCAACAACGTGCCGGCGCAGCAGTTCTTCACCGCCCTCGTGACGGGCACCCGCTACAACATGCTGGTGTCGCCCGAAGTGGTCGGCACGATCTCGGCCAACCTGAAGGATGTGACGCTGTTCGAGGCGCTCGACGCCGTGCGCGAGCTGTACGGCTATGACTACCGGGTGGAGGGCACGCGGATCTCGATCCGGCCGCTGACGATCCAGACCCGCATGTTCCAGGTGAACTACCTGACCGCGCAGCGGATGGGCATGTCGAATCTGCGCGTATCGTCGACATCGGTGGCCGACCAGGTCAACAACCAGAGTAATGGCGGCAACGGCAGCGGCAACGGAAGTGGCAGCGGCAACCAGACTGGCAGCAACGGCAATAGCGGCAACAACGGCGGGCAGGGCAGCGACTCGCAGGATGGCAGCGGCGGCCGCCTGCGTGATTCCTCCAGCGTGACCACGGTATCGCATAACGACTTCTGGACCGACCTGCGGCAATCGCTGGAAGCGATCGTCGGCAGCAAGGAGGGCGGGCGCAACGTGATCATCACGCCGCAGTCGGGCGTCATTCTCGTGCGCGCGATGCCCGAGGAATTGCGCAACGTGGAGCGCTACCTGAAGGCCACGCAGCTGGCGGTGGAACGGCAGGTGATCCTGGAAGCGAAAATCCTCGAAGTCCAGCTCAACCGCAATTACCAGAGCGGCATCAACTGGGCCGCATTTGCCCGCAACGCCAACAGCAGGCTGTCGGCCGGCATGCTGCAGCCGGGCACGACGCTGGGGCGATTGCCGGCCGGCAGCACGCCCGGCGTGGCGCCACCACAGATCAGCACGACGGGCCCCGCCGGGATCGTGGCGCAGAGCGGCCACGCGCTCGGTGCCGCGGCCGAGGCGGCCGGCTCGCTGTTCGGGCTGGCGTTCCAGACCAGTAATTTTGCCGCGCTGATTTCCTTCCTGGAGGAGCAGGGCACCGTGCACGTGCTGTCCAGCCCGCGCATCGCCACCATGAACAACCAGAAAGCCGTGCTGAAGGTTGGCACCGACGAATTCTTCGTGACCGGCGTCAGCACCACCACGACGACGAACTCCGGCGGTGGCGGCACCGTGACGCCGAACGTCACGCTGCAGCCTTTCTTCAGCGGCGTCGTGCTCGACGTGACCCCGCAGATCGACGACGCGGGCAATATCACGCTGCACGTGCATCCGTCCGTGAGCCAGGTCTCGACCGTGACGAAGAGCATCAACCTGGGCAGCGCCGGGTCGCTGAACCTGCCGCTGGCGGCCTCCGTCACGTCCGAAATGGACAGTATCGTGCGCGGGCAGGATGGCCAGGTCGTCGCGATCGGCGGCCTGATGCGTCAAGCCACGTCGTCGGACCGCTCGCAGGTACCCGGTGCCGGCAGCCTTCCCGTGCTGGGCGCGCTGTTCCGCAACACGGCCGATGTGATCGACAAGCGCGAACTGGTGGTGCTGATCAGGCCGACCATCGTCGACGCCGCCGGCGGCTGGAACGAGGACCTGCAGGGTGTCGAACGCCGCATGCGGGCGATCGCGCCGAACGACGCCTTCCAGCGGCGCTGACCATGTACGAATCCCATTTCGGCCTGTCCGAGCTGCCGTTTTCCATCACGCCGGACACCAGCTTCTTCTTCGGCAGCCCGCATTCGCAGGAGGGACTGAACACGCTGCTGGTGGCGGCCCGCAGCGGCGAGGGGTTCATCAAGATCACCGGTGAAGTGGGCACCGGCAAGACCCTGCTGTGCCGCAAGTTCATGGCCATGCTGGGCGATGGCTTCGTCACGGCTTACGTGCCGAACCCGTACCTCGAGCCGCGCGCGCTGATGATGGCGCTGGCCGACGAACTGGAAATCGTGCTGCCGCGCGACGTGGACCAGCACCAGCTCGTGAAATCGCTGACGATGCGGCTGCTGGAACTGGCGGTGCGCGGCCAGCACGTGGTGCTGTGCCTCGATGAGGCGCAGGCGCTGCCGCTGGAAAGCCTGGAAGCCCTGCGGCTGCTGACCAACCTGGAAACGGAGAAGCGCAAACTGCTGCAGATCGTGCTGTTCGGCCAGCCGGAACTGAATGCCCACCTGGCCAGTCCGAAGATACGCCAGCTCGCGCAGCGCATCACGTTCCATTACCACCTGGGCGCGCTGCAGCGCGACGATCTCGATTACTACCTGGCGCACCGGCTGCGCGTGGCCGGGTTTACGGGGGCGCGGCTGTTCAGCGCGCGTGCCGTGCGGCGCATGTTCCGCGCCACGGGCGGCATTCCGCGCCTCGTGAACATCGTGGCGCACAAGGCGCTGATGCTGGCGTATGGCGAGGGGCGCCACATGGTGGAGCAGCGCCACGTGGCGCTGGCCGCCGGCGACACGATCGGCACCCGGCCCGCGCGCGGCCTGCGCTGGGCATGGCTGGCCTGCGCCGCCGCGCTGGCCGCCGCGGGCGGCATTGCCCTCGCGTTGACAAGGTGAGCCTGACAGATGAGCCTGATTAACAAGATGCTGCAGGATCTCGATGCACGCGGCGGCACCCGGGCCCCGGCGGCCGGTGCCGACGTGCGGCCGGTCGGGGCCGCAGGCACGGCACGCACGGCGCGCACGTCGATCGCGGTCGGCGCCGGCGTGGGCGTGCTGATCGTCGCCGCCGGCGCGGGTGCCTGGTATGCGCTGAACCGGGTGCCGGCCGCCCCTGTGGCCGTCGTGGCCGCGCCCGCGCCGGCCGCTGTCACACCGCCCGCGCCGCCCGCTCCCGTGCCCGTGGCGCCGGCTGCGCCCCAGCCCGCGCCTCCGCCGCCCGCATCGGTAGCGGAAGAGGCGGCGCCGGCGCCCGCCCCAGCCGTGCTCGTCCCCGTCCAGGCAGCGCCTGCCGCGGCAGGGCCGCGCGCCGACGCTCCGCCGGCACCGCGCCCCGCCAGGCCCCGGCCGCCGCGCACGGAACCCGCTTCAGCGGCCGTGCCAGTACCGGAGCGGGCAGCCGAAGTGCCGGCCGGGCAAGGCGCCACGCTGACATCGCGCCAGCAGGGCGAGAACGCCTACCGCCGCGCGCTGGCCGCGCTGCAGGTGGGCCGCGTCAACGAAGGCATCGCGGCGCTGGAAGACGCGGTGCTGGTCTATCCCCGCCATGAAGCGGCGCGGCAAACGCTGGTGGGCCTGCTGGTCGAGAACGGCCACGCGGAGCAGGCGATGCGCCACGCGCAACTGGGGCTGGCGCTGGAGGCCAACCAGCCACAACTGGCAATGGTGCTGGCACGGCTGCAGCTGGAGCGGGGCGGATCCGCCGACGTAACGCTGCTCCGCACGCTGCCGCACGCGGGCGGCAATGCCGATTACCTGGGGTTCCTGGCCGCGGTGCTGCAAAAGCAGGGCCGGCATGCGGACGCGGCGGCGCAGTACGAAGCGGCGCTGCGCCTGCGACCCGATAACGGCGTCTGGTGGATGGGGCTCGGCATCTCACGCCAGGCGGAAAACCTGCGCACGCCTGCGCGCGAGGCATTCGAGAAAGCCAGGGATGCCGGGCTGTCGCCCGAACTGCAGGCCTTCGTCGAGCGCCGGCTGGCGCAACTCAATTAGCTGTAGCGCGTTTTGCGGGGAAAACCGGTGTCCGACACCTGAAGGTGTCCGACACCAGCGGCTCGAGCGCAGCATGCACGTTCGACCTCGCCTTATCTACGCGGCACCAGGAACTGTCCCGGGTTGCTGCCGTGATCTTACAGGCTGGCCAGCGGGCCCCATACCTGCTTCATCGACACGGGCATGTCGATGTCGTCCTCGCCCAGCGCGCTGGCGATCGCGCAGCCGGCCTGGCCCACGCGGCGCGGCAGCGGCATCGTCAACAGGCGTCCCTCCGCATCGCGCAGGCAAAGCACTTCCGGCTGGCCGTCGTCGCGGTGCGCCATGACCCCGATCTCGCCGCTGGCCAGGCGCACCACGGTACCCGGCGGATAGGCGCCGATTTCAAGGTGGAATGCGGCGGTCAGTTCGGCGTCGGGCGACATTTCCAGCGCGCGCGCCAGCGCATCGTCCGGCAGGAGGGCACGGCGGTAGTTGCGTGGCGAGACGCCGGCGCAGTACCGGTCGGCCATTTTCAGCAGGTGGATGCAGGCATGCGTGCCGCCACCGGCAATGGCGTCCGGTGCGTGGTCCTGCAGCAGGCTGGCGGCCCAATCCGGCTCGGGGCCGCGGGGAACGTGCAGCACCTGCGCGTCGGCAGGGCGGTTGCCTTCCGCGTGGCGCCCCGTCGCATGCAGCGCCAGCGCGGCCGTCACGAGCGACAACAGGTGGGACGGCCGCATGTTCAGGTGGCGCCCCACGAGCGCGGCGATAACGGCGGTCTCGATGCTGTGCCGCATCGCGTAGCTGCCGGCGACCTGGTTGCGCAGCACGCAGGCCAGTGCCACGTCCGCGGACAGGTCGATTGCATGCAGCAGTTCGCGCGCGGTGGCGCGCAGGTCGGCCGGGTCGCCGTGTCCGCGTGCGTGCGCGGCGTTTTCCAGGCGCTGCTGCACGGCATTGAGTGCGCGCAGCACGGATGGCAATGTGGGCGGCGCCTCGGACTCGCCGGTGTCCTGCACGTCGCGGGGGGATTCGTGGGGAAGCATGGGCGGCCCGGGTCAGATGCGGGCCAGCCGCTCGAGCGCCAGCGCCAGCGTTTCATCGCGCTTGGCGAAGCAGAAGCGCACGATGCCCGATTCCTTCGCCTGCCGGTAGAACGGCGACACGGGGATCGCCGCCACCTTGATTTCGCTCGTCAGCCATTCCGCGAAGGCGGCCTCGGGCATGGCGGAAATGGCGCCATAGCGCACGCACTGGAAATACGTGCCGTCCGCCGGCAGCAGTTCGAAGCGGCTGCCGGCCAGGCCGGCGCGGAACAGGTCGCGCTTTTTCTGGTAGAACGCCGGCAGTTGTACGTAGGGCGCCGGATCGGCCAGGTAGCCCGCGATGGCGTGCTGCATGGGTGCGTTCACGGAAAACACGTTGTACTGGTGGACCTTGCGGAACTCCACCATCAACGACGCGGGCGCGGCCACGTAGCCGATCTTCCAGCCGGTGGTGTGATACGTCTTGCCGAAGCTGGACACCACGAACGTGCGCGCCGACAGCACCGGGTGGCGGCTCATCGACGCGTGCTGCTGGCCGTCGTACACCATGTGTTCGTAGACTTCGTCGGACAGCACGAGGATTTCCGTGCCGCGCACGATGCCCGCCAGCGCCTCGAGGTCGCTGTCGCGCAGCACGCTGCCGGTGGGGTTGTGCGGCGTGTTGATGACGATGAGGCGCGTTTTCGTGGACACGGCGGCCTGGATCCGCTCCCACGGCACGTGGTAGCCGGCATCGTCGAGCGCCATCTGCACGGGCACCACGGTGCCGCCGGCCAGCTCGATGGCCGGCATGTAGCTGTCGTAGGCCGGTTCGATGACGATCACCTCGTCGCCCGGATGGACGACAGCGAGGATGGCCGTGGTCAGCGCCTGGGTGGCGCCGGCGGTCACGGTGATCTCGGTATCGGCATCGTAGGCGTGGCCGTACACCGCGCGGATCTTGCCGGCGATTGCCTGGCGCAGCGCCGGCACGCCCGTCATCGGCGGATACTGGTTATGACCGGCCCGCATCGCTTCGGCGACCAGGTCGACCAGCCGCGGATCGCAGGCGAAATCGGGAAACCCCTGGCCGAGGTTGACGGCATCGTGCTGCGCCGCCAGCGCCGACATGCGCGTGAAGACAGTGGTGCCGACGGCGGGCAGGCGGGTCGTCAGCGCGGGCGTGACGGCATGCGGGAAGGAACTGGTCATCGAGGCCTCGCGGGCGGTCGGGTTGGACACGGTTTATTCTAGCGCGGCACCGGCCGGCGTGGGGAGCGCCCATTGTTCCGGCGGGATCACGGCGAACATGCCGGCATTGCGCAGGCGGCGGGCCAGCTTGAGCAGCGCCTTGTCCTTCGTGATCAGCACGTGGGCGCCCGCGTCGCGCGCCAGTTCCAGGAATTTCTGGTCATCGGGGTCGGTGCAGACCGGCAGGCGCACGCCCGATTCCGGCGGAGAAATCACCTTGATCAGCGCATCGAAGCGCTCCGCGCTGGCCGGGCGCGTGGTGTCGTCCAGCGGCAGGTGCGGGTAGTGCAGCACGATGCGGTATTCGTCGCGGCAGTCGGCGCGCGTGACGGCTTCGACGGCACCGCTCTCGATGGCCGCCAGCAGGCCGGCCCAGCGCGGGTCGCGGAAGACGAACAGGTCCAGGCACACATTGGTGTCGATGACGATGCGCTGCAGCGCACCCGTTGCAACAGGGGACGTTGCCCCAGTGGACGTTGCTTCAGCGGACTTTACTTCGAGAATTGCAGGTATCATGCGGGAAAATATTTTTGAGTGAACCAGTTTCGAATCATATGCTGATAGTGCTTTCCCCCGCAAAGAGTCTCGACCTCGACACCCCTCCCACCACCGACATCGCCACCCGCCCCGCCTTCCTCGACCATTCGGCGCAACTGATCGCGCGGATGCGCGAGTTCTCGCCGCACGAGCTGGCCGAACTGATGGACCTGTCCGATGCGCTGTCCGCGCTGAACGTGGGCCGCTATGCTTCCTGGACGATGGACACCACGCATGCGCGCCAGGCCGTGATGACATTCAACGGCGACGTCTACGACGGCCTCGATGCGCGCACCCTCTCCGCGCCACAGCTCGACTACACGCAGGGGCGCGTGCGCATCCTGTCGGGCCTGTACGGCCTGCTGCGCCCGCTGGACCTGATCCACCCGCACCGGCTGGAAATGGGCACGCGGCTGAAAAACCCGCGCGGCAAGGATCTGTACGCGTTCTGGGGCGACCTGATCACGCAGGAACTGAACGGCGCCGCCAGGGAGCAGGGCGCCCGGTGGCTCGTCAATTGCGCGTCGGAAGAGTATTTCAAGTCGGTCCGGGCGGCAAAGCTCGACGTTCCCGTCATCACGCCCGTGTTCGAGGAGTACAAGAACGGCCAGTACAAAATCATCTCGTTCTACGCCAAGCGCGCACGCGGCATGCTGGCCCGCTACGCGGCCGTGAACGGCATCACCGACCCGGAACGGTTGAAGGACTTCGACGCGGACGGCTACGCGTTCGCGCCCGACGCGTCGAACGACGCGCGATGGGTATTCAGGCGGAAAGCGGCCTGACGCAATACAGTCCAGCTCGTGTCCACCATGGGGGCGCAGCAGGGGTTTCGAGGAGCATCGCTCCTTGCCTGCGTAGGGATAATGCCATGCAAGGCATTATCCCTTTCAACCCCGAAATCGGACACGAACTGAGCCATTAATGCCGCTTCAGGGCTGAGCTCGTGTCCGAAAACGGGCCTGGCCCTACGGTGGACACGGGCTCGGCTCTAAGCGTGGTGGGTTACGAAGTGGCGCCCCAGAATTTCCACCACTTGCGTTCGGGCTTCGGCGCACCTTCGTCGAGGAATTTGCTGGACGGGAAATTGCGCTTGAAGACGCGCATCGCATCGTCGCGCAGGGCTACGTTGCCGAGCTTGTCGTAGCTGCGCACCATGATCCACAGCGCTTCCTCGATCGCCGGCGAATCGGCGTACTCGCGCACGGCATCCATCGCGCGATTCGCGGCGGCCAGGTAGGCGCCGCGGCGATAGTAATAGCGCGCCACATAGACCTCATACGCCGCCATCGCGTTGATCAGGTATTTCATGCGGTCGATCGCGTCCGGCGTGTAGCGGCTTTCCGGGAACTTGTCGACCAGCGCCTTGAAGGCGGCAAATGCTTCGCGCGTGGCTTTCGGGTCGCGCTCGGCCGGATCCTGTTCGTAGACGAAGTTCAGCAGGCCGATCTGGTCATTGAAGTTGATCAGGCCGCGCAGGTAGTACATGTAGTCGACGTTCGGGTGGTTCGGGTGCAGCTTGATGAAGCGTTCGACGGCGGCCAGCGCCTGGGCCTGGTCCTGCGCCTTGTAATAGGCATAAGCCACTTCCAGCTGCGCCTGCTGCGCGTAGACACCGAACGGGTAGCTTGCTTCCAGGCGGTTGAACAGCTGGATCGCCCGCTCGTAATGCTGTCCGGCCAATTCTTCCTTGGCCTCCGAGTATAATTTCGAAGCGGACCAGCCTTTGGTCTCATCCGACTGCTCTGGTAACAGGCTGCAAGCCGAGACACTGGCCAATAGCAAGGATGCTGCGACTACCTTCAATTTTTTTTGCATGTTCTCGTGCAAGAAGACGTTTAAACAAGATACGACCTGGCTGATTATAGCCGATGGGAATGCTGTGATATTGAATCCTGAGCCGAATCCGGCCGAACAACCCCTTGACCACGATCTCGAGACCGACCTGGACGGCGACCTGCTCGCCGACGACGGCGACGAAGTCGTCGAAGCCGCAGGCTTCGCCAACCCGCTCGCTCCGATCGAACTGCACCTCACCCCCGACGTGTGCGGCGACCGCCTCGACAAGGTGATCGCCAAGCTGGTGCCGCAGTTCTCGCGCGGCCGCCTGCAGAGCTGGATCGAGGAGGGCTTCGTCACCGTGGATGGCAAGCCGGCCAAGGTGCGCGCCACCGTGTATGGCGACGAAAAGATCGTCGTGCTGCCGCAGGCCGCGCCCGAAGACGTTGCCTTCGCGCCGGAACCGATCGATGTCGACGTGGTGTTCGAGGACGAGCACCTCATCGTCATCAACAAACCGGCCGGCCTCGTCGTGCATCCGGGTGCCGGCAACTGGTCCGGCACGCTGCTGAACGGCCTGCTGCACCGCTGGCCGCAACTGGGCGGCGTGCCGCGCGCCGGCATCGTCCACCGCCTGGACAAGGATACGAGTGGCCTGATGGTCATCGGCAAGGATTTGCCGACGCAAACGGATCTCGTGCGCCAGCTGCAGGCGCGCACCGTCAAGCGCGAATACTGGGCACTGGCATGGGGCACGCCGCGGCTGTCCGGCACGATCGATGCGCCGATGGGCCGCCACCAGCGCGACCGCGTGAAGATGGCCGTGTCGACCGGCTTCGGCGCGAAGCCGGCGATCACCCATTACGAGCGACTGGCAGCGGGCGAGCTCGATCGCCGGCCCGTCAGCCTCGTGCAATGCCGCCTCGAAACGGGCCGCACGCACCAGATCCGCGTGCACATGGCGCACCTGGGCTATCCGCTGGTGGGCGACTATGTGTATGGCAAGCCGCACCTCACCGGCGTGTTCCACCGCCAGGCGCTGCAGGCACGCCGCCTGGGCCTCGTGCATCCGGCCACCGGGGAACCCTGCGAATGGGAAATCCCGCTGGCCGACGATTTCCGCGCACTGCTCGAGCAATGCGGCATCGACGAGGCATCGCTGCAGAAGGAGCCGGAAGACGGCGCGTTCGACGATGACGACGACTACGACGACGAATGAACGCACCGAACGTGACCCAATGGCTGGTTCCCGACTGGCCCGACCTGCCTGCGGGCGTCGGCGTGCTGTGCACGACGCGTCGCGGTGGCGTCAGCCCCGCGCCCTATGACGATGGCCAGGGCAAGGGCGGCCTGAACCTGGGCACGCACGTGGGCGACGCGCCCAAATGCGTCGAACGCAACCGCGATATCCTGCGCGCCGAACTGCCGGCCGAACCGGTGTGGCTGACGCAGGTGCATGGTACCCGCGTGCTCGACGCCGGGGTGGTCCACCACGATGCGGAACCACCGATCGCGGATGCCAGCTTTACCCGCGAACGCGGCGTGGTCTGCGCGGTCCTCACGGCCGATTGCCTGCCGGTGCTGCTGTGCGACGCCGAAGGGCGCATGGTGGCTGCCGTGCATGCGGGCTGGCGCGGCCTGGCCGATGGCGTGATGGAACAGACGGTGACGGCGATGCGCGACGCGGGCGCCGGGGAACTGATGGCCTGGCTGGGTGCCGCGATCGGCCCCAACCGGTTCGAAGTGGGGCCGGAGGTGCTGGATGCTTTCCTGCGCCGCCCCGGCGTGGATGAGGCGGCCATCCGCAGCGCGTTCGCGCCTTTCGGCCTGAAACCAGGCAAATATTTTGCCGACCTGTATGCGCTGGCCCGCATCGCGCTGGTCGGCGTCGGCGTGCGCCGGGTGTGGGGCGGCGATTTCTGCACCGTGTCCAATTCCGGTCGCTTCTACTCGTACCGGCGCGATGGCGTCACGGGGCGGCAGGCCAGCCTGATCTGGTTGAAGTAGTCGCGGGTGGATGGATCAGGGCTCGCGCGCAGCCGCTTCGGCGCGCTGCCGCTCGCGTTCTTCCTGCCGTTCGCGTTCTTCGCGCCGGCGCCGGCCGATGCGCCGGAAGCCGCCCGTCACATAGAGTAAAATTGCAAGAGGAATAACGCAGTACAGCAGGAAGGTCATGATGCCTGCGACGACCGTCGGCTCCGTCAGCGACATCAGCAGCACGACGTAAATCCAGGCAAGAGCAACGATCAGCATCGGTAGTTTCGGTTGGAATCACAAACAATTCTCAATGGACTATACATGAATATGCCCGACGCGCAGACACTGGCCGGCTGGATGGACCCCAGCCAGTGGAAATCCTGGATGCCCAACCCTGACGCTTTGGCGAACATTCCCTTGCCCGGTGCCGCGCTGCTGCGCGAAGCCGGCGCCACGGTGAAGCCCGACGTCCTGGAAACCCTCAAGAACGAATACATGGCCGAGTTCGGAGCGCTGTGGCAGCAGCTCCTGGAAGGCAAGACGCCCGCGATCCGCGACCGGCGCTTCGCCAATCCGGCATGGACCGCCAATCCCGTGACCGCGTTCAGCGCGGCCGCTTACCTGTTGAACGCGAAATTCCTGCTGGCGATGGCGGACGCCGTCGAGGCATCGACGCAGCAAAAGCAGAAGATCCGTTTCGCCATCCAGCAGGTAGTGGATGCGATGTCGCCGGCGAACTTCCTGGCCACCAATCCCGAGGCGCAGCAGGCGCTGCTCGAATCGAAAGGCGAAAGCCTGACCCGCGGCCTGAAGAACATGCTGGCCGACATGCAGAAGGGCCAGATCTCGCTGTCCGACGACAAGGCGTTCGAAGTGGGCCGCAACCTGGCCACGACCGAAGGCGAGATCGTGCTGGAAACGCCGCTGTTCCAGCTGATCCAGTACAAGCCGCTGACGGACACCGTCCGGCAGCGGCCGCTGTTGATGGTGCCACCATGCATCAACAAGTACTACATCCTCGACCTGCAAGCAAGCAATTCGCTCGTGCGCTACGCGGTCGAGCAGGGCAATACCGTGTTCCTCGTTTCATGGCGCAATCCGGATGCGTCGCTGGCGAAAACGTCGTGGGACGACTACACCGAGCAGGGCGTGATCCGGGCGATCCACGCCGTGCAGGAGATCACAAACGAAGACACGCTGAACCTGTTCGGCTTCTGCGTGGGCGGCACGCTGCTGTCGACCGCGCTGGCCGTGCTGGCCGCGCGGGGCGAGCAACCGGCGGCCAGCCTCACGCTGCTGACGACGTTCCTGGACTTTTCCGATACCGGCGTGCTGAGCGTATTCATCGACGAACCGCAGGTGAAGTTGCGCGAGCAGGCGCTGGCCCACGGCGGCCTGATGCCGGGGCGTGACCTGGCCAGCACGTTCTCCAGCCTGCGTCCCAACGACCTCGTCTGGAACTACGTGCAGTCGAACTACCTGAAGGGCAACGACCCGGCCGCGTTCGACCTGCTGTACTGGAATTCCGATGCCACGAACCTGCCGGGGCCGATGTTCTGCTGGTACCTGCGCAACACGTACCTGGAGAACAAGCTGAAGGAGCCGGGCCGCCTGACGGTCGCCGGGGAAAAAGTCGACCTGACGGCGATCCACGCGCCTGCGTTCATCTACGGCTCGCGCGAAGACCATATCGTGCCCTGGACGTCCGCCTATGGTTCGATGAATATCCTGAACCCGGCGCAGCGCGAGGCCAACCGCTTCGTGCTGGGCGCTTCGGGCCATATTGCCGGCGTCATCAACCCGCCATCGAAGAACAAGCGCAGCTACTGGGTCAACGACGGGCGGCCCGAACAGGCGGAAGCGTGGATGGCCGATGCCGTCGAACACCCGGGCAGCTGGTGGCCGCTGTGGGCCGCGTTCCTGGCCGAGCATGGCGGCAAGGATGTCGAGGCGCGCGTGAAACTGGGCAGCGCGACCTACCAGCCGGTCGAGCCGGCGCCGGGGCGTTACGTCAAGGAAAAGGCGGTTTGAGTTCTGCCATCGTGCGAGCCTGCGGATCGCAGGCTTTCGTTGCAATGCACTAAGCCCCGTTCTTGCCCGGTTTCTGTCCCGTTTGTGCCAGTTCAATTCCTGCCGACTTGCCCGATTCATCACGGTTTCTCATAACGAGGCATACATTCCGTGAATCTTTCACTCTATAATAGGGTGAGCAGGGCTAGTGAAAGCGAACTCTACGTTCGCTTTTTTTTCGCGGCCTTTTTTTGAAGTTTATGAGGAATGCGCTGCGGCGCAAAAAACGGAACTTGTGATGAGTAGTGTAAAGAAAACTGCCGAACGCCTGATCAAGAAGTATCCCAACCGCCGACTCTACGATACGCAGACCAGTTCCTACATCACGCTGACCGACGTGAAGCAGCTTGTGCTGGACAACGAACCGTTCACCGTGGTGGATGCGAAATCGAACGAGGACCTGACGCGCAGCATCCTGTTGCAGATCATTCTCGAGGAAGAGGCCAGCGGCGTACCGATGTTTTCCACCGACGCGCTGTCGCAGATCATCCGCTACTACGGCCACGCGATGCAGGGCATGATGGGTTCCTACCTGGAAAAGAACATCCAGGCGTTCACCGACATCCAGCGCCGTCTCACCACCGGCGCCGTGAACTTCGACGGCAAGACGTTCAGCCCGGAGATGTGGACCCAGTTCATGAACGTGCAGGCGCCGATCATGCAGGGCATGATGAACAACTACATCGACCAGAGCAAGAGCCTGTTCGTGCAGATGCAGGAACAGATGCAAAACCAGAGCAAGAACCTGTTCGGCGCGTTCCCGTTCGCCGTGCCGCCGGTGACCACGCCCACCGACAAGAAATAAGCCGTTCGCGGCTGCGCCACCCGCAGCCGCATGTCGCGCACCGATGTGCCAACCCCGGGTGCCGGTACCCTGTCCAGGGCACCGCGCTGGCACCGGTTCTTTCGGCTGTGCTGCCCGTTCCCTTGCTCCACCACCTTTCTCGCGCATCGCTCCCGCGCAGCCTTTCCAGCATCTTTCTTGCCGCCTTCCTCATGCACGGTCTCACGGCCGCCCGTGTAATACGCCCATGATGCAGTTGACGCCGCTTTTACCGCACTGATAGTATGGATGTCGATGTGGAATCGATTCCATTCCACGCTGTGCTGGCGGCGATGGCAAAGCCTTCTACGGAGGAGGCCGTTTCACTTATCATAAGCGCATACCAATAAGGCACCACAGGTGCCACGGAGACAAGATGAGCAACGCTATGACAGGCGCGGCCGGCAGGGCGGTCGCCGTCGCGCTGGCGCTGGCGCTGGCCGTGCCCGCGCACGGCACGCCACCGGCGGCGCCGCTGAAGGCCACCGTCTCGCACTGGTGGACATCGGGTGGCGAGTCGGCGGCGATCCGCCAGTTTGCCGACGCCTTCACGCGCGCGGGTGGCCAGTGGATCGACCAGGCGGTGGCGGGCGCCGACCAGTCGCGCGCCTCCACGATCAACCGCATCGTCGGTGGCAATGCGCCCGTGGCGGCCCAGTTCAACACGTCGAAACAGTTTCGCGACATCGTCGACCAGGGCTTGCTGAACGATGTCGACGACGTGGCGGCGCGTGGCAACTGGGACCGCATCCTGCCGCAGACGATCATCGACGCCATCAAGATCAACGGCCACTATTACGCGGCGCCCGTGGACATCCACATGCCCGCCTGGTTCTTCTACTCGAAGGCGGCTTACGCGAAGGCCGGCATCAAGGCCGAGCCGGCATCGTTCGACGAATTCATGGGCCACCTCGACCGCTTGAAACGCGCTGGCCTGATACCGCTCGCATTCGGTGGCCAGGTATGGCAGGAGAAGATCCTTTTTGACGCCGTGTTCGCGCTCGTCGGCGGGCCGGACCTGTATCTCAGGATCTACCGCGACCGCGACGTGAAGGCCGTGCATTCGCCGGCGTTTCGCGACGTGCTCGTGAAATTCAAGCGGCTGCGGGCCTATACCGATCCCGGCGCGCCGGGACGCAACTGGAACGACGCCACGGCGCTGGTGGTGTCCGGCCGGGCCGGGGTGCAGATCATGGGCGACTGGGCCAAGGGCGAATTCACGACGGCCGGGCAGGTGGCCGGCCGCGAATTCGGCTGCTTCCCCGGCTTTGGCCCGAAGGCGCCCTATGTGGTGGCCGGCGACGCCTTTGTGTTCCCGAAAACAGGCAAGCCGCACGTGGTCAAGGCGCAGAAACTGCTCGCCACCGTGATGACGGCGCCGGGCCCCCAGGTGGAGTTCAGTGCCCGCAAGGGATCGATCCCGATCCGGCCGGATGTCGACGTATCGAAGCTGGACCTGTGCGCGCGCATGGGCATCGAGATCATGGCCGACAAGACGCGGCAGTTGCCGAACACGGAAATGCTGCTCGACCCGGACCTGAACGGCGCGCTGCAGGATGTGCTGACCAACTACTGGAACCGCAACGAGACGCCGGAACGGGCGCAGCAGGCATTCGCGCAGGCGATGAAGGACAACACGTGGTAGCGGCGCGGCGCCCGACACGGCTGGCCGTCAGCATTCCCGCCTACCTTGCGCTGGTGCCGATGGCGCTCGTCGCGCTCGGCGCCTATGTGCTGACGATGCTGTGGACGGCGCGCGTGTCGCTGTCCTCGGCGCGCATCTTCCCCACCGGCGATTTCGTGGGCCTTGGCCAGTACGAGCGCCTGTTCCGCAACGCGCGCTGGCTGCTGTCGCTGGAAAACCTGGCCGTCTACGGCGTGCTGTTCATTGCGCTCTGCCTCGTGCTCGGCTTCCTGCTGGCCGTATTCATCGACCAGCAGGTGGCGGGGGAGGGCATGCTGCGCACGATATTCCTGTACCCGTATGCGATGTCGTTCGTGGCCACGGGGCTCGTCTGGCAGTGGATCCTGAACCCCGGGCTCGGCATCCAGCAGGTGGCGCGGAACCTCGGCTTCGACGATTTCACGTTCGACTGGATCGTGCAGCAGGACACGGTGCTGTACACGATCGTGATCGCCACCGTGTGGCAGGCATCCGGGCTGGTGATGGCGCTGCTGCTGTCCGGCCTGCGCGGCATCGACGAGGAACTGTGGAAGGCCACGCGCATCGACGGCATCCCGAAATGGCGCGTCTACGTGTCGATCGTGCTGCCGATGCTGTGGCCATCCGTGTCCACGGCGCTGATCCTGCTGTTCGTGATGGTGGTGAAGCTGTTCGACGCGGTGGTGGCGATGACGCAGGGCGGCCCCGGCACGGCCAGCGAAGTGCCGGCGAAGTTCATCATGGATTACCTGTTCGGCCGCGCCAACGTGGGCCTGGCCTCGGCCGCGTCGATCGTGCTGCTGCTGACGGTGCTGGCGATCGTGGCGCCGCTGTACTATGCGCGCAGCCGGGCGCTGGAAAGGAGCCGGGCATGAAGCGCGACTGTGCAGTGGCTGTACTGCCGGCCGCGTCGTCATCCAGCGTCCGTGCCCGCCGCCGCAAGCCATGGGTCACGCCCGGGCGCCTCGGCATCTATGCGTTCCTGCTGACGGCGGCGCTGTTCTTCCTCGTGCCGCTGTACGTGATGCTCGTGACGTCCGTGAAACCGATGGCCGAAATCCGCCTCGGAAATATCTTCGCGCTGCCGCTCGCGCCCACGCTCGCGCCGTGGCACAACGCGTGGCAGGCGGCGTGCACGGGGCTGGAATGCGAAGGCATCCGTGGCGGCTTCTGGAATTCCGTGAAGATCACCGTGCCGAGCGTGCTGCTGTCGATCGCGCTGGGCGCCGTGAACGGTTATGCGCTGTCGTTCTGGCGGCCACGCGGTGCCAACATGCTGTTCGCGGTGCTGATGGTGGGCGCGTTCATCCCCGGCCAGGTGATGCTGTACCCGCTGGTGCGGGCGCTGGCGGCGCTGGACCTCTACAGCTCGGTGCCGGGCATCGTCATCGTGCATGTGATCTTCGGCATGCCGATGATGACGCTGCTGTTCCGGAACTACTATGCATCGCTGCCGCAGGAGCTGTTCAAGGCGGCGCGCATCGACGGCGGCGGCTTCTGGCGCATCTTTTTCGAACTGATGCTGCCGATGTCGCTGCCGGTGATCGTCGTCGCCGCGATCATGCAGGTGACGAACATCTGGAACGATTTCCTGCTGGGCCTCGTCTTTGCCGGGTCGGACAACCTGCCGATGACGGTCCAGCTGAACAACATCATCAACACCACCACCGGCGAGCGGCAGTACAACGTGAACATGGCGGCCACGCTGCTCACGTCGCTGGTGCCGCTGGCGCTGTATTTCTTCTCCGGCCGCTGGTTTGTGCGCGGCATCGCCAACGGCGCAGTGAAAGGGTAGTCATGGCCAGTGTATCCATCCGCGACCTGCGCATTGAAATGGGCGCGAATACCATCATCGACGCCCTGGACCTCGACGTGCGGGCCGGCGAGTTCATCGTGCTGCTGGGGCCATCGGGCTGCGGCAAGTCGACGCTGTTGCACAGTATCGCGGGGCTGAACGACGCGGCCGCCGGCAGCATCCGTATCGGCGGGCATGACATGACCTATGCCGACCCGAAGGACCGCGGCATCGCGCTCGTGTTCCAGTCGTATGCGCTGTATCCAACGATGAACGTGGAAGCGAACATGTCGTTCGGCCTGCGCATCAACGGCACGCCGAAGGCGGAGATCGCGCGGCGGGTGGCGCGCGCGGCCGAAATGCTGCAACTGGAACCGCTGTTGCGGCGCAAGCCCGGGCAACTGTCGGGCGGACAGCGCCAGCGCGTGGCGATCGGCCGCGCGATCGTGCGCGAGGCCGACGTGTTCCTGTTCGACGAACCGCTGTCGAACCTGGACGCCAAGCTGCGCACCGAACTGCGGCGCGAACTGAAACACCTGCACGGGCGGCTGGGCGCCACGATGATCTACGTGACGCACGACCAGGTCGAGGCGATGACGCTGGCCGATCGCATGGCCGTGATGCAGGGCGGGGCGATCCAGCAGTTCGACACGCCGGATGCGATCTACCGCGCACCGGAAAACCTGTTCGTCGCCACCTTCCTCGGCTCCCCGGGCATGAACCTGTTCGACGGCCAGCTCGACACCACCAGCGGCATCGCCTTCCGCAACGAGCACCTCGCGCTCGACGTGTCGGGCTACCCGTTCCGCCAGCCGCCCGTGCACGGCCAGCGCGTCGTGCTGGGCGTGCGGCCGGAAGATGTCGACGTCCGCCCGGACGGCCCCTGCCGGGCACCCGTCACGCTGGTCGAGGCGATGGGCGCCCACCGGGTGCTGTGGCACCGCTTCCACGGCCGGGAAGTGGCCGCCATCGTCCCCGACGACCGCCCCGGCGGCGCCTTCGCGCTGCGGCCGGACAAGGTATCGCTGTTCGACGCTGCCACCACTACTCGGCTCTGACCTGAATCCGGAAACATGAAACTGGGGACAGACCCTGGTTTTCAGGAAATTTCCTGGAAACCAGGGTCTGTCCCCAGTTTTTGTTTTGAGAAAGTATGACTGTCGCCGACTTGTGCATTCAGGTAAAATAATCGATTGGTCCGAACTTTCGTTGACACTTGAACATGCAATCTCAGCCACTTTCCCGTCTTACCAAGCCCGCCGATGGAACGCCAGCACCTGGTTCGCCAGCACAAGGTTCGGCACCACCCAAGGTGGGCTTTGTCTCGCTCGGCTGCCCGAAGGCGCTCGTCGATTCCGAACAGATCCTGACCCAGCTGCGCGCGGAAGGGTACGAGACCGCCAAGTCGTACGCGGGCGCCGATCTCGTCATCGTCAACACGTGCGGCTTCATCGATGCGGCCGTGCAGGAATCGCTCGATGCGATCGGCGAGGCGCTGGCCGAGAACGGCAAGGTCATCGTCACCGGCTGCCTCGGTGCGAAGAAGGATGCCGACGGCAGTGACCTGATCCAGAAGGTGCACCCGAAGGTGCTGGCCGTGACCGGCCCGCACGCCGTGGGCGAAGTCATGTCGCAAGTGCACACGCACCTGCCGAAACCGCACGAGCCGTTCATCGACCTCGTGCCGCCGCAGGGCGTGAAGCTCACGCCGAAGCACTACGCCTACCTGAAGATCTCGGAAGGCTGCAACCACCGCTGCTCGTTCTGCATCATCCCGTCGATGCGCGGCGACCTCGTGTCGCGCCCGATCGGCGAGCTGATGATGGAAGCGGAAAACCTGTTCAAGGCCGGCGTCAAGGAACTGCTGGTGATCTCGCAGGACACGTCGGCCTATGGCATCGACGTGAAGTTCCGCTCCGGCTTCTGGAACGGCCGCCCGGTCAAGACGCACATGACGCAACTGACCGACGCGCTGGGTCAGCTGGCGAAGCAGTACGGTGCCTGGGTGCGCCTGCACTACGTGTACCCGTACCCGCACGTGGACGAAATCATCCCGATGATGAGCGGCGGCCATGTGCTGCCTTACCTCGACATCCCGATGCAGCACGCCCATCCTGAAGTGCTCAAGCGCATGAAGCGCCCGGCGTCCGGCGAAAAGAACCTGGAGCGCATCCTGAAATGGCGCCAGATGAACCCGGACCTGACGATCCGCTCCACGTTCATCGCTGGCTTCCCCGGCGAAACGGAAGCCGAGTTCGAATACCTGCTGGACTTCCTGAAGGAAGCGCAGATCGACCGCCTCGGCTGCTTCGCGTATTCGCCGGTGGAAGGTGCGACCGCCAACGACATCGCCAATCCGGTGCCGGCCGAACTGCGCGAAGAGCGCCGCGGCCGCGTGATGCTGCTGCAGGAAGAGATCTCCAAGGCGCGCCTGAAGGCCAAGGTCGGCAAGACCATCAAGGTGCTGGTCGACGAGCTGACCCCGTCCGGTGCGATCGGCCGCTCGGCTGCCGATGCCCCGAGATCGACGGTGTCGTGCACGTGAAGAAGCCGTTCGATCCGCACAAGAAGCTGGCCGTGGGCCAGTTCTTCGACGTCGAGATCACGCGCTCCGACGCGCATGACTTATGGGGCGAGGCGCAGTAAGGCGCGTCACGGCTACAATACAAGGCGGACCATGATGGTCCGCCTTTTTTATTTCGCGCAGTGTTGACGAACATGACGACCAAAAAATCCCCGCAGACCTCGCTGATCCACTCCGACTACACCCCGCCCGCCGGCTTCGGCGCCTTCCCGCCGGCCATCCACCACGCGTCGACCGTGCTGTTCCCGAACGTGGCCGCGCTGCGCTCGGGCGACTGGAAGGACAAGAGTGCCTATACCTACGGCCTGCACGGCACGCCGACCACGTTCACGCTGGAGGCGCGGCTTGCGGAAATCGAAGGCGGCAGCGACTGCCTGCTGGCGCCGTCAGGGCTGGCGGCGATCGCGATGGTCGACTTCGCGCTGCTGAAGACGGGCGACGACATCCTCCTTCCAGACAACATCTACAACCCGAACCGCGTGCTGGGCAACTGGCTGCAGGACACGATGGGCATCACGGCGCGCTACTACGATCCGCTCATCGGTGCCGGCATCGCCCAGCTGATCCGGCCGAACACGCGGCTCATCTGGGCCGAGGCACCCGGCTCGGTATCAATGGAAGTGCCGGACCTGCCAGCCATCTGCGCCGCCGCGAAAGACAAGGGCGTCGTGGTTGCCCTGGACAACACGTGGTCGGCCGGCATCGCGCTTCGGGCATTCGACCTGGGCGTCGACATCGTCGTACAGGCGCTGACGAAGTACCAGTCCGGCGGCGCCGACGTGCTGATGGGCGCCGTCATCACACAGGACAAGTCTCTCCACGACAGGTTGGCGCTGTCGCACATGCGGCTCGGCTACGGTGTCGGCGCCGACGATGCCTACCTCGTGATGCGCGGCCTGCCGACGCTGAAACTGCGCTTCGATGCGCACGACGCCGGCGCACGCAAGGTCGCCGCCTGGCTGAAGGCGCGGCCCGAGATCACGAAGGTACTGCATCCGGCCTTCGAGGATTGTCCGGGACACGACACGTGGAAGCGCGACTTCACTGGCGCTGGCGGCTTGTTCTCGGTGCTGTTCGACGCGCGCTACTCGGAGGAACAGACCGACCGCTTTGTCGATGCCCTGAAGCTCTTCAAGATCGGCTTCAGCTGGGGTGGCCCGAACAGCCTGTGCGTGCCGTATCGCATCCAGGCCATGCGCCGCGGCTGGCCCGATGCCGGCATCCTCGTGCGCTTCAACATCGGCCTCGAAGACCCGGACGACCTGATTGCCGATATCGAGGCGGCGCTAGCGTTGCTGCAGTCTTAGTCGCTGCCTATCCGGCCGATCAATCAATACAATCGAGTCCGGCCTTTCAATACATGACTCCGGCTGCTTTAATGAAGGGAGAAGTCTTGCCAGCCCTTCATCAATAACGACAAGGAAGAGTCATGAAAGCTTCGACGGTGTTTGCCAGGACCGCGGTCGCCGCCGCGTTCGCCGTATCCCCGGCGCTGGTGTGGACGCAGGACGGCAAGCCCAAGCCGCCGCCGCAAACGCCCACGAGCTACATGAAGGTCGACATCACGGAGCCGTTCCAGGTCACGATGGACCGGATGAAGGCGGCCCGGCCCGCGATCGAGCGCCGCCAGCAGGAATTGCTGGCGCAGCGCTACGACCTGGCGAACCGTCCCGCGCAAGGCGTGACGATGTTCCGCGGGAAGCCGGTGCAGGAGGGCGTGCGCGTGAAGCTGCCCAGGGGCGTCACGTGGCAGCAACTGGCCGGCATGAGCCCCGACGACGTGAAGGCGAAAGGCCTGTACCCGGCCGGCTTCCTGCCGCTGTCGCACCCGAACCATCCGGAAGGCGGCATGCTGTTCCCGCAGTTCCACATCGACGAGATCCTGCGCCAGGAACGGCGCGACCTGAACCGCTTCGACCTGTCGTTCGACCTGCCCGATCACATCCTGCCGGAGTTTCCGGCACCGATCTTTTTGACCACGCACCCTGAGATGGGCGACGTGTCGAAGGGCCGGCTGCTGACGATCGATAACTACTACGAACTCTTCAACGGGCTGCTGAACCCGAAGCAGATCGAGGGCCTGCGCCTGCTGCTCACGCCCTTCCCGCAGCAGCAGTTCAACCAGACGGAAGACCGGCGCTCGGCGCGGCCCAGCATGGGCGTATCGTGCTTCGACTGCCACTCGAATGGCCATACGAATGGCTCCACGCACCTGGTCGGCGATATCCGCCCGCAGGAACTGCGACACCGCATCGAAACGCCCACCTTGCGTGGCCTGAACGTGCAGCGCCTGTTCGGTTCCCAGCGGGCGCTGAAGACCGTCGAGGATTTCACCCAGTTCGAACAGCGTGCCGCGTACTTCGACGGCGATCCGGTGATCGCCACGAAGAAGGGTGTCAATGTGCTCGAGCGGGGCAGCCAGGTGCATTTCATGGCCGAGTTCCAGGCGCTGATGGACTTTCCGCCGGCGCCGAAGCTGAACGTGCTGGGCAAGCTCGATCCGAAAAAGGCCAGCGCGCAGGAGTTGCGCGGCGAGGCGGTCTTCAACGGCAAGGGCCAGTGCGTGACGTGCCATGCGGCGCCGTACTACACGGACAACCTGATGCATGACCTGAAGACGGAGCGGTTCTATAAGACGCAAATGGTGAACGGCATGAAGGCGGTCGGCGATGGCAAGATCAAGACCTTCCCGCTGCGCGGCATCAAGGAGTCGCCACCGTACCTGCACGATGGCCGGCTGATCACGCTGGAAGATACGGTGGAATTCTTCAACCTCGTGCTGGAGACAAAGCTGACGGACGGCGAGAAGGCCGACCTGGTGGCGTTCCTGCGGGTCCTGTAGGGCCGACGGGTGCCGGGCCAGGGCGCGGCCCGGCACCGGCGTATCAGGGAATCGGTTCGTTATTGTTCAGTGCAATGAAGCCCCGGATGATCCGGTAGGCCTTCCAGAGCCACGCGCCAAGGAACGGTATCCACGCGACCAGGATGCCGATGAAGGTGAACACCAGCATCCAGCCCACGACCACCCACACCACGTACCACCAGAACGAGCGGATCTGCCAGTCGTGGTGGGTGTGCACGAACGTGCCCGCGGCTTCGGGCCGCTTCACGTAGTTGAAGATCAGCGGAATGAACGACAGCGTGCCAAGCGTGAACAGCAGGCACACCCCATGCGCGATGTACAGCCCCTGCGCCCAGCTTTTGGCCGAGTCGGTGCGGGGATCGTGAACCAGGTCCTGGACCATTTGCACTCCCTGTCTTGAAATGAAAGGAAGGCCCAGTCTATAGCAAATTTGCCAAGCCCGGTGTCCGGATACCGCCCAGCTCAGTGGCTGCGACCGTCATAGTGCTGCACCGGAATGGCGTCGAGATCGATGCCGTCGATGCAGCGCAGATTCACCGCGGCCATCGCATTCCCAGCCGGATCGACGCCTTCACCATACGGATGGATGCCGCAGGCGGGGCAGAAGCGGTGCTTGATCACGTGTTTGTTGAACATGTACGTGGCTGCGTTCTCTTCCGGCGTGGCCAGCGCGAGGCGGGCGCGCGGCACGAACCACAGCAGCGAGCCGCGGCGCTGGCACATCGAGCAGTTGCACGACAATGCGCCGTCGATCGCGCCCTCGACTTCGAACGCCACGTTGCCGCAGTGGCAGCTTCCCTTGTACAGCATGGTTCCTCCGGGTTCAGGATTGATCGCTGCCGGCATACTCCGCGGCAGCCTTGGCGGACCACATCGCTTCCTTCTGCGAGGGGTACGGTTCATCGTAGCCTTCGATGCTGCCGTCGTCGCCGATGAACCACAGCGTCCAGCCGCCTTCGACCTGCTGGATGGCGATGTCGCCGGGCGGCAAAGGGTACCGGGTTCCTCGCCGGCGTCGAGGGTGACGATGCGTGTGCGGCGGTGCGTGATCGTGGTGGACATGGCTATTGGTATTGGCGCAAGTAGGCAAGCAGGTTGGCGATCTTGCGCTCGTCGGAAAAGCCCCACAAGCGCATCTTCGTTCCCGGCACGACGTCGTCCGGGTCGCGCAGGAACGCGGCCAGGGTCTTGTCGTTCCAGATGACCGGCGATTTCTTCATCGCGGCGGAATAGGCATATTGCATGGCACCGGCCCGGCGGCCGAACAGGCCGTTCAGGTGCGGGCCGAATGCGTTGCGGGCCCCGGGGCCCACCTGGTGGCACGAGGCGCATACCCGGAAGGCGGCCGCGCCGGCCTTCGGGTCGCCGACCACGGTGCTGGCAGGCGCGCTGGCAGCCGCTTTTGCAGCGGCGTTGGCATGCGCGGTGGGGTGAATGGCGAGCAGCATCGGTATCAGCAGCGTTAAAGTCAAGGCAGGCCCGGATCGTCTCATGCGCCGATTATAGACCCGTCGCGGCCGCTCGTGCGCCGTCCACCGGGCGCGCCTGCTACAGTTGGCATTCCTCCAACAATGCGCTTGCTTCATGGACACTCGCCGTCTCGCCGACAACGTCAAACACCTCGCCGGCTGGCTGCTGGTCACCTTCGCCGCCGCGGCGCTCGGCGCCTGGGCATCGCAGGACGCGCCGCAGTTCTATGCGCAGCTGAACAAGCCCGATTGGGCGCCGCCAGCGGGCGTGTTCGGGCCCGTGTGGACGGTGCTGTACCTGATGATGGCGCTTGCCGCCTTCCTGGTCTGGCGCACGCGCGGGTTTTCCACGGCGCCGCGCACCCTCTGGCTCTATCTCGTGCAACTGGCCGCGAATGCGCTGTGGAGCTGGCTGTTCTTCGGCTGGCACCTGGGTGCCGCCGCGTTCGCCGAAGTGCTCATCCTGTGGGCGCTGGTGCTGGCCACCACGGTCGCGTTCTGGAAGGCGCGCCGTATCGCCGGCCTGATGCTGCTGCCCTACCTGGCATGGGTCACGTTCGCCAGCGCGCTTACATTCGCCTGCTGGCAGCGCAATCATCACCTGCTGGGTTAAGAAAGCGCTGTTTATTCGACCGCTTCCCTGGACGGCAGCCCCGCGCTTGTCTATGCTCCCCGGATTCATCGGATTGCATTGGAGGAGGCACTATGAGCGGACCACTTGCTGGCATCAAGGTCATTGAAATCGGCGCGTTGATCGCGGCGCCGTTCGCGGCGCGGCTGATGGCCGAATTCGGCGCCGACGTCATCAAGGTCGAGGCGCCCGGCGACGGCGACCCGATCCGCAAATGGCGCAAGCTGCACAACGGCACGTCGCTGTGGTGGTATCTGCAGTCGCGCAACAAGCGCTCGATCGCGCTGAACCTGAAGAGCGCGGACGGCATCGCCATCGTCAAGCGCCTGCTCGAGGATGCCGACGTCCTCATCGAGAACATGAAGCCGGGCGCGCTGGAAAAGCTGGGCCTGGGCTGGGACGTGCTGCACGCGCTGAATCCAAAGCTGACGATGGTGCGCATCTCCGGCTATGGCCAGACGGGACCTTACAAGGACCGGCCGGGCTTCGGCGCCATCGGCGAGGCGATGGGCGGCATCCGCTATACCACCGGCGAGGCGGGCGGCGTGCCGGCCCGCGTGGGCGTCAGCCTGGGCGATTCGCTGGCATCGCTGCACGCGGTGATGGGGGCGCTGATGTCGGTGCTGCGCGTGAAGACGGGGCAGGGCGATGGCCAGGTCGTCGACGTGTCGCTCGTCGAAAGCGTGTTCAACCTGATGGAAAGCCTTGTGCCGGAATACGATCTGCTGGGCCATGTGCGCGAGCGCAGCGGCGGCGCGCTGCCGGGCATTGCGCCATCGAACACCTACCCCACGCGCGACGGTGCCTATGTCGTCATCGCCGGCAACAGCAACCCGATCTACAAGCGCCTGATGGCCGTGATCGGCCGGCAGGACCTGGCCGACGACCCGCAGTTCGCGCAGAACGACGGCCGCGCCGCGCAAGCCGCGCTGATCGACGCCGCGATCGCCGGCTGGACGTCGCGCCACCCGATCGAGCACGTGCTGGCGGAGCTGGAGGCGGCCGACGTGCCGGCCGGCCGCATCTATTCGGTGGCCGACATCGTCGCCGACCCGCACTACCAGGCGCGCGACATGATCCTGCGCCACACGCTGCCCGATGGTGTCGAGGTGGCGATGCCGGGCATCGTGCCGAAACTGTCGGATACGCCGGGCGCGGTGCGCTGGCAGGGGCCGGCACTGGGCGAACATACCGATGCCGTGCTGGCGCAGCTGGGCATGACGGCGGCCGATATCGCCCGGCTGCGCGCGGACGGCGCGGTGCAGTAGAGAGGCAGCTCAGTTCAGCAGATTCAGGATGCCGTCCAGCCCGACGAAGTTGAGCGCCACGGTGGCCTGTTCGCGCACGACCGGCTTGGCGCGGAACGCCACCGACATGCCGGCGATGCCCATCATCTTGAGGTCATTGGCGCCATCGCCCATCACGATGGCCTGGTCCGGCGTGATGCTCAGCGTGGCGCACACCTGTTCGACGGTGGCGCGCTTGGCTTCGGCGTCGACGATGTCGCCCACCACCTTGCCGGTCAGCTTGCCTTCGACGATCTCAAGTTCATTCGCGCGCGTGAAGTCCAGGCCGAGGCGTGCTTTCAGCCGGTCGGTGAAATAGGTGAAGCCGCCGGACACGAGCAGCGTTTTCAGGCCGGCCGCCTGCACGGCCTGCAGCATGCGCTCGGCGCCGGGCGACAGGCGCAGGCGCTCTTCATACACGCGTTCCAGCGCGGAGGCCTCGAGCCCTTCGAGCAGGGCGACGCGCCGGCGCAGGCTTTCGGAAAAATCCAGTTCGCCGCGCATGGCCGCCTCGGTGATCGCGGCCACCTGCGGTTTCAGGCCCTGCATGTCGGCGATCTCGTCGATGCATTCGATGGTGATCAGCGTGGAATCCATGTCCATCGCCACCAGCCGGTAGTCGGCCAGTTGCTGGGAACCCATCATGTAGGTGGCATCCAGCTCGGCCGCATGGGCGGCCACCTCGATGGTCTGGCGCAGCGCCGGCGAGAAACTGATGCCTTCGCAGCGCAGGGCCGTATCGCTGATGCGCACGGTGCGCTGCGGGGCCGCCAGCGCGGCGATGCGCTCCAGGCGTGGCTGGCAATCGTCCAGGCCCTGCAGGACGAGGTTCATGGTCATGTCTTGTACTTGATTCATCTGCTTAATTCGTCAGGCGTGGCATCACGCGGAAGTCAGTTGTTTGATGGCGGTCTTGATCTGCGCGACGCGTGCGGCCAGGTCGGGCATGCTCGCGGTGATCTTCAGTTTGTCCTGCCCGTTCAGCTTGATGTGCTTGTGCTTCTGGATCAGGGTGATGATGCGCATCGGGTCGATGGGCGGTTGTGGCATGAATTGCAGGTTCGCTGCTTCACCATGGGCATCGATTTTAACAATGCCGACGGTCTTTGCGGCAATCCGCAGCCGGTGCGTTTCGATCAGCGCCTTCGTCGGTTCGGGCAATTTGCCAAAACGGTCGATCAGTTCTTCCTGCAGGCCGTCGATCGCTTCCTGCGAGGTGCAGTTGGCCAGGCGCTTGTAGATCGACAGGCGCTCGTGCACGTCGCCGCAGAAATCGGCCGGCAGCAGCGCCGGCACGTGCAGGTTGATCTCGGTGGTGGTGGACAGCGGCGCTGCCAGGTCCGGCTCCTTGCCGGCCTTCAGCGCGCGCACGGCTTCGTTCAGCATGTCGGTGTACAGCTGGAAGCCCACTTCGAGCATTTCGCCGGACTGGCTTTCGCCCAACACCTCGCCTGCGCCGCGGATTTCCAGGTCGTGCATGGCCAGGTAGAAGCCGCTGCCCAGTTCTTCCATCTGCTGGATCGCGTCGAGCCGGCGCTGCGCCTGCTTCGACAGCGATTGCAGGTCGCTCACCAGCAGGTAGGCATACGCCTGGTGGTGCGAGCGGCCCACGCGCCCGCGCAGCTGGTGCAGCTGGGCCAGGCCGAACTTGTCGGCGCGGTGCATGATGATCGTGTTCGCCGTGGGCACGTCGATGCCGGTCTCGATGATCGTCGTGCACAGCAGGATGTTGTAGCGCTGCGCCACGAAGTCGCGCATCACCTTTTCCAGGTCGCGCTCGTGCATCTGGCCGTGGGCGACGGCGATGCGCGCCTCCGGCACCAGCTCGACGAGCTGCGCCAGCCGGTTCTGGATCGTTTCCACCTCGTTGTGCAAAAAGTACACCTGGCCGCCGCGCTTGAGTTCGCGCAGGATCGCTTCGCGGATGATCGAGCCATCCTCGCTGCGCACGAAGGTCTTGATGGCGAGGCGCTTCTGCGGCGCCGTGGCGATCACGGAAAAGTCGCGCAGGCCTTCGAGCGCCATGCCCAGCGTGCGCGGGATCGGCGTGGCGGTCAATGTCAGCACGTCCACTTCGGCGCGCAGCGATTTCAATGCTTCCTTCTGGCGCACGCCGAAGCGGTGTTCCTCGTCGATGATGACGAGACCCAGTCGCGTGAAGTTCACGTCGCTCGACAGCAGCTTGTGCGTGCCGATCACGATATCGAGCGTGCCGTCGGCCATGCCTTTCATGGCGCTGGCGATTTCCTTGCCGGTGCGGAAGCGCGACATTTCCGCGATCTTCACGGGCCAGTCGGCGAAGCGGTCGGCGAACGTTTGCGCGTGCTGTTCGGCCAGCAGCGTGGTGGGTGCCAGGATCGCCACCTGCTTGCCGCCCATGACGGCGATGAAGGCGGCGCGCAGTGCGACCTCGGTCTTGCCGAAGCCCACGTCGCCGCACACGAGCCGGTCCATCGGCTTGCCCGACGTCATGTCGCGGATCACGTTCAGGATGGCCGCGGCCTGGTCGGGCGTTTCATCGAAGCCGAAGCTCTCGGCGAAACGCTCGTAGTCGTGCGACGAATATTCGAATGCGTGGCCCTGCCGCGCGGCGCGGCGCGCATACAGGTTCAGCAGCTCGGCGGCCGTGTCGCGCACCTGCTCGGCTGCCTTGCGCTTGGCCTTGTCCCACTGGCCCGAGCCCAGCGCGTGCAGCGGCGCATCTTCCGGCGCACCGCCCGAGTAGCGGGAAATCACGTGCAGCTGCGACACGGGCACGTACAGCTTCGTGTCCTTGGCGTATTCTAGGTGCAGGAATTCCGTCTCGCCTTCGCCCAGGTCCATGCTCACCAGGCCCATGTAGCGGCCGATGCCGTGGTTGATGTGCACCACCGGGTCGCCGATCTTCAGCTCGGACAGGTCGCGCACCATCGATTCGACCTGCGTGACGGCTTCCTGCTTTTTCTTGCCGACGCGCCGGCCCGAGCCGGCATAGATCTCGGTTTCGGTGATGAATACCAGGGTCTCGTCGCCAGCATGGAGCTCGAAGCCGGCCTGCAGCGGCGCCACGCCCAGCACGATGCGGTCGTGCGAAGCCAGGAAGCCGCCGAAGCCGTCGACGAGGGCCGGGTGCAGGTCGAACTCGGCGAAGTACTGCTGCAGCGTTTCGCGGCGGCCCGCCGAGTCGGCGCAGATCATCACGCGCAGGTCCGGGCGCAGCACGTAGGCGCGCAGGTTCGTCAGCGGATCGTCCTGGTGGCGGTTGACAGCGATGTTCGGGATCGGGGCCGATAGTTCGGAAGGCTCGCCATCGAGGCTCTTGCCGATCGTGATGCGGGCATGCTGCTTGGCGCACGTGAAGAACGCCTCGTCGCGCAGGAAGATCGCCTCGGGCGGCAGGATCGGGCGTTCGCGGTCCGCCTTCAGGAATTTGTAGCGGCTCTCGGTGTCGGCCCAGAAGCGGCGGATCGCGCCATCGATGTCGCCGACGAGCGCCAGCGCGGCGCCTTCGGGCAGGTAATCGAACAGCGTGGAAGTATCTTCGAAGAACAGCGGCAGGTAGTATTCGATGCCGGCCGAGGCGATGCCGCTCTTGATGTCCTTGTAGACGACGGCGCGCGAAGGATCGCCTTCGAACGTTTCGCGCCAGCGGCTGCGGAACGTGGTGCGCGCCGCCTCGTCCATCGGGAATTCGCGGCCCGGCAGCAGCCGCACCTCGTTGACCGGATACAGCGAACGCTGCGTGTCGGCGTCGAACGTGCGGATCGTTTCGATGGTATCGCCGAACAGGTCGAGGCGGTATGGCAGCGCGGACCCCATCGGGAACAGGTCGATCAGGCCGCCGCGCACCGAGTATTCGCCAGGCGACATCACCTGCGTCACGTGGGTGTAGCCGGCCAGCGTCAGTTGCGCCTTCAGCTTCGCCTCGTCGAGCGACTCGCCCTTCTTGAAGAAGAACGTGTAGGCGGCCAGGAACGATGGCGGCGCCATGCGCACGAGCGCCGACGTTGCCGGCACCAGCATCACGTCGCACTCGCCGCTGCGGATTTCGTGCAGCGTGGCCAGGCGCTCGGAAACCAGGTCCTGGTGCGGCGAGAACGCGTCGTACGGCAGCGTTTCCCAGTCCGGCAGCAGGTGACAGCGCAGGGCGGGGGCGAACCACGGGATCTCGTCCAGCAGCCGCTGGCCGTCGCTGGCCTGCGCCACCACGATGGCCAGCATGCGGCCCTGGCTCTTCAGTTGCAGCGCCGCCTGTGCCAGCGCATAGGAATCGGCGGAACCGTACAGCGCGGGCAGCGCGAAGCGGTTGCCGGGTTTGGGAAGTGCTCGTGTGAAGTCGAAGGGCATGCGGCAGGAAGGCTGACGTGACTGCGGACTGATAAGGCTGACCGGGAAGCCGCTGGGCGGCAAGGCAACATTATAGTCGAAGCATCTTCCCGCCGTCGCTCCTCAGGACAAGGACGGGTTTGCCACCGCCGGCCCGGCAAGTGGCGCTCGGACGGCTGCCACGAGCAGGCCGGCGACCGGTTGCTGTGCTTCCTGCCGCAAGGTGACGGGCCGGACCTCGATCACGGCCAGGCCGGCTTCGCCCAGCATGGCACGCACGTAGGGTTCGGCGTGGCTGTAGCGGCCATGCGGGTGGAGTACATAGGGAGGAAACGGCGCGCCGCCTTCCGCATTGGCGGGCGCGCCGGCGCCTTCGACTGTAAAGACAAGATACCCGCCGGGGCGGAGTGCGCCGGCAGCGGCTTGCATCACTCCATCGAGCGCGCCGAAATAGCACAGCGTATCGGCGGAAACGATCAGGTCGTATGAAGCGGGGTGGGAGGCCAGCCACGCGGTCAGTTCGGCCTCGTGCAGCGTATCGTAGTGGCCACGTTCGGCTGCCTTGGCCAGCATGCCCGGCGACAGGTCGACGCCCGCCAGCGTGCGCGCGTGGGGTTTCAGCAGCGGGCCGCACAGGCCGGTGCCGCAGCCGGCATCCAGCACGTCGCGCGCCGCGCCCGGCGCCGGCAGCAGTTCCGCCAGTAGCCCGGCGCACAGGGCGGGGGCGCGGTATTCCAGCCGCGCCAGCACATCGTCGAAGCTGCCGGCAAAACGGTCGAAGGTGGCCTGCACGTAGGCATCCGACGCGCGCGCCGGCGCGGCGCCCTCGCAAGCGGCGATGTGGTGCCGGACCGTGGGATCGTCCGGCGCGATCCTTTCCCATTGCCGGTAAACGTCCAGGGCTTCCGCGGGCCGGCCATACGCGACCAGCGCCCGCGCCAGGTACCGGCAGGCTTCGATGTCGTCCTTGCGCAGCAGCAGCGCATTGCGGTAGGCGGTCAACGCGGCGTCCATGTCGCCCAGCTTTCGTTGCATGTGGCCCAGGTTGATCCAGGCATCGGCGAAATCGGGTGCGCAGTCCAGCGCGCGGCGATAGCAGGCGGCCGCTTCGTCGTAACGCCGCTGTTCCTTCAGCACGACGCCCAGGTTGTTGTGGCCGGCGGCAAAGCCCGGGCGGGCCGCCAGCACGGCGCGGTACGACCGTTCCGCCTCGGCGTGCAGCCCAGTTCCTTCTGCACGTTGCCGAGGTTGTTGCGCGCATCGACATAGCCCGGGGCCACGTCCAGCGCGTGGCCGATCAGCGCCAGCGCTTGTTCGTGCTGGCCCAGCTGGTGACGGGCCACGCCCAGGTAGTGCAGCGCATCCGGGTGCTCCGGGGCCGCCTTCAGGATCGCTTCGTAGCGCTGCGCCGCCTGCACGGGATTGCCCTGGCGATGCACGTCGATGGCACGCCGCAGCGCATCGACAAGCGCATTGTCGAGCGATGCGGGGCCAGCCTTGCGGGCGAAGGAAGCGCCCCTGTTACCGCGCGGGCCGCTCATGGCGCCCCGCTCCTGCGACCCCGCTCATGCAGTGCCGCGCAGCCATGATGCGTTTGCCTGGTTGCCATCGAATCTCCTGTCCGGTTCGATCGACGTATGGATGGCGTAACGGTTCTTCGAAACAGCGCGCTATCACCGCGCGTTATTGGAGCGCGTTGCAGCGGCGCGATGCAACACAACGTTCGCCAAGGAAATGGGTGCCGCGTCCAGTCGGTGCCGGGCCATGAGCCAGTGTACGTGCCGCGCCACCCCGTGTCACGGCGCGTGTTGTGCGCCAGCCGCAGCGGCCGCAGCCCGGTGGCGGTCAGTCCGGACAGCGCAAAAGCACAGCGGTAATGTTGTCGCGCCCGCCGTTCTGCGTGGCCATCGCGACCAGGTCGGCGCAGCAGGCATCCAGGTTGTCGTCGCGCGCGCGGGCAAGGATTGCGGCGATGGCGTCCGGCGCGGCATCGCCGTACAGGCCGTCGCTGCAGAGCAGGTACACGTCGCCGGGCGCCACGGTGCGCGTCAGCAGTTCCGGCTTGACGGTGGCGGTGGGGCCGAGCGCCTGCAGCAGCAGGTTGCGTGGCGGCAGCGGCCCCGGCATGCCGAGATCGAGCGCCTGCTGGTACAGGGTCTGGTCGCGCGTGAGTTGTTCCAGGCGGCCGCCGCGCCAGCAATACAGCCTGCTGTCGCCGACGTGGAAGAGAAACACGGGACCGCGCGGCGCGGGTTGCCACATGCCCGTCAGGGTCGTGCCCATGCCGGTACCATCGGCATGGTGCCGCGCGATGTTCTCCGCATACACGCGGGCATTGGCGAATTCCACCGCGTCGTGCAGCGTGATCATCGCCTTCATCGTCGCGTCGGTCCAGGTCGCGTCCGGATCGGCGGCGACCGGATCGAACGCGCTGGCGCGGAACACCGCGGCGGTGGCATCGGCATCGTAGGGCGCGGTCGACGCCTGGCCACGCGCGGCGGCAATGAAGCAGCAAAGCTGTCCGATCGCTTCGGTGCTGGCGATTTCACCGCCTTCGTGGCCGCCCATGCCGTCCGCCACCACCAGCAGGCCCAGTTCGGGCGAGATGTGGAAATTGTCCTGGTTCGATGTGCGCACCTTGCCCACGTCGGTGACGCCGAACGCCGTGCCGAGGCCGAGCGCATGGTACTGCGATGGCGATAACTGCTTCCAGCTGCCCAAGATGCCTCCCGCGGTGAGTTGGTGCGGCCGGCGAGCCGGAGCCGCGGGCCGCATGCTGGCCCTCGTGCAGGTTAGCACAATGGCTCCATCGGGAACGACCGCCGTGCGCGCCGGCCGCTCAATTTACATAGGGCGACGGCATGGGCTCCGGCTGGGCAGGAACGGGAGCGGGGGCAGGCGCGGGGCCTGGAGGGGACTCTGCGCCATCTTCCGGCAAGCCGGGTTCGGCGCCTTCCAGCAGACCCGGCTCCATGTCGATCGTGCGCACGGTAGGATCGTTCGCGTATTCCTCGAGCATCCAGTCGTCGTCGACCTGCACCACGCCTTCCGGCACCGGCCGCTCGACGATGGGCCGGCCAGCCAGCGCGGTGCGCATGTAGTCGATCCAGATCGGCAGCGCCAGCGTGGAGCCGAATTCGCGGCCGCCCAGCGATTTCGGCTCGTCGTAGCCCATCCACGCCACGGCCACGATGCCGCCGCCGTAGCCGCCGAACCAGCCGTCGAACGCGTCGCTCGTGGTGCCTGTCTTGCCGGCGATGTCGGGGCGGCCGATGCGCTGCACGGCCGCCGCGCCGGTGCCGGTGCGCGCCACTTCGTGCAGCATGCTGTCCATGATGAAGGCGTTGCGCGGATCGAGCACGCGGGCCGACTCGTCGGGCTGAGACGCATGTTTTGCGGCATGCAGCACCTTGCCGTCGGCATCTTCGATGCTGGCGATCAGCCATGGCTGCACGCGGTAGCCGCCATTGGCGAAGACCGCATAGGCACCGGCCATCTGTTCCGGGGTCACGGCACCGGTGCCCAGCGCCATCGTCAGGTTCTGCGGGTGCTTCGACAGGTCCAGGCCGAAGCGTTCCAGGAAGCCGTGCGCATAGGGCACGGTGACGGCGCGCAGGATGCGCACGGACGGCACGTTCTTCGACTTGGCCAGCGAGATGCGCATGGAGATGGGGCCGTCGAACACGAAGTCGTCGTTTTGCGGCCGCCACGGTTCGCCGTTCGCGCCGCCGGGCAGTTCCAGCGGCACGTCGTCGATCAGCGTGGCCGGGCCATAGCCCTTGTCCACCGCCGCCGAGTAGACAAAGGGCTTGATCGCCGAACCGGGCTGGCGCCACGCCTGGGTGACGTGATTGAATTTCTGCAGGTTGTAGTCGAAGCCGCCGACCATCGAGCGGTAGGCGCCGGTGGCCGGATCGATCGAGGCGAAGGCCGCGGCCACCGCCGGCACCTGCGTGATCGCCCAGCCTTTCCGGCTGTCGTGCGCCACGCGGATGATGGCGCCGGGGCGGATACGCAGCGTGTCCCTGGCTTTCGACGACAGCGCGGCCGTGGCCAGCTTCAGGCCGTCGCCACTGATCGTCACGTCGATGCCGTCAGCCGTTTCGGCGCGCACTTCGCGCGGGCTCGCGGCCAGCACGACGGCGGCGATCAGGCCGTCGCTGCCGGGGCGGCGCGACAGGGCGCGGTCGATTTCCTCCTCGCGTTCCTCCTCGTCCGCCGGCAGCGCGATGAACGCCTCGGGGCCGCGGTAGCCGTGCCGCTGGTCGTAGGCGATGACGTTGCGGCGCACGGCTTCATAGGCGGCTTCCTGGTCCTTGCTGAAGATCGTCGTGCGGACCACGATGCCGCGCGTGTAGGCCGCCTCCTGGTATTGCGCATAGGCCGCCTGGCGTGCGAGTTCGGCCACATACTCCGCATGGGTGTCGAACGACTGACCCTTGCGGTTGACGTGCAGGGGCTCGTCCACCGCTTCTTCGTACTGGGCGTCGGTGATGTAGTTCAGGTCGTGCAGCCGGCGCAGCACCACCTGCTGGCGTGCCTTGGCGCGCTTGAAATTGGTGACCGGATTGTGGCGCGCGGGATTCTTCGGCAGGCCGGCCAGCATCGCGATCTCGGCGACGGACAGCTCGCCCAGCGACTTGCCGAAGTAGGTCTGCGCGGCCGCGGCAAAGCCGAACGAGCGCTGGCCCAGGTAGATCTGGTTCATGTACAGCTCGAGGATCTCGTCCTTCGTCAGCGCCGCTTCGATCTTATAGGTCAGCATTACCTCGTTGAGCTTGCGCGAGATGACTTTCTCGCGGGTGAGATAGAAATTGCGGGCCACCTGCATCGAAATGGTCGACGCGCCCTGGCGGAAACCGCCGGTCGCGTTGGCTTTCACGGCGCCCAGCGTGCGCACCCAGTCGACGCCGCCGTGCTCGTAGAAGCGCGTGTCCTCGATCGCCAGCACGGCCTTTTTCATCATGTCCGGCATCTTGTTGACCGGCACGAAGTCGCGGTGCTCCTCGCCGAATTCGCCGATCAGCACCTTGTCCGCCGTATACACCCGCAGCGGGATCTTCGGCTTGTAGTCGATGACGGCGTCGAGCTCCGGCAGCCGTGGCCGCACCACCAGGAACAGGTAGCCCAGCAGGGCAAAGGCGCAGAGGAGGGCGAGGCCGCCGGCGACGATCGCCCCGATGGCGACGGTGCGGCGATTCAGCCAGTGTGGGAGCTTGCTCAAGACGTGGATTCCATGGTGTCGGGGTTGCAAAAGCGCGGGCCATTATAGAACAGCGCACCCTGGCGGCCGGCTGTCGTTCCGTTGCCACGCTATTGAAAAAACATCGCTTGCATACTTGAAAACGGCATCGCCGCGCCGAGCTTGGACGCATGTTCAAGACCAAACTCAACTGGAAACGACCGCTGTTCTACCTGCTGTTGCCCATCTTCCTCGTGATGGTGTTCCTCGGCTTTCCGATGCCGGTGGCGCCGCCGCCCGCGACGAAGCCGGCGCAGGAACAGTCCGACACGGTGAAGAAGCGGAACAGGAAGCGCAATGAAGCGTGGATGGAAAATCCGGACGAGCAGGTCGACAGGCGCTCCGAAGACGAATGAAGGTGGCCGGTGCTTGCACTGTGGGCCGTAACTGTCGTATCTTCAAGGAAAATGAAAGAGCCGGGGATCCGATGGCAGCGGCAAGGCAGGACGTCGATTGCGACGTATTAGTGGTAGGGGGCGGCATCAATGGCGCGGGAATCGCCCGCGACGTGGCGGGCCGCGGCTTGTGCGTGGCGCTGTGCGAGCGCGACGACCTGGCGTCGCACACGTCGTCGGCCTCGACAAAACTGATCCATGGCGGGCTGCGCTATCTCGAGCATTACGAGTTCGGCCTCGTGCGCAAGGCACTGGCCGAGCGCGAAGTGCTGCTGCGCGCCGCGCCGCACGTGGTGCGGCCGCTGCGGTTCGTGATGCCGCACACGGGGCAACGCCCGGCGGCGCTGATCCGTGCCGGCTTGTTCCTGTATGACCGCCTGGCGCGCCGCGAGCTGCTGCCGGGTTCCGAAAGCGTGCAACTGCCGGCACACCCGGCCGGCCGCGCGTTGCGGCCCGCGTTCCGGCAGGCGTTCGTGTATTCGGACGCATGGGTCGACGACGCGCGCCTCGTCGTATTGAACGCAGTGGATGCGGCGCAGAAGGGCGCCTGCATCCTGACCCGCACGGCGTGCACCGAAGCGCGCCGCGAGAACGGTGCCTGGCGCGTCACGCTGCGCAAGGCGGACGGCACGCACAAGCAGATCGCCGTGCGCGCCATCGTCAATGCGGCCGGGCCCTGGGCAGCGGCGTTCCTGGACGGCGCGGTACACGCGACAGGCGCTGCACGGGCACCAACCAAGCTGCGGCTCGTGAAAGGCAGCCATATCGTGGTGCGGCGCATCTTCGATCACGACGATGCCTACCTGTTCCAGCACGACGATGGCCGCATCGTCTTTGCCATTCCGTACGAACGGGACTTCACGCTGATCGGCACCACCGACGTGGAGTACGTGGGCGATCCCGCGGCGGTGGCGATCGACGAAGGCGAGATCCGCTACCTGTGCGGCGTGGCCAGCCATTATTTCCAGGCGCCCGTCACACCGGCGGACGTGGTGTGGAGCTTTGCCGGCGTGCGCCCGCTGCTCGACGACGCATCGGCGAAGGCCAGCGCCGTCACGCGCGACTACCGGCTGCAAATGGATGACGAAGGGGCGCCGCTGCTGACTGTCTTCGGCGGCAAGCTGACCACCTACCGCAAGCTGGCGGAGGGGGCCGCGGATCTCGTCTGCAAGGCCCTCGGCCACCGCGCCGGGGCATGGACGGCCGGTGCCTGCCTGCCCGGAGGCGACCTGTTCGGCGCCGTGCCGGACAGCCGCTCGGTGCTGGAATTCGATGGCTGGCGCTCGCGCCTGCAAGTGCAGTATGGCTGGCTCGATTGCCCGCTGATCGCCCGCTACGCCAGGGCTTACGGCACGCGCATCCACACGCTGCTGCAGGGCCGTGCGGCGATGGTCGACATGGGAGAACAGGTGCTGCCCGGGCTGTACGAGGCCGAACTCGATTACCTGCGCCGGCACGAATGGGCGGTGACGGCGGACGATATCCTGTGGCGGCGCACCAAGCTGGGCCTGCATTTGCCGCCCGATGCGCCGGCCGTGCTGGATGCCTGGCTGGGCGCGCATCCGCTCCCGGCGAAAGCGGCGTCCAAATAAAAACGGCAGCCCGCGGGCTGCCGTTTATCAGGTGCGCTGCGCGATCACTTCACGCCATGCATCAGCTTCTGGATCAGCGGTGCCAGCAGGAACAGCAGCACGCCGCCGATCACCAGCGACCAGAACCCGAAGTTGTAGCCGGACAGCGCCGATTCCACCGACATGCCCGATTCGCCGGACACGTGCGAGGCGAAGATGCCGGACAGGTTGTTGCCGATGCCGGTCGACAGGAACCAGCCGCCCATGCCCAGGCCGACCAGGCGCGTTGGCGCCAGCTTCGTCACCATCGACAGGCCGATCGGCGACAGGCACAGCTCACCGATGGACTGAATCACGTACACCATGAACAGCGTCCAGAACGGGATCTTGCCATCGACGACCATCGTCTTCAGCGCGAACACCAGCAGCAGGAACGCCAGGCCGTTGAAGATCAGGCCCAGGCCGAACTTGCGAGGGATCGACGGTTCGACGTTGCGCCGCGCCGTGTAGATCCAGATGGCCGCGATGATCGGCGCGCACGTGATGATGGCGATCGAGTTCACGCTCTGGAACCAGGCGGTGGGGAAGATCCAGCCGCCGAAGGCGCGGTTGACGATGTTCTCGGCCAGGAACGTGAACGAACTGCCGGCCTGTTCGAAGAACATCCAGAACAGGATGTTGAAGGCGAAGATGATCATCATCGCCCAAACTTTATCGCGCGCCACGGGGCCATTGCGGTAGCCTTCGACCAGCAGCATCACCGCCAGCAGGATGAACAGCACGGTCAGCACGCCCTGCAGCTGCTGCGCGCCAACTGCCAGCAGCGCGAACACCACGGGGATGGTGGCCAGGCAGCCCGCGATCACGTACAGGATGCGGGCAGGGCTCGCGGCGTGCTGTTCCGGCATGCCGATGCCTTTCAGCTCCTTGCGGCCGATGAAGAACCACACCAGCGAGATCAGCATGCCGATGCCCGAGGCGATGAACACCACCTTGTACTCGGGCATGTCGCCCGTGTTGAATACATACTGGGCCAGGTGCTGGGTCAGGATCGGTGCGATGAACGCGCCGGCATTGATGCCCATGTAGAAAATCGTGAAGCCACTGTCGCGCCGCGAATCCGCCGCGGCATACAGCTTGCCGACCATCGTCGAGATGTTCGGCTTGAACAGGCCGTTACCCGTGATGATGGTGGCCAGGCCCACCTTGAAGATGGTGGGATCGGGCAGTGCGATCATGAACAGGCCGGCCGCCATGAAAGCTGCGCCGACGAGGATGGAACGCTGGTAGCCGAGCACTCGGTCGGCTACATAGCCGCCGAAAAGCGCCGCCGCATAGACGAGCGCGAGATACGAACCATAGGTGAGGTTTGCGTCGGCCTCACCGGAAGCCGCACCACCGTGGAATTGGGCGACGATATACAGCACGAGCGCCCAACGGATGCCGTAGAACGCGAAGCGCTCCCAGAACTCCGTCATGAACAACATCCACAGTGGAGCGGGATGCCCAAAATCTGTTTGAATTCGGGGATGGCCGTGTCTACTGCCTTGCTTGAACCGCTCATGCGGCATCTCCTGAAAAAAATCCGCCATTGTAATGGAGCGACAAAAATTGTCGACGGATTCATGTGGTGCGGCGCAGCAATATGGTTCGTTTGAAAAGATTGCCATCCTTTTACGACGCCGATGTCGTATATTGACAGCTATGCGGGGGCAATACGTATTCACTTAATAAAGGATGTACGCACCATGGAACAAGGCTTTGTCGATACCCTGATTTCACCCGAAGGCAAGCTCGAAGTGCTGTCGAAAGCGGAAGTGGTAAAACTGCTCGATAGCGGCAAAGGCGGCCTGTATAAAACCTTCCGCCAATGCGCGCTGGCCGTGCTCAATTGCGGCAGCACCATCGACGACGGCAAGGAACTGCTGGATCGTTACGAGTCGTTCGACATCAATATCATGCAGCGCGAGCGCGGCATCAAGCTCGAGATCAAGGGCGCGCCCGCGATCGCCTTCGTCGACGGCAAGATGATCAAGGGTATCCACGAGCACCTGTTCGCGGTGCTGCGCGATATCGTTTTCGTCAGCAACGAAGTCACCGACAATCCAAAGTTCGACCTTGCCAGCACCGAAGGCATTACCGACGCGGTCTTCCATATCCTGCGCAACGCCAACGTGCTGCGCCCGCAGACCAATCCGAACCTGGTGGTGTGCTGGGGTGGCCACTCGATCAACCGCGCCGAATACAACTATTCCAAGGAAGTGGGTTATCAACTGGGCCTGCGCGCGCTCGATATCTGCACGGGCTGCGGCCCCGGCGCGATGAAGGGCCCGATGAAGGGCGCCACGATCGGCCACGCCAAGCAGCGCTTCACCAATGGCCGCTACCTCGGCATCACCGAGCCGGGCATCATCGCCGCCGAATCGCCGAACCCGATCGTCAACGACCTGGTGATCATGCCGGACATCGAGAAGCGCCTGGAGGCATTCGTGCGCACCGGCCACGGCATCATCGTGTTCCCCGGCGGCGCGGGAACCGCGGAAGAGATCCTGTACATCCTCGGCATCCTGCTCCATCCGGAAAATGCCGAGATCCCGTTCCCGCTGATCTTCACGGGCCGGAATCGTCGCGCGACTACTTCGCGCAGATCAACGAGTTCATCGGCGTCACGCTGGGCGAGGAAGCGCAGAAGCGCTACAAGATCATCGTCGACGATCCGGAATCGGTCGCGCGCGAGATGCAGGAAGGGATCAAGCAGGTGCGCGAATACCGCAAGGCGCGCAGCGATGCGTATTACTTCAACTGGGCTCTGCACATCGACGAGGAATTCCAGCGGCCGTTCGCGCCCACCCATGAAAACATGCGCAACCTGAAGCTGCACCGGAACCAGCCGGTGCACCTGCTGGCCGCGCACCTGCGGCGCGCCTTCTCAGGCGTGGTGGCCGGCAACGTGAAGGCCGATGGCATCCGCGCCATCGAGGCGCACGGCAACTTCGAGATCCACGGCGACGCGGCGATCATGGAACCGATGGACCGGCTGCTGGCATCGTTCGTGGCGCAGAGCCGGATGAAGTTGCCGGGCAAGGCGTATGTGCCTTGCTACCGGGTGGTGATGTAGTCGTTCTCCTCTGAGCCGGTGTCCGAACCGGCGTCATTCAGGCATACCCCAGGCGCAAGATCCGGGGTCAGACCCGCCGGGTCTGACCCCAGCCCTTGGCTTTGGGATTCTCCATGCGGATCGACGTGCCGGCCGAGTGCTGACTTGACGGCACTGGCGAGACCGTAAAAGCGTTCATAACGCCCGATAGCGGAAATCGCGCAGCGTGACCGATCCCTCGCCGGCGCAGTACACGCCCACCTTCAGGCTGAGGAAGCCGCCGAACACATTGTGGTGGATGCCCGAGACTTCCATCCGCAGCCCGTGCAGCAGCCAGCTTTTTCCATCGTCGTACGAGTAATGGAACGTGACCACGTTGTCGACGTTGGTCAGCCGCACGCGCACGCGCCGTGTCGTGCGCGCGACGCGCATCCATTGCTGTTCTTCCGCGTATTCCCACGTCTTGATGACGTCGGGCGTGAAGCCCACGCCGACGAACGCCTTGTGGTTGTAGAACAGCAGCAGGCCCGCCTCGGCTTGGCCGTCGAGTTCCAGCGTCACCTCGGCCTGGTATGAGCGGTCGCCGACACCGCACGTCAGTGGCGCGCTGTCGGCGGGCGACATGCCCTTGCCCTGGATGCGCAAGCCCGGCTTCAGGTAGCGCACGCGATCCATTTCGTCCGGCTTCGGGTCGTGGAAGCTCCACTGGACGCCGAAGCGGTCGCGCGTGAAATCGTCCGACAGCATCTGGCCGTTCGGGCCTAACATGATGTGCCGGCCACCCTTGCCGCGCGGTTTCGCCAGCGGCTTCGACAGGTCGCCGCCTTTCGCGCGGAACCAGCCGTCGGCCGTCCATTCGATCGGTTCCAGCAAGGTCTGGCGGCCCAGCGTCCGGTAGCCGTTCTCGTAGCCGTGGTAGACCATCCACCAGTCGCCTGCCGGGCCTTCGACCAGCGTGGCGTGACCACGCGACCACCATGGCTCCTGCGTGCTGACGGTCCGCACCAGCGGATTTCGAGGGCAATGCTCCCACGGGCCGTGGATCGATTTCGCGCGCGCCGCGATGACCATGTGGCCGGTGACCGGTCCAGCCGTGCCGCCCACGGCGGTGACCAGGTAGAACCAGTCGCCGTGGCGCAGCAGTTTCGGGCCCTCCGGCGCGAAGTTTTCCACCACCCAGTCTTCCGGATAGCGCCATGGCTTGTAGGCTTCCTCCAGCTTGCCGTCCGTGGCCAGGCCGTCGTCGGTGAGCCGGATCTTGCGGATGCCGTTGACGAACAGGTAGCGCTTGCCATCCTCGCCCACGATGTGGCCGGGATCGATGCAGCCGGCGATACTCAGGTCGACCGGATCGCTCCACGGACCTTCGATGCGGTCGGCCCAGATGGCGTAGATCGACCAGGCGTTGCCGTCCGGTGCGGCGGGTATGTAGATGAAGTAGCGGCCGTCGTGCTTGCACAGGTCGAGCGCCCAGATCGTGCCCAGCGGCTTTTTCAGTGCGGGCCCGACGGGCGCCCAGTTCACCAGGTCGGTCGAATGCCAGATCACGATGCCGGGGTACGAATAGAACGACGAGAACGTCATGTAGTAATCGTCGCCGTCCTTCAGGATCGTGGGATCCGGATGGTCGCCTGGGATGATCGGGTTGATGTATGTGCCGTCGCCCCGGTCGGCCTTGCGCTGGCCTTCGATGCCGCGGGCCCACCTTGGGGCCGCCGGCGCACATTGCGGCGCAACCGCCGGCTGGCCGAGCACTTGCGCGGCGGGCAGGGCGGCGGTGCTGGCGAGGATGGTTTTAAAGGCGTTGCGGCGGGATTGATTGGTCACGTGCTGTCTCCGGATCATTATTGTCGAGGCTGTGGCAGGCTAGCTGAAAACGATTTCAGCGACAATGCGAAAACGGGGAAAGAGAGGTATGGTTTTTGACAGTGGCGAGCGCAGAGGAAAACCGGTGTCAGACACCATTTTCCGGTGAATCGTTCGGAAAATGGTGTCTGACACCGTAGCTTCGAAAGCCGCGGAATAAAAAAACGCGCGGTGGAAGCCGCGCGTTTTTCAGGGGAGGGCAGGGAGACGTCAGTCTTCCTTGCGCAGGTGCGGGAACAGCAGCACGTCGCGGATGTTCGGCGAATCGGTCAGCAGCATGATGAGACGGTCGATGCCGATACCGCAGCCGCCGGCCGGCGGCATGCCGTATTCCAGCGCGCGGATATAGTCTGCGTCGTAGAACATCGCTTCGTCGTCGCCGGCTTCCTTGGCGGCCACCTGGGCCAGGAAGCGGGCCGACTGGTCTTCCGCGTCGTTCAGCTCCGAGAAGCCGTTGGCGATCTCGCGGCCTACCATGAACAGCTCGAAGCGCTCGGTGATGCCCTTGCGGGTGTCCGATGCGCGCGCCAGCGGCGATACTTCTTCCGGGTAGTCGATGATGAACGTCGGCTCCCACAGCTGCGCTTCGGCGGTTTCCTCGAACAGCGCCAGTTGCAGCGCGCCCAGGCCCGAATGGGCATGCGGCTTCACACCGAACTTCTTCAGTTCGGCCTTGATGAATTCCGCGTCGTCGAGCTGTTCGTTCGTGTAGTGCGGCGCGAACTTGTTGATCGCGCCCACGATCGTCAGGCGGTGGAACGGTTTCGACAGGTCCAGCTCGCGGCCGCCGTACGTCAGCACCGCGGAGCCATGTGCATCGACCGCTGCCTGGCGGATCACGGCTTCCGTGAAGTTCATGATCCACTGGTAGTCCGTGTACGCCGCGTAGAACTCCATCATCGTGAACTCGGGGTTGTGACGGATCGACACGCCTTCGTTGCGGAAGTTGCGGTTGATCTCGAACACGCGGTCGAAGCCGCCCACCACGAGGCGCTTCAGGTACAGCTCGGGCGCGATGCGCAGGAACATCTGCATGTCCAGCGCGTTGTGGTGCGTGATGAACGGCTTGGCCGCCGCGCCGCCCGGGATCGTGTGCAGCATCGGCGTTTCCACTTCCATGAACTCGTTTTCCTGCATGAAGCGGCGGATCGACGAGATGGCGGCGGTGCGGGCCTTGAACGTGCGGCGCGTGTCCTCGTTCATGATCAGGTCCACGTAGCGCTGGCGGTATTTCGTTTCCTGGTCGGCCAGGCCGTGGAACTTGTCCGGCAGCGGGCGCAGCGACTTGGTGATGAGGCGCAGCTCGCTCACCTTGACGGTCAATTCATCCGTCTTGGTCTTGAACAGCGTGCCTTTCACGCCCAGGATGTCGCCCAGGTCATAGGTGCGCAATGCTTCCATCGCCGCTTCGCCCGTCGCGTCCAGGGTCGCGTAGATCTGGATGCGGCCGTCGCAGGCCTTGCCGGACGAATCCTGCAGCGTCGCGAACGCGGCCTTCTTGCCGGCTTCGCGCTTGAGCATCATGCGGCCGGCCAGTACCACGGGCACGGGTTCGGCTTCCAGTTCCTCGCGCGACTTGCCGGCGTATTGCGCCTGCAGGTCGGCCGCCTTGTGCTCGGGGCGGAAATCGTTCGGGAAGGCGATGCCCTGTTCGCGAATGGCGGCCAGCTTGGCGCGGCGCTCGGCGATGATCTTGTTGTCGTCGAGGCCCGGCGCCTGGTCCTGGGGTTCCGCTTGGTTTTCGGTCGTCATGATTACTGTGCTTGTTGAATGTTGTTGGTCGTGTCGAACAGCGTGGCGATGTCCAGCTCCGAGAAGTCGCGCGCAACGCAGATGACGTTGTCGAATTCGGCAAACGCCTCGGCCGGCAGCGTGGTGGTCAGCACCACGGCCCGCATGCCGGCGCGGCGCGCGGCTTCCACGCCCAGCGGCGCATCCTCGAACACGATGCAGTGCTCGGGTGCCGCACCGCAGCGCTCGGCCGCCAGCAGGAACACGTCCGGATTCGGCTTGCCCCGCGCCACGTCGGCCGCACCTACCACCGCGTCGAAGTGGCGGCGCAGGTCCAGGCCATCGAGCGTGAACACGATGTTGGCCGGCGGCGCGGCCGTGGCCACGGCCAGGCGCACGTCCTGCTCCTGCGCCGCTTCGATGAACTGCTCGAAGCCCGCCACCGTTTCCAGGTGCGGCGCGTACAGTTCGCGGTACAGCTCTTCCTTTTCCGCGTCGAGCAGCACCGTGTCTTCGTTCGTCAGGTCCGCGCCGAGATAGCTGCGCATGATTTCATGGCCCTGGCGGCCGGCGGTGGCGCGGAAAAAATCGTCCGCGTCGATCGCATGGCCGCGCCGCTCGAAAAAGGCCACCCACGATTTCGTGTGGAAGGCCATGTTGTCGACGATCGTGCCATCCATGTCGAAGATGAAGGCGCGGGGAGCGTGGTGGCCCATGCGTCAGACCCCTTGCTTTAGCGAGGCGGCAATGAAGTCGTCCAGGTCGCCGTCCAGCACGTTCTTCGTGTTGCCCGTTTCGAAGCCGGTGCGCAAGTCCTTGATGCGGGACTGGTCCAGCACGTAGGAACGGATCTGGTGGCCCCAGCCCACGTCGGTCTTGGAGTCTTCCAGCTTTTGCTGCTCGCTCATGCGCTTGCGCAGTTCCTGCTCGAACAGCTTGGCCTTCAGCATTTCCATCGCCTCGGCCTTGTTGCGGTGCTGCGAGCGGTCGTTCTGGCACTGCACGACGATGCCGGACGGCGCGTGCGTCAGGCGCACCGCGGAGTCGGTCTTGTTGATGTGCTGGCCACCGGCGCCGGATGCGCGGTACGTGTCGATGCGCAGGTCCGCCGGATTGATCTCGATCTCGATCGAATCATCGACCTCGGGGTAGACGAACAGCGACGTGAACGACGTGTGGCGGCCGTTGGCGCTGTCGAACGGCGACTTGCGCACCAGGCGGTGCACGCCCGTCTCGGTGCGCAGGTGGCCGTAGGCGTAGTCGCCTTCGACCTTCAGCGTGGCCGTCTTGATGCCGGCGACTTCACCGTCCGACTGTTCCATCACCTCGACCTTGAAGCCCTTGCGCTCGCAATAGCGCACGTACTGGCGCAGCAGCATCGACGCCCAGTCCTGGGCCTCGGTACCGCCGGCGCCGGCCTGGATGTCGACGAAGCAGTTGTTCGGGTCCATCGGGTTGTTGAACATGCGGCGGAATTCCAGGCCTTCGATGACCTTGGCGATTTCCGCCGTATCGCCGATGACGGATTCCAGCGTGTCGTCATCGTTTTCTTCCTTGCCCATCGCGAACAGCTCGGCCATGTCGGCCAGGTCGCTTTTCGCCTTCGTCAGCGTGTCGACGATGGCTTCCAGGGCTTTCTTTTCGCGGCCCATGTCCTGGGCTTTCTTCGGGTCGTTCCAGACCGCCGGATCTTCGAGTTCGGCGTTCAGTTGTTCCAGTTTCTCCGACTTCACATCGAAGTCAAAGATACCTCCGAAGTTCGTTCTCGCGGGCCGTCAGGTCAGCGAGCTGGGCGGCGAGGGAATTGATGCGTTCTGCTTCCATGATTTTTATGTCTCTTGAGGGCGATCAAACCTCCGATTATACCTTAGGAGGCGACGCGCCCGGGCCACCCATGCCCGGGTACGTCGCCCGGCCCGTCAGCGCCGCGTGAACGTGGCCAGGAATCCGGCCAGGGACGACAGCGCGAACGTGTACAGCACGACGAGAACAACACACCCCGCATCCGTCGGCATGTAGCCCATCCAGCCCCATTCGGCCAGGCCAAACTGTTTCATCAGCGGCGTGCCGAGGATGATGGCAAGCACCCCCGGCATGGCGAGCGCCTTCATCAACGCGCCCGGGCTCGGGTTCGTCGTGACGACATAGACGAGGAGAAAATAGAGAAGCGTGATCGCGCCGGTCAACGGGGCGCACCATTGGCGAACAAACATACGGCCTCCATGCAGTGACCGGCAGTGCCGGCGGGGAGGGCGAGTATGCGGGCGTCCAGGCGCCCAGGCACTGCGCGGCATCATATTCTTGCAACGAAGGTTGCTGCATGGATACCGCCGGCATGACCGTCACCAAAATCACCACCATGGCGTGCGAAATTTGCGAATCGGCCCGCAACTGTTTACCGGAGTTAAACTATTAACTAGAATCAACGGCAACCTTACGAGGGCGCCCATGCAGCGAAGAACCTGCCTCATCACCTTGTCCACGCTGGCTATGTCGGCCGCCGGTTGTGCTAGTGCGCCGGGTGGCGCGCAAGCGGCGCCCATGCTGTCGCAGGAAGGCAATCCACTCAACGGCGAACTGGCGTCCTATCGCCGCTGGCTAAGCGGCAACGCCGACGCCGCCACGGCATTGGCCGCTGACCGGCGCCTGGCCGACCACATCGTTTCCTGGCAGATGGCGCACGGCGGTTTCTACAAGGAGACAAAGTGGTATGCCGCTGCGTGGAACGGCACGGCGCCACGTTCGGGCTGGTTTGGCGCTGGCGGCACCGAGCTGGGCACGATCGACAATGGCGCCACCGTTTCCGAGATCTGCGTGCTGGCCGACGTGTACGGGCGCGGCGGCAATACGGTCCACCGCGACGCCGCGCGGAGGGCAATGGACTTCCTGTTGCGGATGCAATACCCGTCCGGCGGCTACCCGCAGGTCTACCCGGCACGCACCGGCACGGTCTATTCGAACAACGCCACCTTCAACGACAATGCGATGGTCCGCGTATTGAAACTGCTGGACGACGCGGCCAGGCAACGACCGCCGTTCGCGGGCGACGTCTTCACGGCCCAGCAGCGCACGCGGATGGAGCAAGCCATCGGCCGCGCCGAAGACTTCATCCTGAAAGCGCAGATCGTGCAGGATGGCGTGAAGACCGTGTGGTGCGCCCAGCATGACCCTGTCACACACGCGCCGGTCACCGGCCGCTCGTTCGAACTGCCGTCGAAGAGCGGCCTGGAATCCGTGCTCGTGATCGCCTTCCTCATGAGCCGCCCGCAGACCCCCGCCGTGGCAGCCGCCGCAAAGGCCGGCGTGGCCTGGTACCGCCGCGGCGCGGTGCAGATGCGCGACACGGCGTTCGACCCGCGTGCCACGCGGCCCACGGGCGCAGACCCGTTCGTGCGCCGGCCTGGATCGACGACCTGGTACCGCTTCTATGACCTAGCCACGGATACGGGCTTCTTCTGCGGCCGCCAGCCGACCGACAAGCCGCCGGGCGCGGGCAAGCAGTACGACATCATGAAGATCGGGGCGGAGAGCCGGTACACGTACCAGTGGGGCGGGAATTACGGAGACCGGATCCTTGCCTACGCCGAACGCGTCGGCTATTGACAGGGGCGCAAGCCGGCGCCATCCGGGCGAACGGCGCCGTTCGTCAATGCTGCCGGCGGCGCAGCGCGATGCCCAGCATGCCCATGCCGGCCAGCAGCATGCCGTACGTTGCCGGTTCGGGTACCGCCGAGATCGTCAATGTGTAGGCGCCGCCTCCCTCATACTCGGTCAGCGCATACGTGCCGACCGTGTACGACGGGGTGAGCCCGTTGCCGGCATAGATTTGCGGGCCATCCGCTACCACCAGGTATTCGCCAGTGGCGCTGTCTTCCAGGCTGAGGCCGCCGCCGAAGCCACCGTAGAAGAACGATACGTGGGCGTAACCGGAGGCTGCGCCGTCGTACGAGCCGGCCACGTCATAGTAGGTAAGGCCAAGCTGTTCGATCACCACGTCGGGTTCCACGTCCGTATCGAGTTGCCAGGTCGCGGAATAGTCACCCGTGACGGTGAACTGGTACAGCTCGGCGTTTGCTGCGCCCGTGAACAGAAGTGCCGTTGCGACCGCGGTGGTGCCCAGGAATTGCTTCAGTTTCATTGTGTGCCCGTGAGTTGGTAGTTGTCGACATGCTGCCCTGGTAGAGCAATATTCAGGTTATCACGTTGCCACTATTTTCTTGCTCAGTTTGCTGTTTTTTCGTCATGAACACGGAACATGGCTTGACCGGCACGTCTTCGCTGCCGCCTCTTGTCCGCGTCCCCATCCCTTGCGTATCATGGCCGTTTCCTTTCCTGCTTCAGTAATGAAAAAATCGGTCCTGATTTCCCTTCCGCTCGTGCTGGCCGGCTGCGCGAGCATTCCCCACGGCGTACCCGTCGGCACCCAGGCGACGGTCGCCATCCTTGAAACGACGGACCTGCACGGCAACGTGGTCAGCTACGACTACTACAAGCTGTCGCCCGAACCGTCGCTGGGCCTGGAGCGCACGGCCACGCTGATCGGCCAGGCACGTGGCCAGTTTCCGAACAACGTGCTGCTCGATAACGGCGACACGATCCAGGGCACCGCGCTGGCCGACTACCAGGCCATCGTGCAGCCGCTCGATTGCAGCGAAACGCTGGCCATCTACAAGGTGTTCAATGCGCTGGGCTACGATGGCACGGGCATCGGCAACCACGACTTCAACTACGGCCTTGCCTACCTGAACCAGGTGTCGGGCAGCCGCTTCGACGTCGACGGCGTCACAGCCACGCAGCCATGCGCCGGCCCGAAGTTCCCGCAGGTGCTGGCCAACGTGTATAGCGCGAAGTCGCGCCAGCCGCTGTTCGCGCCATACGCGATCATCGACAAGCGCATCGTCGCCAGCGCGCCGGACGGCACGAAGGTGCCGGCCACGCTGCGGGTCGGCATCATCGGGTTCGCGCCGCCGACGATCCTCACGTGGGACAAGCGCTGGCTGGAAGGCAGGGTCTACACGGAAGGCCTGCGCGAGACCGCGCAGCGCTACGTTCCCGAGATGCGCGCGAAGGGGGCGGACATCGTGGTGGCGATCTCGCACGGCGGCCTCGATGCGGCACCCTATTCGCCGACGATGGAGAACGGCAGCTGGCACCTGGCGCAGGTGCCGGGCATCGACGCGATGCTGATCGGCCATTCGCACCAGGTGTTCCCGAACGCGGCCAGCACGGTGTCGCAGTTCGACCTGCCGGGTGTCGACAAGGCGAAAGGCCTCGTGCACGGCGTGCCGACCGTGATGGCGGGCCTGTGGGGCACGCACCTCGGCGTGATCGGCTTGAACATGGCGTGGAACGGCAAGGCCTGGGTGATCGACAAGGCACGGACCACGGTCGAAGCGCGGCCGATCGCCGCTGGCCGCAAGGCCGTGGCCGGCGATCCCGCCATCGCGCCACTGGTGCAGGCCGAGCATGAGGCCACGATCCGCTACGTGAAAACGCCGATCGGCAAGACCGGCTTCCGCATGTCGACGTATTTCGCCGATGCGGGCGACGTCAGCGCGATCCAGGTCGTCAACGAGGCGCAGGCCGATTACCTGCGCGATTACGTGAAGGCGAACCTGCCGCAGTTCGCGCAGTTGCCCGTGCTGTCCGTCTCGTCGCCGTTCAAGTCCGGCTCGGCCGGCGTGACGGACTACACGGACGTGCAGGCCGGCGCGATCGCGCTGAACAACGCGGCCGACCTGTACCTGTATCCGAACGCGCTGTATGGCGTGAAAGTGACCGGCACGGGCCTGCAAGCGTGGCTGGAGAAGGCGGCGGAACGGTTCAACACGATCGACCCGCGGCGCACGGAGCCGCAGGAACTGGTGAATACCGGCTTTCCCGGCTATAACTTCGACATGCCGTCCAGCGCCGAGCTGCAATACGAAATCGACATCACCCGGCCGCCGGGCCAGCGCGTGAAAAACCTGCGGTTCCGCGGCGCCCCGGTGGGTCCGGCCCAGGAATTCCTGGTGGCGACGAACAACTACCGCGCCAGCGGCGGCGGTGCCTTCCCGGGGCTCGATGGCAGCAGCACGGTCGTGGCCGCGCCGGACAACAACCGCGACGTGCTGATCGAATACATCCGCAAACAGGGTGCGCTGACGCGCGCCGCGCACGGCAGCCACCGCAGCTGGCGCTTCGCCCGCGCGGCCACGCAGGGGGCCGTGGTATTCCATTCCGCGCCCGGAAAACTGGCGCTGGCGCGGGAAGCAGGCCTGGGCAATGTGCGCGAACTGCGTGCCGACGACGGCGGGGGCAAGGGTTTCGCGCTGTATGCGATCGACCTGGCCCGATGAAGCGTTGCGTTCTCGCGGCGGCTGCACTGCTGCTATTCACCGCACCGGCGTTCGCGGCCGACCTGGCGGCGGCGCGCGCGGCGCTGGCCGGGCCGCCTTCCGCCTGGGCACCGGCACTGGCGACGTTCCAGGGCGCCGCGCGGGCCGGTGACGCTGGCGCCGCGTACTGGGCCGGGCTGATGGCCCGCAATGGCAAAGGCACGGCGCCGGACAGCGCCGCCGCCCTCGGCTGGTTGACCCAGGCCGCCCAAGGCGGCGTGCCCGACGCCATGTTCGTGCTGGCCAATATGCTGATCGCGGGCGAGGGCGGCGCGGCCGACCCGGTTGGCGGCCATGCGTGGCTCGAGCGTGCCGCCGCGCGTGAACACCCGGGCGCGCTGCAACAGCTTGCGCAGATGTCGCACGAGGCCGGGGACGGCGAACGTGCCAGCGCATTGCTGAAGACCTCGGCGCATGCGCTGAAACATGGGCGATGACAGCGGGGCCAATTGGCGGATGGCTTGCTGGCCAAGCATATTCCGGACGGGAGCGCCGCCACTTGCCAATGCCGTCATCGCGACAGCGAGAACTCCTGCGGGTCGGGATGCGGGAAATATCGACGATGTCTGACAGCGACACGGCGAATCTTTTGTCCAGTCAAATCGACCAGCGTCTTCAACAGTTTCGGCAATCAAACCATCGAAGGAAAGTCCATGCATGTCACGCTGGAATCGGTAACGATCGATAATTTTGAAGTCCTGATGGACATGGAGCTGCCGCCGGAGCAGGCGCGCTACCTTGCCAGCAATGCTTACTCGATCGCACAGGCGCACTACTATGCCGATTGGCGGCCACGCGCAATCTATTGTGACGGCATCCCGGCCAGGTTCGCTTTATACGATGTGACAGGCAATGACGAGCCGGGACATTACGCAATCTACAGGTTGATGGTGGATTATCCTCGCCAAAACCAGGGAATAGGGCGCCGGGCAATGGCGCTAATACTGTCGGAGATACGCGCTTGCGCGGATGCCCGTCGGATTACGATCTGCTACAAGCCCGAGAATGCCACTGCACGCCGGTTTTATGCCTCACTGGGGTTTGCCGAAACTGGTATCGATGCGCTTGGCGAGATGGTGGCGGAGATAGTGCTGTGAAGCCTGTCGGAATAGCTCGTCAGCTTGAGGCATCGACATCATCAAGAGAAGCATTGAACATTCGAATCGTTCCGGCAACACCGAGAGATGCTGCGACAGTTGCGTCAATGGTCGAGGCGCTCACACGGGAAATCTGCGCCGTATTGAAGGATGATACCCAGTTCAATCACGACGTCACGATGACGGAGGCGCTGTGTCGGCGATGGATCGAAGAGGGGATCTATACCGTGCTTCTGGCTTACGTGGACGGCGAGAAGCTGCCCGTCGGCGTGGCAGCCATCGCGCAGACCCATGCGCTGTATGCCGAAGGAAAGATCGGGGTCATCCAGGAATGCTATGTCGTGCCGGCCTGGCGCAACGGCGCGGTCGGCAGTGCCTTGCTGAACGCGGCCTTTACGCTGGCGCCGCAAAAGGGGTGGGTGTGCATGGAATTATGCACGCCGCCGCTGCCAGAGTTTGCACGCAGTCTGCACTTCTACCAGCAGCATGGCTTCAAGCCGGTTGGCGGAAGGAAAATGCGGCGCCGGAGTGCGCCTGATCTATGAGCCGCCTGCTTTGTTCACAACGCATGAATGTCATGGACAACGGCAGCTGGCGGGAAGCGGGCGTGTACCGCCGTCGGGGACGCGTGACGTCCCGAAACAGCAACATGCTATCCTGCGGCGAACGGCCCGATTCGGCCAGCGACAGCAGCATGCGTGGATCACCGCGCGCCAAACGAAGGATAGACATGAGTTCCGCTGAAAAAACGATGGTTGCCGAGTTGGCGTTCCAGCTTGGCAAGGTAACGAGGCATGCAATCGACAACATGGACGCCAAGGCCACCCCGGTCGAGGTGACGAGGATCGCGAACAATTTGCTGGAAGCCGGAAACGAGAAAGTTGCCAACGACTTGCTCATGCTGTTCGTCGCCGGCTTCGAGGAGGGCATTCCGCCTGAACGGCGCGCTGATCCGGAAGGCCGCTGGTAAGCCTACGGGAGACTGATTCCGCTACAGGTGCCTTGCACGCGTCACGGCTGCAAGCACCATCGCGCTCTCTGCGTCGAGCAGAACCAGCGCCTTGCCGTACCGCTCCACCGCCGGGCATGCACGGCCTGCCGCATGGCGCTGGACCGCCAGCCGATCGCCGCATAGAGTGCTGGCTTTCCCCAGCGACTTCCCATGCGCCTGCCACGCCTCGATCCCTTCCGCCTCGCCGTAGTCTTGGCACCACTTACCGCATGACCCATCTCGCCCCGAATCCCCGGCTGGCCGGGCTCGATACCCTGCGCGCCATGGCCATCGTGCTGGTGCTGATGTCCCACTATCACGGCTTTGTGAGCCACGCGCCGACCTTCGGCGTCGCCGGCCGCATCGGCTGGGCCGGGGTCGACCTGTTCTTCGTGCTGAGCGGCTACCTGATCGGCAATCAGTTGCTGGCGCCGGCGAGCCGCGGGGAGACACTGGCGCTGAAGACATTTTTCGCGCGTCGCCTGCTGCGCACGCTGCCGAACTATTACGTGGTGTTGGCCATGTATGTGCTGCTGCCGCACAGCCCGATCGCCGGCAGCACCATGGCGCCGCTGTGGCGGTATCTGACCTTCACGCAGAACATCGGCCTGGAGTATGGCCAGACGTTTACGCACTCCTGGTCGCTGTGCATCGAGGAGCAGTTCTATGTGGCGCTGCCGCTTGCGGTACTGGCGCTGGTCGGCACCAGCCGGTCGCCGCGCCTGCTGTGGTGTGCGCTGCTTGCCGCGATCGCCGCCGGCATGGCGGTGCGTGGCATGGCCTTCATGGACGGCAAGGACATGTTCGCGGCGCCCGTGTATTACGCGACGCTGTGCCGCTTCGATGAACTGTTGCCGGGTGTCGCCATCGCGATGCTGAAGAATTTCCATCCCGCGTCGTTTGCGCGCGTGCTTCGGTACGGGAATGCGTTGCTGGCTGCCGGCCTGTCTGCAGCAGGCGGCGTGCTGTATGGTGCGATGAACGAGACGCCGAATGCTTTTCTGGCCTCCACCTTCGGGTTCTCGCTGCTCGCCGCCAGCTTTGCCTTGCTGACCTGTGCGGCGCTCAGCCCCGCGTCGCTGCTGTACCGCCTGCGTGTTCCCGGTGCGGCCAGCCTGGCCTTGTGGTCGTACGCGATCTACCTGATGCACAAGCCCGTGTTCATGGCGTTGCGCCCCGAACTGGTATCGAGGGGCATCGACACGGAGGCGCCCGCGACGATTGTCGGCGTCATGGCGGCAGGCATGTTCGGAGGCTGGCTGCTGTATCGGGCGGTGGAGTCGCCGTGCATGCGGCTGCGGTCGCGCTGGTATCCGCCGAAGCAGTCGGAGGCGCGCCTGCCTGTCGCCTCCGCAGCCGGCGGGTGATTGCGGGGCGCCCTCGGGCTGCTTATTCCGGCACGTGCACCCGCGCCTTCACGTGCTTCAGGTTGGCCACGATGGTAAACGTCATGATGACGAGCAGCGACCAGGCGCTCCATTTGCTCACGTGGACGACGGACCAGGCGCCCAGCTGGTTCGGATAACGCCACACGCCCATGAACGTGCCCAGATTCTCGGCCACCCAGATGAAGAAGCCGGTCAGCATGAAGCCCAGCAGCAGCGGCATCCTGCGGTCGCGATCGAGCGGGCGGAAGATCACCGTGGTGCGCGCGTACAGCCCCAGCGCGCAGGCGGCCAGGTACCAGCGATAGTCGCCGATGTAGTGATGCGTCCAGAAATTCACGTAGATCAGGATGGCGATCGCGGCCGCCATCGGATACGGCGGGTGGTGCCGGATGCGCAGGTCGAGCAGGCGCCAGGCCTGGATGATGTAGCTGCCGATGGCCGCGTACATGAAGCCGGAGAACAGCGGCACGCCGAACAGTTTCGTGTAGCCGAAGTCCGGATAGGTCCAGGAGCCGACCTGGGTCTTGAACACTTCGAGCGCGAAACCGACCACGTGGAACAGGCCGATGGCCTTCACTTCATCCCATGTCTCCAGGCGCGTGACCAGCATCCACGCCTGGATGGCGAGGGCCACGACCAGCAGCGCATCGTAGCGGGGAATGCCGAACAGGCCGGCGCGCGGCATGCAGAACATGGCGAGGAAGAACAGGCCTGCGAACAGGCACGCGCGGGCTTCCTTGATGCCGAAGTACAGGAACTCGACGAGCGGTCGGAGGACCGGCCGGAGTTGGCGCGGCCGGGCATCGGTCAGGTGGGCGTCGAGCGGAGCGAGCATCGGTGCGCCCGGCCCGTCAGTGCGGCTTTTTTTGCTGCTGGACGAGGATGAACGGGCTGATGACGCAGGCCCACAGCGAGGCATCTGCCTCCAGCCATTCCTGTGCCTGCCGGTCCGATACCTTGGCGATCTGGCCGGCGGCCATCCACTGGCCCACGCTGGCCTTGTCGTCATGGGCGATGCGCACGGCCACTTCCACGAGGTCCATCTCGTCCGCGATCCACACCACGTTGCCGGAAGCGAAGTGGCGCATCAGTTCGGTCCACGGCAGGCGGCCCGTTTCGCGGTTTACCTTCTGGCGGAGTTCGATATCTTTGTCAGGATTCAATTGCATGCTGGGTTTGCCGGGTTCTGCCGGATTTCTGGAATTTGCTGGAATTTGTTGGGATTTCAGGGGGTGCGCGGCTCGACGACGGGCACCGGGCTACCTTGCCATGTTAACCGATAGGCCAGCCCTTTGCGAACATTGCCGACCAGCGCGGGCCGGAAGCACGCGAGGCAGGTGCCGGCGGGACGGCGCACGCTGGGGTAGATGATGCCGGTCGCGCCGGCCACCAGCAGTCGCTCGGCCAGCAGTTGCGACGTTTCATAACTGTCGGGCGCGAGGCAGGGCGCGAACTCCGGCAAGCCGCGAATGTCGTGGAACGGGGCCGTGAAATCGGCCAGCATGGCCTGGTAGCTCACGCTGTCGTCGAAACGGTCGATCTCAGCGTACTCGACCGTCTTGTGGAAGATGACCTCGGCCAGCGCCGTCTCGGGCTCGAACGCGCAGTACCAGGCACCACGCTCGCCATCGTTGAAGCGGCTGCCTTCCGGCCGGGGGTACGTGAACGCGGCATTGACGATCCGGAAATTCGGCACGCGGGACAGCAGTTCATCGACGCCGATGCCGGGTGCGCCGCCGTGTTCGGCCAGCAGCCGGGCATTCGTGGCGTTATCGAGTTCGAACAGGTCGGCCAGTTCGCCTTCGTTGTCGGCCAGCGGCGCCAGCACGGAATCTTCCACGTCCGCGAAACGCGACGGAATCAGCCGGCAGGTATCGAACTGGCGCAACTGCCGCAGCGGCGGCACGGGCAACACCGTGGTGGCCGGCAATTACAGGCCTCCCCGGCGCGCGTCGACGAGCTTGCGGACGGTCTGCATCGCCAGCAGCCCACCGGCCAGCATGTAGGCCAGTGGCGTGCTGCCCTTGAAAATGGCGTTCTTGTTGGGCAGGTGCACCCATTCGTCGGCGAGCTTGTCGCCGTAGATGATGTGCAGGGATTTGTAGATGCCGAGCAGGTAGGAAATGCGGGTGATGCGGTCCACTTCGAGGACGCGGGCGGGATTGCGCTTCCATTCATAGAAGGCACTGCTGGACGGGCCGCCCAGCAGCTCGCGGGCATCGTCGTCGCGCACGTTCCATGCATCCTTCAGCTTGAAGAAGCCCTTCAGGGCCGACTGCGAGAGGCGCTCGCGCTGTTCCCGGTCATTCAGGTCGACGGGCGCAACGGGCTCGTAGCGCGATGTTGGATAGATATAGGGAAAACCGTTGTGTTGGGCAAGGGGTAAATGCATAATTCCTCCGTATCTGGAGTCGTTATACTCCGTTTCCGGATCGCCTGCAAGTGCTGCATGATTGGCACCGCGCACGGCAGAGGCATGCAGGAAGATGCGAACGAACCTATGCTGGCTGTTTGCGTGTAACAGTGCGCAATTCACGGAAATGAAGATACGCAGGGTGTCGGAAATACTTGGCCAGCGGCCAGATTTGATACACCGATGCATCAGATATTGATTGACCTCGATACCGAACAGCCGGATACTTGATCGAAGACAGCAAATCAAGGCAGTAGACATGAGCGAATTTCGGCCTACGCTCGAGAGCAAGCGCAAGTTTTCGTTGAATTGGGGCTATCTGGGGGCCATGGCCAGTGGCCGCTCGGCGATCGATCTGGGATCACTCGCGTTGCGCAACTTGCATGACGCGCGCGAATTCGTGCGCGAATACGGCTATGACCTGAACCAGCCGGTCGCCCGCGACATCATCCGCAACTGCCACAGCGAGGCAGTCGATTTCATCAGAAGCACTTTTTTGCAACCGGGCCAGGAAAAGCTCATTCCGCGCGATGTGTACGCGCCGGACGATCCAGTCCAGCTGCTGGTCTACGCATCCCACCACGCACAGCATAATTGCGAACAGCGCATGTGGTCGTGTGCCATTCTGAAGGTGATGCATGCGATTTTCTACATCGACAACAACCTGGAGCTGCGCCACTTCAATACGATTCGCGATCAAGTCTTTGCAACGCTGGATGAGGTGATCCACGAAGACGACACGGGTCATTATTTCCTGTCCGACGGCGAACTATGCCTGCCACTGCACCATCTTGAACGCAAGCGAAACAAGGGCCGCAACAGTATCCTGCTCAAGCTTCTACAAAAGGCCGCTTATCTCGCGCAGGACATTTACGACCACCTGGGCGTGCGCCTCGTGTTCGGTACCCGTTTTGAATGCTTGCTCGCATTGGAGACCCTGCAGCGCGCGCACATCCTTTCGATCACCAACATCGAGTCCAACCGCACCCGCAATACATTGCTCGACCTGGAAGCTGCCAAGGAAATTTTCGTGAAATACCGCTTGATGCTTGAGCGCAGCCACGATTATCCGACAGAGCTTTTGCAAAGGATGGACGCGGAACTGCTGGCCGTCGCCAAGCGCCAGACTCGCGCCGACAATCCCCACAGCGGCGATGATTTCAGCAGCATTCAAGTGACCGTGCGCAAGATGATCCATTTGCAGGCCGAACAAGGCTATCCTGAAACGGCGGGCCAGGAGTATGACGTTGGCTTTTTCTTCGACTATGAGCTGCAACTGATGGACAAGGAAAGCCATCAGCGCAGCATGTCCGGTCCGTCCAGCCACGAGGCCTACAAGCGCCGGCAGGTCGAGACTGCCCGCCTGCGTGTTTTTGGCCGCGAACTAAGCGATTGGATCGCTGCCCATTCCAGCCCGGCACCGGTGCCGGAATCGCTGGCGCAATTGTCTCCCACTGCCTGATCCCACGCGAGTCTACCTGCGGGTATATCGGCTGTTGAAATCCGGGGCAGGATCACCACTGTCCGGAACCCTCATGATGACGTCGGTTCCGCCCCACACCGGACCTTCGATATTTGACTTTTACTGCCATTCTCTTGGAACGGGGGCGGAGCACCGCGCGATCGAATCTTTGCCCGTTTCGATGATCGCCAGGACATTTTGAACGGCTATCTCAAGCTGATCCTGGTTGCAAAAATACTCGGCAAGCTGACCGGCGGCCACGTATAAAGAACAGTTAAAACCAACTTCGATATCGTTGAACCAAATAACCCTGTTGCCGATGATGGCCACAACCCAAAAGCCTCCGCCAACGGTGCCATATGTTGGTTCAACCCACTTTTCAGGAGGAATTTTGATGGCTTCCCGTAGGCGGAGGACCCGGGGACTCATTCGGCCTTCTGCACTTCTGATTTCGTCGCACAAGCATGCTTCTGAAATTGGTTCCCAATTCATCATCTCTCCGATGGCTGCTCCTGGCCGAACCAGACCGTTCGCTCCAGCATAGCAGGTTGCCGAACTGGAAAAGTTACAGACTGTCCAGACAGGCAGCGCCCGCCCCAAAGCGGACGTTGGAACGGAAACATAAGGCTATCAGGCCTGCTACAAGGCTGCTTAATGTATTACGCATTTTGGGCCCCTACCGATCCGCAGGTCCGTGCATGGCGTCACGTGCCCTTTGCGCCGCCTGATGAAACCTGAACACTTCCGCATCGAATGGCCCGTCGACTTCGCGGTCCCATTCCTCGATGTGCTCATGCATGTTGCTGACGCCCTTTAACGCCTCTGCTGAACACGCTGCGATGTAGGGCGCCGCCAATTCATTCCATTCATCAAGGAAGGCCTGGGCAGCAGGGCTTCCTGGATCGAGTGGAAGCGCTGACTTGATCCGCGCACTGAGCGCCTGCCATTTCCTGTCATGGACTTCGGCATCGAAGTCGGCCGGCAGCGCTTGCACTGCTTCCTTGAACGCCAGGTTTTGCTCGGCGCTCATGTATTGGGAAGCCAATGCATCGAGTTTTACTTGAGACATCGCGTTTTCTCCTTGTCGTATCAGCGAGCAGAATGTCGCGACATCGATTGGCTCGTTACGCTCGATGCGGGACAAAATGGATGCAAGCAACTCTCTTGCGGCCGCGACTTCGCGCTCGCGCGCCTCGAGTACCTGGATTTGGGCAGCCACGATCGAATGCAAGTCGGGGCGCGGGCCTGCAGTCATGGATTGAATTTGCGCCAGCGTTAACCCGGCACGTTTCATTGCCATGATGCGGTGTAGCGCTTCGAGCTGCGCTGTCCCGTACTGTCGGCGTCCGGAGGAATCTCGCACAGGTTGCAAAAGCCCTCGGGCCTCATAGAATCTGAGCGCCCGCGCTGTCAGGCCCGTCATGCGGGTGACTTCAGTGATGTCAAGTAGATCAGCCATAATTTCATTGTATTGGCTGACGTAACGTCAACGTCAAGCGGTAATGAGATTTATGTGGCTGGGCCGCTCACACCCCAATCCCGTCATCAGTGTCCAGTTCAAACGTTTGTGCGCGCATCCGGCGAGCGGGCCAGCAATTCCGATGGCATGTTCTGCCGCCAATCCTATCGACGGAATAATGTACATGGCGCCGGCTGGATCGACCGCGAGGATCTCGCCACCACCATTTCCTGCAAAGGCGCGGAAACCAGGGATGTAGACGTCTATTTCGATCTGGGGGGTGTCCTCAATGGCCTTCTGCTCTCAGGACAATGGCCGGCTTTGCTAGGTTCTTCAGGCCGGCTCCGCGTGCTCGACCATCAACTGCACACGGGTGGTGCCGTTGTATTCATTGGCGTCGAGCCGGAAAGCGATGCGGGCGCGGTCGCCGAGCGCATCGGTGCGGCCGAACCAGATAGCATCGTAGCGCGCGCCGTTTCGTTCCAGCAGCAGCTTCAGGTGGCGATCCTTCAGGATGCGCTGGCTGATCACGCGGAATTCGTCGCAGAACACGGGTGGCGCGAAGCCCTGGCCCCACACGATGCCATCCATCAATTCGATGAAGTCCGTGGTGAAATAGCCATCTTCCAGCGGGCCGTCCGTTTCCACGATCCGTTCGAGCTGCTGCTCCGTGAGCCACGCGCGGCCGACCGTCTCGAACGCCTCTGAAAACGCCTCGAACGCATCCGCACGGATCGACAGGCCGGCCGCCATGGCGTGCCCGCCGAACTTGTCGATCAGGCTCGGCGCCCGTTTCGACACCAGGTCCAGCGCATCGCGCATGTGAAAGCCCGCGATCGAGCGGCCCGAACCCTTGATCCAGCCATCGCCGGCCGGCGCGAACGTGATCGTGGGCCGGTAGAATTTTTCCTTCAGGCGCGAGGCCACGATGCCGATCACGCCCTGGTGCCACGATTCGTCGAACACGCTGATCGTGGAACTCTGCGAAGGCTGGAAATCGTCCAGGTGCAGCAGCGCCGTGTCCTGCATTTCCGCCTCGATCTCGCGCCGCTTCAGGTTGATCTCATTGAGCTGCTGGGCCAATGCCCAGGCGCGGCCTTCATCGTCCGTGACGAGGCATTCGATCCCCAGCGACATGTCTTCCAGCCGGCCCGCCGCGTTCAGGCGCGGCCCGAGCGCGAAGCCGAGGTCGAACGGCGTGGCACTGCGCGCCTGGCGGCCGGCCACGCGGAACAGGGCGGCCACGCCCGCGTGCATGCGCCCGGCGCGCATGCGTTTCAGGCCCTGCGCCACGAGGATGCGGTTGTTGGAGTCGAGCTTCACCACGTCCGCCACCGTGCCCAGTGCCACCAGGTCGAGCAGCGAGTCGAGCTTGGGCTGGGTTTGCGCATCGAACACGCCGCGCCGGCGCAGTTCCGCGCGCAGCGCCAGCAGCACGTAGAACACCACGCCCACGCCGGCCAGGTTCTTCGACGGGAAGCCGCACGCCGGCTGGTTCGGGTTGACGATCACGCGCGCATCGGGCAGCCGGTCGCCCGGCAGGTGGTGATCGGTGACGACGACTTCGATGCCGCGCCGCTTGGCTTCTTCCACGCCATCGATGCTGGCGATGCCGTTGTCGACGGTGAGGATGATGTCCGGCGACTTCTCGCGCGCCGTGAGCGCCACGATCTCGGGCGTCAGGCCATAGCCATACTCGAAACGGTTCGGCACGATGAAGTCGACATTCGCGCCCATCGCGCGCAGGCCGCGCAGCGCGGTGGCGCAGGCCGTGGCGCCGTCGCAATCATAGTCGGCCACGATCACCATGCGCTTGTTCGCGGCGATCGCATCCGCCAGGAAGACGGCCGCGGCATCGATGTGCAGCAGGCCCGAGGGCAGGATCAACGCCGACAGTTCGGACGACAGCTCCTTCGGATCGGTCAGGCCGCGCGCCGCGAACAGGCGTGCCAGCACGGGATGAATGCCCCCCTGGCGCAGCATTTCCGATTCGCGGAACGGGCAGGGGCGGTGGGTGATACGGGTCATGAGTCGGCTTGGTCCAGGCAGGTGAGCAGTTGCGGGTGAAAAATTCGGGCGAATGGATTCGGGTGAGGAATCATGTCAGCAGATTCTTGAAATTTTCATGGCGCCAGAACTTGTTCAGCGCCAGTTTCGTGGTGGTGGTATCGCTCCAGCCGCGCCGGTTCGCCAGCACGAGGCGCACGGCCGACGTTTGCCCCGAGCGCAGCGCGCCCAGCAGGGGCGCGAACCACTGGTCTTCCAGCTGCCGCATCGATTCCAGCCAGCCCGGCCAGTCTTCGGCCAGCCCGGCCGCCGTCAGGTGGCCCAGCACGGCGGTGCGCTCGTGGTCTTTCGTTGTCAGCCATTGGACACAGGTGGCGTCGCGCAGTTCCGGCGTGGCCAGCGCGTTCACCCAGGCGGGCGAGGCGCTGGTGGCCAGCGCCAGTTCCGGGCGCGGCTGGGAGCCCGGGCCGCCGCCCCACAGCCAGAACGAATTGACGGGTTGCCGGCGCGCTTCGTTCACCGGGTGCGCATGCCAGAGCATCTGCACTTCATTGAGCAGGCGGCGGAAGTCGCGCGCCGCGTCGCCCGCGGGCAGCCACGGGTGCAGGTTGTCGCCCGTAGCGGCGTCCGGCGAGGCCGTTGCCAGCCCGGCCCAGTCGTCGGCGCGCAGGAACCACGTCGTGGCGTTGCCGTAGACGAGCGTCTTGCCCAGCTCCTCGAACAGCGGCAGCGCGGCGGCGAACAGCGCGCGCGACTCGTCATCGGTGATGCGCAGGCCGCGCAGGTCCGGCATCATCAGGTGCGTGCCCACGACCACGTGCACGGGGTGGAACAGGAACCAGTGGCCCGCATCGGGCGCCAGGCCGAGGCCGCGCATCACGGCCGGCGCGAATGGCGCGGCCGGCCGGTCGGAGGGATCGCCGGCCAGGCCCAGCGCGTGCGCCAGCCACGCCTCGTGCGGCAGCAAGCGCGTGTCGGCGTCGAACGCGTGGACGGTGTGCGTGGAGTTGCGAGAAAGTAAAGTCGCCAGGGCCGGGGCCTGCAGGGCGCGGACCAGGTCCGGCGCCATTTCGGCCTGCGGTAGGCCGAAGGGTAAAACAAGGGTCGTGGAAGCCATGCGACATTATAGAAGATCGGCGCGCGCCACGCCCCGGGCCGCCTGGCCACCCACCTGCGCTGCTCAGCTGTATCTCCGGCAATGCTGTTTATATGGCAAACTGCGCACTTTGCACCACGAGCCATCCTTCTCCATGAGTTTCACGCACAAGTTGCCGTTCGAATGGCAAGTCGGCCTGCGCTACACGCGCGCCGGCCGGCGCAGCGGCCGCAACAGCTTCATCTCGTTCATTTCCGCGATCTCGATGGCGGGGATCGGCCTGGGCGTGGCCGCGCTGATCATCGTCCTCTCCGTGTACAACGGCTTCCAGAAAGAGGTCACCACACGCATGCTCTCCGTGCTGGGGCATATCGAGGTCTACCAGATGGGTGGCCCGATGACCGACTGGCACGCCACGGCCCGCAGCGCATTCGCCAATCCGGAAGTGAAGGGCGCCGCGCCCTTCGTCGAGCTGCAGGCGCTGCTGGCGCATGGCGGCGACGTGCTGCGCCCGGCGATCGTGCGCGGCATCCTGCCGGAGGAAGAAGGCAAGGTGTCGGACATTCCGCGCCAGGTGAAGGCGGGCAGCCTGGCGGGCCTGAAGCCGGGCGAACAAGGCATCGTGCTCGGCGTGGAGCTGGCCAAGGCACTCGAAGTGAAGGTGGGCGGCAAGGTGGCCATGGCGCTGTCCGAAGGCGGCCTGTCCGGCGGTGCGCCGGCGATGCGCACCTTCACCGTGGTCGGCATCTTCGAGGCGGGCCACAACGAATTCGATTCCTCGCTGGCCTACGTGCACCTGGCCGATGGCCAGCAATTGCTGAATCTTCCCGGCCCCTATGGCCTGCGCCTGAAGATCGAAGACATGAACCAGGCGCCCGAGGTGGCGTTCCAGCTGAAGCAGTCGATGCCGGGCGACCTGCTCGTGCGCGACTGGTCGAAGCTGAACGCCAACTGGTTCGCCGCCGTGCAGACCCAGAAGCGCATGATGTTCATCATCCTCACGCTGATCATCGCCGTGGCGGCGTTCAACCTCGTCGCCACCCTGGTCATGACGGTCACGGACAAGCAGGCCGACATCGCCATCCTGCGCACGCTCGGCGCATCACCCCGTTCGATCATGCAGGTGTTCATGGTGCAGGGTGCGCTGGTCGGCGTGATCGGCACCGCGCTGGGCGTGGCCGGCGGCGTGCTGCTGGCACTGAACGTGGACGTGATCGTGCCCGCCATCGAAAGCGTGCTTGGCCTGAAGTTCCTGTCGAAGGATATCTATTTCATCAGCGCCGTGCCTTCGGACCTGCGCTGGGGCGACGTGGCGGCCATCGGCGGCACGGCCGTGGGCCTGGCGTTCGTGGCCACGCTGTATCCCAGCTGGTGGGCGGCACGGGTGAAACCCGCGGAGGCGCTGCGGTATGAGTAATCGCATGAAGACGTCCATGAGCAGGCCCGCTTTGTGGCACACTTCGGCTCCCTCGATGCATGGTGAGCGATGAGCTTCGTTAAAAATCTTCCGTATGAATGGCAGGTCGGCCTGCGCTATACCCGCGCGGGCAAGCGCGGCGGGCGCAACCGCTTCATCTCCTTCATCTCGCTGATCTCGATGGCCGGTATTGCGCTCGGCGTGGCCGCGCTGATCATCATCCTCTCCGTGATGAACGGCTTCCAGAAGGATGTGACGAACCGCATGCTGTCGGTGCTGGCGCACGTGGAAGTGTTCGACAAGGCCGGCGGCATGCCCGACTGGCAGCAGCAGGCGAAGAACGCGCTGCGCCATCCGGAAGTGAAAGGCGCCGCACCGTTCTCGGAAACGCAGGCGGGCCTCATGCATGGCGGCGAAGCCTTGCGCCCGGCCATGGTGCGCGGCGTGTTGCCGGAGCAGGAGCCGGCCGTGTCCGACGTGACGAAGCACATCCGGATGGGCAGCTTCACGGCGCTGCGGCCCGGCGAATTCAACATCGTGCTGGGCATCGACCTGGCCCGCTCGCTGAATGCGGGCATCGGCGAAAAGGTGACGATGGTACTGCCGCAGGGCACGGTCACACCGGCCGGCCTGGTGCCGCGCATGCGTTCGTTCAGGGTGGTCGGCATCTTCGCCGCGCAGCACCAGGAATTCGATGCAGGCATGGCCTTCATCCACCTGGAAGATGCGCAGCGCATGCTGCGCATGGCGGCCCCCGCCGGCCTGCGCCTGCGCCTGGCCGACATGCACCGCGCGCCGCAAGTGGCCGAGGAACTCAAGCAACTCATGCCGGCCAACCTCGAAGTGCGCGACTGGTCGAAGCTGAACGCCAACTGGTTCGCCGCCGTGCAGACGGAAAAGCGCATGATGTTCATCATCCTTACGCTGATCGTGGCCGTGGCCGCGTTCAACCTCGTGTCCACGCTGGTGATGACGGTGACCGACAAGCAGCCGGACATCGCGATCCTGCGCACACTGGGCGCGTCGCCCCGGTCGATCATGAAGATCTTCGTCATCCAGGGCGCGCTGGTCGGGCTGCTCGGCACCGTGCTGGGCGTGGGCGGCGGCGTGCTGGTGGCATCGAACATCGACGTCATCGTGCCATTCATCGAACAAATATTGGGAGTGCAGTTCTTGTCGAAGGATATCTATTACATCACCACCGTGCCATCGGACATGCGCTGGCCGGACGTCGCCACGATCGGCACGATCGCCGTGCTGCTGGCCTTTGTGGCCACGATCTGGCCGAGCCGCTGGGCCTCGCAAGTGAAACCGGCGGAGGCGCTGCGCTATGAGTGAAACCCTGCACGCCATGAATGAACCCCCCGTCCTTTCCTGCCGCAACCTCGGCAAGACGTTTACGCAGGGGAGCTATGCGGTGCCCGTGTTGAAGGGCATCGACTTCGAGGTGCGGCGCGGCGAGCGCGTGGCCATCATCGGCGCCTCCGGTTCCGGCAAGTCGACGCTGCTACACCTGCTGGGCGGGCTCGACACGCCCACCACCGGCAGCGTAACCTTGCAGGGCAAGGATTTCGCCACACTGTCCGAGGCGGCGCGGGGCGACCTGCGCAACAGCGCGCTGGGCTTCGTCTACCAGTTCCACCACCTGCTGCCGGAATTCTCGGCGCTGGACAACGTGGCGATGCCGCTGCTGATCCGCCGCATGAAACGCGCGCAGGCCGAGGAAGCGGCGCAGGCCATGCTGGCCCGCGTGAACCTGGCCAAGCGCGTCACGCACGTGCCGGGCGAACTGTCCGGCGGCGAACGGCAGCGCGTGGCGCTGGCGCGGGCTCTTGTCACGCAACCGGCGTGCGTGCTGGCCGACGAGCCGACCGGCAACCTCGATCACACCACAGCCGAAGCGATCTTCGACCTGATGCTGGAGCTGTCGCGCACGCTGGGCACGGCCTTCGTGATCGTCACCCACGATCCGGAGCTGGCGCGCCGCTGCGACCGCGTGCTGCGGCTGACGGATGAAGGCCTGCGGCCGGAATAACACCATGTGGATCGATACCCACTGCCACCTCGATGCGCGCGAATTCGGCGGAGACTCGCTCGGCGTGGCCGCCCGTGCGCTGGAGGCGGGCGTCGGCATGATCGTGATCCCGGCGATCGACCGCAGCAACTGGGATGCGGTACGTGCGCTCGGCGCCGCCGCCGGCAATGCGTCGTATGCGATCGGCATCCACCCGATCTGCGTGCCCAACGCCACCGAGGGCGATCTCGCGGCCATGCGCGACACGGTGCGCGCTGCGCTCGACGATCCGAACTTCGTGGCCATCGGCGAGGTGGGGCTGGACTTCTTCCTTCCCCAGCTGTGCACGCCGGAAATGCGCGACAAGCAGGTGCTGTTCTTCCGCGAACAATTGAAAATCGCCCGGGAGTTCGGCTTGCCCGTGCTGACCCACGTTCGCAAGTCGCAGGACCAGGTATTGAAACACGTGCGGCAGATCCCGCCGGCCGGCGGCATCGCCCATGCGTTCAACGGCAGTTTCCAGCAGGCGCAGGGCTATATCGACATCGGTTTCAAACTGGGCTTCGGCGGCAACCTCACGTTTACACGGGCATTGCAGATCCGGCGGCTGGCGGAACAATTGCCGATGTCGGCCATCGTGATGGAAACCGATGCGCCGGATATCGCGCCGCACTGGCTGCATCCGGGCGTCAATACGCCGGACCAGGTTCCCGGTATTGCCGCAGTACTGGCGCAGCTGCGCGGCATATCCGTTGACGAACTTCAAGATGCCACGACGGCGAACGCGCATATCGTAATGCCTCGGCTGCGGGCCCTGACAGGCCTGTAGCGTTCCGGTACGCCGCGCGTGCCGCTCTCGCGAGGAGGTGGCATGCGCAGCGCGATTCTCGGCTTCGTCGGCGGTGCGGCGGTGTTGCAAACCCAGGCGTCGCTTCCTTCCCATCCGTACTTGCTGTTGGCCGCGCTGGCCATGGTGGCGGTGCTCGCATCTTGGCGCATGCGTGGCAGGATGCGGCTGGTCGCCGGCATGGCATGCGGCGCCGGCCTCGGCTTTTATTGGGCGGCAGCGATGGCGGCGCAGGCGCTCGCGCCGCAACTGGCGAAAGCCGACGAAGGCCGCGACGTCATCGTTACCGGCACGGTCGACAACTTGCCGAATCGCACCGCCCAGTTCACCCGCTTTTTCTTCGCGGTCGAACGATCGGAAGGGGGGCCGGTACCGCCTCGTATCGCCCTGTCGTGGTATGCCGGCTTTCGCGGCGAGACACAAGCCTTGCCGGACCTGCGGCCAGGCGAACGGTGGCGCCTGAAGGTGCGGCTGCAGCGGCCGCACGGCAATGCCAACCCGCACGGTTTCGACTATGAGTTGTGGTTGCTGGAGCAGGGCATCCGCGCCACCGGCTACGTGCGCGCCGATGGGCCGCACGAACGGCTGGACGAATTCGTGTTCAGCGGGCGCAATGCCGTAGAACGCCTGCGCCACGGCTTGCGCGACAAGATCCGGCGCGCGCTCGACGGCCGCCAGTACGCCGAAGTCATCGTCGCCCTCGTGGTCGGCGACCAGCGCGGCATCGACCAGGATGACTGGCAAGTGTTCAGCCGCACGGGCATCAGTCACCTTGTGTCCATTTCCGGGCTGCACATCACGATGATTGCAGGGCTGGTTGCATGGGCGGCGTCGGCGCTGTGGCGGCGCTCGTTCTTCCTGCGCCGTGCGCAGTTGCCGCTGCTGTTGCCGGCGCAAAAGGTGGGGGCGCTGGCGGGCATCGTGGCGGCCTTGCTGTACGTGCTGCTGGCCGGCTTCGGCGTGCCTGCGCAGCGCACGCTGTACATGCTGTGCGTGGTGGCGGTGGCGTTGTGGATGAACCGCATCGCCTGCGTATCGCACGTGCTCGCATTGGCGGCGGGGCTGGTCGTGCTGCTCGATCCATGGGCCGTGATGTGGCCCGGGTTCTGGCTGTCGTTCGGTGCGGTGGCCATCATCCTGTATGCGACGGTGGGTCGCACGGCGGTCCACAAGAATCCCGGGGATGCCGGAGCCATCGACCCCGATGCCCGACGGGCGTCGCCGCTGACCCGGCGTCAGCGGATCGTTGCGGCGCTCCTGGCCGCGGTCAACACGCAATACGCCGTCACACTCGGGCTGGTGCCGCTGACCATGCTGCTGTTCGCGCAGGTGTCCGTCATCAGCCCGTTCGCCAACGCAATCGCCATTCCCGTCGTCAGCCTGCTTGTCACGCCGCTGGCGCTGGCGGGCGGCCTGCTGCCGGAACCGCTGGCGACGCCACTGCTGCTCCTGGCCCATGCATTGATGCGCTGGCTCGCCCTGGTGCTGGAATGGCTCAGCGCGGCGCCGCTGGCCGTGTGGCATGCGCCGATGCCGCCATGGTGGCTGTTCGCATTTGCCTTGTTCGGCACCCTGTGGCTGCTGGCGCCACGCGGCTGGCCAATCCGCTGGCTGGGCGCGTTCACGTGGCTGCCGCTACTGGCAGCGCAACCCGACGCGCCGCCGCACGGCACGGCGCGCATTACCGCGTTCGACGTCGGGCAGGGCATGGCGGTGCTCATCGAAACGGCGACCCACCGGCTGTTGTACGACACGGGACCCGCTTACGGTATCGACGCAAACGCCGGCAGCCGCGTGATCGTGCCCTACCTGCGGGCGCGCGGCATCGGCCGGCTGGACGGCATCGTCGTCAGCCACGGCGATGCCGACCACGTGGGCGGTGCGCTGGCCGTGCTGAAGGAAATCCGGGACGGGTGGACGCTGTCGTCGCTGCCGCGAACGCACCCCGTGGCAATGGCATCATCCATGCACCGCCAGTGCGTTGCCGGCCAGCGTTGGGAATGGGATGGCGTGCGCTTCGAGATGCTGCACCCGACCGCCGCCAGCTATGCCGATGCGTCGCTGAAAACCAATGGCCGCAGCTGCACGCTGCGCATCGTCGCCGACGGCAAGGCCGTGCTGCTGGCCGGCGATATCGAGGCGCGCCAGGAGGCGGAACTGCTCGGCCGCTCGGCGGGTGCGTTGCGGTCGGACGTGCTGCTGGTGCCGCACCATGGCAGCGGCACGTCGTCCACCGACGCCTTCCTCGATGCCGTGCAGCCGGCGATTGCCGTGTTCCAGGTCGGATATCGCAACCGCTACCGGCATCCGAAGCGTGAAGTCGTGGAACGGTACGAGAAGCGTGATGTCGCGATGCTGCGCACCGATGCCGTGGGCGCCATCCGTATCGACCTGGCCGCGCCGCTGCGCGTGGACCGGTATCGGCTGTCGCGTCCACGCTACTGGCATGAGTAACGGCGTAACTGTTCCGTGCAGCAGTCAGTTGCCGGCCTGTTCGGCCTGCATTCCCGCAAGCACGGCATCGCCATACTCCGAGGGAAACTTGGCCGTCGTCTGCCATGGTTGGTCCTCGCCTGCGCGCTCGAACGTGAATTCGCCCTGCATGATGCGGGTGGGGCCATCGTCGGAGGCGAAGCCCATGCCGTTGTGGCGTTCGATCATCAACGTGCAGCGATAGGTCTTGCCCGGCTTGAGCGCCACGCAGGGCGCGAGCGGTTCGATCTCCGCGATGGTGCGACTGCGCTCCCAGGTGCGACGCGCTTTTACATCTGGATTCGGGGGCTGCGGCTTGTCACGGGACGGCCGCACGCTCCAGGCCATTCCGCCGCCACCGCTTTCACGCCAGCGTTCGATGCCGGCGCGGAATGCCTCGTCCAGCGCCGTTCGTCCCAACGGGCTGCCACGGTCGGCTACGTCCTGCCGATAGCGCTCATGCAGCAGCACAGGGTGCACCGGGATACTCATGTAGTCATTCTCGCCGTCGGGTTCCAGCGTAAAGGCGTAGTCCTGTTCCCCGTAGCTGGAGCGCAGCTTGCCTGCGCATGCGCGCACATCGCGCGCGCGTTCGTATCCGACCTCCCGGATATCCTCGAGCGTGGCGCGGTCGGGCCTCACCCCGGCGGGCGCGGCGCCCAGTTCAAGCAGGTAGTTCGATACCAGGCGTGCATTCAGTCTGGCCGCCAGATCCTTGTCGGTGCATTCCGGCGCTACTGCGCGAGCAGCGAGCTTCGGCGGCGCTGCGGGCGGCGCCGGCTCGCGCAGCACCAGCCAGCCCACCAGCCCGGCCGCCATCCCGCACACCGCGAGCGTACCGAACAGCCATGGCAGCGACGATGACGGTCGCGGCGCAGTGGTGTCGACAACGATCATCGAGCCGGCCGCTGTCAATTCGTCCAGCTCGGCAAGAATGGCCGCGCCGCGCACGCTGCCGCCGCCGGGCGTCTTTCCGATGGCGGCCAGCCGGGCATTGTCGATGATGCCCTCGGCCCTCATCCACAACACCAGGCCTGCCGGGGACATGGCCAGCAGCGCGTGCTGTCCAAGGTGCGCCATCGCAGCTTCGCGCTCCCCGGGCGTGATCAAGCCTTCCTCCACCAGCACGTCGAAGCCGGGGCTGTTCAGTTCCTTCAGGTCGTCGACAAACATCGCGAGGCCGGCGTCGATCGCGGCGGTATAACGCGACTGGTCCTCCCCGGTTTGCGTTGCAACGATATGGGCCCTGGCACGTTCCAGGTCCTCGTCGTCGATGATGTCGTGCTCGACCAGCCAGCTGACCTGTTCGGTTGCGCTGGCCGTGGTAGGCAGCAAGCGGTACTGCGGATGTGCCAGCGCCTGCATGTGCTGGGCCGCGTCGATAATGCCAGCCTGTTCGAGGTCAGCGAAGGGATGTACGGTCATGGAATGCGAAAAAGGCAATATTCTACAGGCTGAGGTGACTCGCGCGAGCGATGCTTCGGCCGCTGCACCGCCTCAGGGCACGGCTATTGACCGATCGCCGCGATCCGTACGCGTTTTGGCTGGTGCTGGCCCACACGAGTAACCCCGCAGGCGGGCGGGGCGCGCCCTGATGCCCCGAGATCGCCTGTCGCGTCCGCGCCACTGCCACGATCGATCGCCCGACCGGCTGGTCAACATCCTGCGTACGGTACCGGCATTCGCTCAGATCACCCGGCCTGGCAATCATTACGTGTGATCGGCAAGACCGGATTCGGAACGCATCCGGCCGGTCGGCGCAGTTTCGTGACTGCGCCAACATTGGTCATTTCCTTGAGCAGTTCGCGCATTGACGCCTTCGAACGAAGGTTCATACCATCAGTTACGTTCACGGCAGCAAGGCACTTTCCAGGAACTGCCGGGATATCGGATGGCGAAACTTTCATTTTCGATCTGGGGGCGACAGGATGGCACATCAGCAGCGCGGCAAGAGGAAACAAGTCCGGCAACGGCGTTCGATTTCGGTGGCACTCATCGCCACCTGGTCCACTTTCACGACCGGCATCGCCGGGGCGCAGGAGGCGGTAGCCCCCGCGGCCGAGGAAACCAAGGTCGTCATCACCGGTACCCGCCTGGTCAATCGCGGCTTTCTCGCGCCCACGCCCGTCACCGTGCTCGATGCGCAGGAGCTGAAAGTCACCGGCACGCAGAACCTGGAAACGTTGCTCACGGATACGCCGCAGTTCACGGCCAACCAGTTGAGCAGTCCCACCGCGAACACCATGCAGGCCGGCCAGCCATCCGGCACGGCCACGCTGAACCTGCGCAACCTGGGGCCCACGCGCAACCTCGTGCTGGTAAACGGCCGCCGCTTCGCGATCACCGGCCCCGATTTCACGAGCGACATCAATGCCATCCCCGCCGCGCTGGTACAGCGCATCGAAACCGTGACGGGCGGTTCGTCGGCCGTGTATGGGTCGGACGCCATTTCCGGCGTCGTCAATTTCATCCTGCGCGACAATTTCGAAGGCGTGGAAATCAACGCCCAGCACACGCGCGACCAGCCGACCGGCACGCCGACGAACAGCGTCGACCTCACGGTCGGCGGCAATTTCGCCAACAACCGGGGCAATGCCGTGCTGTCGCTGAACTACATGAACCGCGAAGGCATGACGCGCGCCGAGCTGGGCGGCTACGCGCTGCCCTCCATGGGCGACGGCTGCGTGACGCCCGCCTCGTGGTCGGCCACCAGGCCCGGCACACCGTTGCCGGTACCGGCAGGGCAGACGTGCCTGTCCGCCGGCGGTCGTCCGGGCCTCATCTACAGCGGTTCGTCCACCGTGCCCACCGGGCGCATCGGCAACCTGCCGGTGATCGGCTCGGCCGCATCGAACCCGGCGCTCGATGCGGCGCTTCGGGCCGCCGGCCTGCAAGGCATGGGCACCCTCGGCGCCATCTTCGATGCGAGCGGCAGGGCAGTGCGGCCATACGTGGCACCCGACGATGCCTTCGACATCGGCCCGCTGTCGTATGTCGTCACGCCGCAGAAGCGCTGGATGGGCAACGCGTTTGCCCACTATGATTTCAGCGAACGCGCCACTGGCTACCTGGAGATGCATTACAGCAGCAACGTCGCCCAGGTGCAGATCGGGCCGACGAGCGCCAGCGGCAACTTCCTCGTCAACACGAACAATCCCTACCTGGGCGGGCCGATGCAGGAAGTCCTGCGCCAGCTCGACCTGCGTGAAAGCGGCACGCTGCGCGCGACGAACGGGTCGCAGACCTTGAGCACCGTGGCGGGCGACGGCCTGGCGCTCGTCAACCTGAACCGCCGCCTGTCCGACCTGGGCACGCGCTTTGCCGAGACCGACCATTCCGTGGTCCGCGTCGCCATCGGGCTGAAGGGCGAGCTGCCGGGCGTGTCGGAGAATTACCTGAGCGACATGAAATACGACGTGTACTACACGAACGCGCGCACCACGGAATCGCAGTACCAGGCCGGCTCGATCTCGCTGAGCCGCTTCCAGAATGCGCTGCTGTCGCAGAACGGCGCGGCGCCGGTGCTCAATCCTTTCGGCCAGAACCTGAGCCCCACGGCGCGCGACGCGATCCTGATTTCGTCGAACTCGGACATCGTCGCCGAACAGCAGGTCGTGGCGGGCAATGTGACGGGCAAGCTCGTCGAGCTGCCTTCCGGGCCGGTGGACTTCTCGGCGGGCTTCGAGCGGCGCCATTCGTACAGCAAGTACACGCCGGATGCCTTCCTGGCCTCGGGCGACGTGTCGGGCTGGAACGCGGCGCGGCCGACCGAGGGCGAGGCGACCGTGAAGGAGTTCTTCGGCGAGGCGCGCGTGCCGCTGCTGAAGGACCGTGCATTCGCGAAGAGCCTCAGCGTGAGCGGCGCGTTCCGCCGTTCCGATTACGATGTGGAATCCGTTGGCAAGGTATGGACGAACTCGATCGGCACGGAATGGGCACCCGTGGACAGCCTGACGTTCCGCGTGCAGAAACAGAAATCGATCCGCGCGCCGAACGTGGGCGAACTGTTCGGCGGCCAGGGCCGTAACGGACCGACCGCGATCGACCCGTGCTCCAGCCGCGCCCCGGCGGGCCAGCAGACCGCCGCCGTGCGCGCGCTTTGCGAAGCCACCGGCGTGCCCGGCGGCCTCGTGTTCGATGCATCCGTGCAGCCGACCCAGTTCCTCACGCAGATCCTCGGTGGCAACCCAGACCTGACGGCGGAAACGTCGCATACCACCACCATCGGTGCCGTCTTCGCCCCCACGGCGGTGCGCGGTTTGCAGGTGAGCCTCGACTACTACAAGATCACGCTCGACAACGCCATCTCCACACTGGGCGGCGGCGGCATCCAGTCCGTGCTGGACCTGTGCTACCTGACGATCCAGAACGTGGACAGCGTGTACTGCCGGGCGATCAACCGCGATCCCGTCACCGGCCAGATCGCCGCGCCGACCTACGTGATGACGACGGCCGCGAACATCGGCGGCATCAAGACCCGCGGCGTGGACCTGGCGGCGCACTACGGTTTCAACACCGCCAGGGGTCTCTTTGGCGCCGGCACGCGCTGGAACCTGGACACGAACTGGACCTATGTCGACGAGCTGACGTTTACGCCGATCCAGGACATTCCCGACGTGACGAACGAATGCGTGGGCACGTGGGGCGGCACGTGCGGCCAGCCGGTGTCGAAGTGGAAGGGCACGGCGCGCGTGACGATGAACAGCGGGAAGCTGATGCTGTCCGCGCGGGCGCGCTACAGCGGCAGCGTGACGACGGATGCCTACCTGGTCCCGCAGCGCCGGGGCGTGACGCCACCCGCGTATGAATCGCTGACCAATCCGCGCATCGGGTCGTACACGTATCTCGACCTCACGGCCGGCTACGACGTCAGCAAGTCAGTCAATGTCACGGCCGGCATCCGCAACGCCACCGACCGCGATCCACCGGTGCTGGGCTCCACCCAGCTGCCATCGAACAATTCGGTGTCGGCCAGCTACGATGCGCTGGGGCGGACGTTCTTTGCCACGCTGAACGTGCGCCTGTAGGCGCCGGCGCCGCGGCGGTAATGCTTCCGCAGCGGCCTTCCGCGACGCCGCTCCGGCGGAGTGACCGGATTACGGATCATGCGGCAGTGCGGTCACGCTATTGCGCCGAACCATACAGGCGGTACAGCACCTCGACGCCCCGCACCGCGCGTCGCTGGATCTCCTCCGGCGTCATTGGGGGCATGACCTTCAGATTGACGCGCAAAATGGTGGTTCCATACCAGATCCCCGTCAATTCCTCGGCGGCGGCAACAGGATCCGGTATCAGCAGGACGCCTTTCCTGTCGGCCTCGCGAAGGATGTCGGTGAGCAGCCTGTAACCGCGACCGGGGCCGGCGTCGTACAGGCGACGTGCGAGTTCGGGATAAATGTCGTTGGCCGATGCGATCAGCCGGTCCCAGGCGCTCAAGCGTACTTCGTTCGCGAAAGCCAGGTACTGGCTGCCGAACCGCACCAGCGTCTCCCGCACTTCGCCGTCCAGTGCATCGCGAAATTGCTGGTCCGAGATGGTCCGGGCGGATTCCCGCAGCATGACGGCTTCGATGAACGCTTCCTTGTCGGCGAAGTACGTATAGAACGTGGTCTTCGCCACGCCGGCCCTTGCCACGATCGCGTCCACCGTCACGCGCATGCCGTGGGTGAGCAACAGGTCACGCCCGGCGTCCAGGAGGGCATCCGCAGCCTCCAGCTTCCTGGGCCTTCCGCGGCCGCGCCTGGGTTCAGTCATGGCGCCTCGAATGGTATGCAGCCAGCAAGAGTCCACCGATGACGGTGATGTGCTCCAGCGCGATATGCAGTTCGGCCGTCCGGCGCGGCTCAGGGAAAGTCCAGAACGCATGGCCGAGCGGGATCGTCAACAGCGTGAAGCCTGCCAGGGCGAACGCCCCCATCCAGCCAAGTTTCCTGAAATTCGTGATGACCAGCAGGGAGCCTCCCAACTGCAGCAGGATCGTCGCGCCGGCGAGCAATGCGGGCTGCGGCAAGCCGAGCTCGCGGACTTCCGTCGCCACGGCGTCGAAATTGAACAGCCCGAACATACCGGCGCTCCAGAACAGCAGCGTCAAGACCGCACGAAGAACCACATTCATTATGAATCCTTTCAAAGAGAAAGGATCAATATATGCTACTTTCCAGTATGAAAAAACAGCAGCCAGCTTTCTATCTCAACACCCGCACCCTGAACCAGTCCACGTCGAGGTGGTTGCCCCCGATCTGGTCGAGCGGCCGTTCCACCCTGGCCTCATCGGTTTCGGAGCGGATGTACGTGAACACCGATGGCCGGCTGCCTTTCCACCACGAGAACTTTGCCAGCTCCGTCACCGGGCCGAGATCCGTGAACGCCTCGCCCTCGCGCACCGCCCAGGCAAACTGCACGGTCTGGTCGTCGCGTACGCTGGCGCGCAGCACGATGGCGTTGCCTGTAATCCTCGGGCCGCGCGTTTCGGCGCCCGCGTTGGCATAGGTGACGTAGTTGATGCCGCCTTCGCGCGCGACGCCGATCCACGGCACCTTCACGCCGAACAGCGTGAGCCCGGCGCGCTGGCCTTCCGCAAGGCCGCCCAGTTCGATGCGCGTGGTGATCTCGGCGGCGGGCCCCTGCAGGATCTGCGTCAGCGTATTGCGCGCGCCCACCAGATACCTGGCCCGGCTGGCCTCGATGCGCAGGAAGCCGGGACGCTGTGAAAGGCTCCACCGCGCCGGGTCGGGATTGTGGTTCCACGACCATTGCAGGCCGAGCGTGGTACCGGAGAATTCATCGGAGTCCTGCAGGCGGTAATCGGGCGACCGGGCAGCGGTGATCGGCACGGCATGCTCCAGCGCCGGCAGGCCGCCGTGCCCCATCATCGGCCAGCCATCCTGCCACGTGACGGGTTGCAGGTGCGCGATGCGGCCGAACGCGCCGGTACTGTTGAAGTGGATGAACCAGCCTTCGCCGTTCGGCGTTTCCACATAGCCGCCCTGGTGCGGACCTTTCAGGCCATTGCCCGGATGGAGCACGGTGCGGTGTTCGTACGGCCCCTGGATCGTGCGTGAGCGCAGCACGGCCTGCGGGCCGGTACCCACGCCGCCAATCGGCGCGAAGATGTAGTACCAGCCGTCGCGCTTGGTGACTTTCGGGCCTTCGAGCACCGGCAGGTTGACCTTGTCCTCGATGATCGTCTTGCCCGCGTCGAGCAGCCTGGTGCCGTCCGGCGTCATCGCGTGCAGGATGATCGGGCCGGCGCCGACCTTTGAATGCACCAGCCATGCTTTCCCATCGTCGTCCCAGAACGGACACGGGTCTTCGTAGCCGGCCCCGGCCAGCACGGTCACCGGTGGCGACCATGGCCCGGCCGGGGAGGTGGCGGTGCTCATGAAGATGCCTTCGTCCGGCGTGGCCCAGTACACGTAGAAGGTGCCGTTGCGATGGCGGATGGCCGGCGCCCACACGCCGCCGGCATAGCGCAGGCCCGGGCCGACCGGTTTCGAGATGCTGTCGGTGAGCGTGTACGGCTGCCCCATGTCGTAGGAAGGGTGGAAGTCCAGCCTTGGCAGCACATGGCCGGCGATCTTCCAGTGCACCAGGTCCTTCGAGTGCAGCACGGGCAAGCCTGGTGAGAAGTGGAAGCTGGAGGCGACGAGATAATAATCCTCGCCGACCCGGATGACGTCCGGGTCGGAATAATCGGCATGCAGGATCGGGTTCCGGTATTGCTGCGCCGGTATGTGCCGCACCACTACATGCTGCGCTGGTGCTTCCGCCTGCGCGGGCATCGCCGCGCAACATCCCCCCAAAAGTGCCATCAGGGTACGCATCGTGCTCATCGTTGTCTCCGTATTGTCGTGAACCGCTGCCAGCCAGTAGATGCGGCCCGGCCGGCGCTGTCAAGACGGAAGCGATCAATCCGATGAGCGAAACGTTATAGAGACTAGCGCGCTCCCCGGTGCGCCCAGGCCGTGGAACGCCGCTCGACCACGGCGAACAGTTCGTACATCGCCATCGCCATGGCGCCGATCACGCCCAGCCCCGCGAACGCCAGCGGCATCTTCATCGAGGAGCCGGCCGAGACGAGCAGGTAGCCGATGCCTTCGTTCGCCGCGTTCATTTCGGACACCGTGGAGCCGACGAACGCCAGCGTGATCGCCACTTTCAGCGAAGCAAAGAAATACGGCAGCGAGCGCGGCAGGCCAACCTTCAGCAGCACGTCCAGCCGGCGCGCGCCCAGTACCCGCAGCACGTCTTCCAGTTCCGGTTCCAGCGTGGCCAGGCCCGTGGCGATGTTGACCATGATGGGGAAGAACGAGATGAGGAACGCGGTCAGGATCGCCGGGCCGGCGCCGATGCCGAACCAGACGACGAGGATGGGCACGAACGCCGCTTTGGGCAGCGCGTTGAACGCCGTCATCAGCGGATACGCGGCCGCGTACATCACCGGCGACGAGCCGACCAGTACGCCGAGCGACACGCCGACGGCGACGGCGATGGCGAAGCCGGTCATCGTCACCCAGAACGTGTGCCATGCGTGCCCCGCGATCGGGCCGGCGAATTCAACCAGCGCGGCGCCGATCGCGGCGGGGCTGGGGAAGATGAACTCCGAAACGTCGAACGCGCTGCAGATAAGCTGCCACAGCAGCAGGATCGCGAGCAGCAGCAGCCACGGTGCGAAGGTCTTGATGGTCTTGCTGTTCATGGTGAATCCTTCAGTTGCCAATGTCATTCAGGTACTGCGGACGCGGCCGATGTGCTCGCGTAATTCGTGCACGAGGGCGCTGAACGGCTCGGTGTACGTGGTATCGAGGTCGCGTGGCCGCGGCAGCGGGTTGGCGCGACGGGCCACGATCCGGCCCGGCCGCTTGCTCATCACGTAGATCGTGTCGGCCAGGAAGGCGGCTTCGCGCAGGTCGTGCGTGACGAGGATGACGTTGAAGCGGCGCTCAGTCCACAGATCGCGCAGCACGCACCACAGTTCCTCGCGCGTGAAGGCGTCGAGCGCGCCGAACGGCTCGTCCAGCAACAGCATTTTTGGTTCGTGGATCAGCGCGCGGCAGATCGACGCGCGCTGCTGCATGCCGCCGGAGAGCTCCCATGGATACTTGTCCGCATAGCCGTCCAGGCCCACGGTCTTCAGCAGCGCCAGCGCGCGCTCCACATGCTTCGGCCGGTCTTTCCTGAACGTATTGCGATAAGGTTCGACGATTTCCAGCGGCAGCAGCACGTTGTCCAGCGTGGTGCGCCAGGGCAGCAGCGTGGGCGCCTGGAATGCCATGCCGACGAACTTCAGCGGACCGGTCACCGGTTCGCCACCGATGTGGATCGTGCCGCGCGTGGGGGCCTTCAGCCCCGTGGCCAGCTTCATGAACGTCGACTTGCCGCAGCCCGAAGGGCCGACGATGGCGATGAATTCGCCAGGCTGCGTTTGCAGCGTGATGTCTTCCACCGCGCATTCGCTGGAATTGTCGTAGGCGAGGAAGACTTCACGGAAGTCGACGAAAGTATCGCCGGCGAAGGTGTCTGGCACGGCGCTCATTTCGGGAACACGTTCAGTTCGGCCGCCGAGGGCAGGAAGGTGGAAACCCAGACGGCCTTCGGGTCGACGCGCGTCTTCGTGGCATACACGTCCGATACTTGCGAGGCCATCAGCGACAGGCGCGGCGCGGAGACCTGGCCAAAGCCTTCCGCCCTGGCGCTCGGCGTGGCGATCGCGCTGGCGATGGCCAGCTTCAGGCGGCGCAGTTCGAGCTTCTCATCGATCAGGCCATCGCGTTCCTTCACGCTCTTGATTGCGCGTTCCGGATCGGCAATCACGTCGCGGGCCGCTTTCGCAAAGGCGCGCAGGAAGCCTTTTACCGCTTCGGGCTTCTGCTTGATCAGCGCATCCGAGGCGATGATCGCATTGCCGTACAGCCGCACGCCATACTGCGGATACGGCATCACGACGATATCGGCATCCTTGACGCCGCGCGCATTCAGGTTGAGCACCGACGTGAACGAAAAGCCGGCGATGGCCTGCACGTCGCCCCGCACCAGCATCGTTTCGCGCAGCGCCGGCTCCATGCTCGTCCAGCTCGATTTTGCCGGATCGAGGCCGTTGGCCTTGGCCAGCAGCGGCCAGGCGCGGCGCCCCGCGTCGAAGACGGGGGCACCCAGGGTCTTGCCGGCCAGGTCGGCCGGCGACTTGATGCCGGACTTTTTCAACGCCATGATGGCGGCCGGAGTGTCGTTATACACCATCATCACGCCGACCGGCTTGCCGGGCGCGGTCGGGTTGTTGGCCGTGAATTCCATCAGCGCCGCCATGTCGGCGAAACCCATGTCGTAGGCGCCCGAAGCCACGCGGTTCACGGCGTTGCCCGAGCCGCTGCCCGCGTCGATCGTCACGTCCAGCTTTTCCTGCGCGAAGTAGCCGCGGCTCTTCGCCACGAGGAACAGCGCGGACGGGCCTTCGAAGCGCCAGTCCAGCTGGAACTTGATCTTGGTGTCCTGGGCCAGCGCGGGCAGGGCAAACACGCCCATCGCCAGGGCGGCGGCGATCCGCGAAAAGCGGCGAGAGAACAAGGAGAGGGTGGGAGAACGCATGGTGCTTCCTTTCGGTGGTGTAAGCGGCGGGGCGGCCGCCGTGAAAATGGTCATGCCTTGCCCAGGGCACTGCGCAGGTCGAAGTGCGCGGGAGCGGGGGCCAGCAGGCGACAGGCACACTGGTCGAGGTGCTGCGCCATTTGCGCCCGGGCGTGGCGGCTGTCCGGCTCCCGCAGCGCATCGATCACGGCCGCGTGTTCGTCGAACGAGCACGGTTGCCGGCCGGCGGTGTCCAGGTTGGAGATGAGCAGCGTGGTGCGTGAAACCAGCCGGCGCAGCGCATCGACGATCAATGCGTTGCCGGCCAGTTTCGCCAGTTCGATGTGGAAGTCGGCGGAGAGACGGACCCACAGCGGCCGGTCGCCGCGCATCCAGGCGTCGCGTTCACGCGCGATCATGTCGCGCAGGGCGGCGCCGTCGGCGTTGGTGAGATGGCCGGCCAGCTTGTCCATCACTTTTGCTTCGAGCACCTGGCGCAGCTCGAACATGTCCTGCGCCTCGCGCGCACCGGGGCTGGCGATGCGGGCGCCGCGGTTGCGCTCGAGATCGACGAGGCCGTCCGCGGCCAGGCGAACCAGCACGCGGCGCACGTGATGGCGCGCCAGGCCGTAGATGTCGCCCAACCCCTGCTCGGTAAGCTTCGTCCCGGCGTGCAGGCGGTGCGCCATGATGGCGTCGTACACGTCGACATACATGCGCTCTTCCGGAGCGGTGGCGATCGATGGAACAGAGGATGGTGCAGCGGGCATGGGGCGGATGTCTGGTTGGCTCATCCATTGCTAAGCAAGCGGCATGCCACGCAAGCGGAATGTCGACAATGCGGATGGGTTACAGCCACACAAAGCGCCTGGAATGCGGGTTTCAGGCGATGATGACGTTGCCGGACGCAGCGTCAGTGTCCACACCTTTGCGCAGGATTGTCGACAATCGGCGTGGCGGAAGTGCCCCAATAACATGCGCGGCCTGCACCGAACGGATGCGCGAATGCAATAGCGGGCGGCTGTGGCGCGCTGCGGGAGCTTCGTGGATGGCAGGGAAGGGAAACCGGAACGGGCTGGCAGTCGGCTGACTTGGTCCGGGTAAGAAAGAACTGCGGGGCTGGCGGAGCTTACTTCACGGCGGCTGCGTAGCGGCGCGCCACTTCATCCCAGTCGATAATGTTGAAGAAGGCCGCGATGTAGTCGGGGCGGCGGTTCTGGTAGTTCAGGTAATAGGCATGCTCCCACACGTCCAGGCCGAGGATTGGCGTACCGCCCGACATGCCGGCGAACTGCCCCATCAGCGGGCTGTCCTGGTTCGCGCTGCTTTCAACCAGCAGCTTGCCGTTCGCATCGACCGTGAGCCATGCCCAGCCGCTGCCGAAACGGGTTTGCGCGGCTTTCGTGAAGGCTTCGCGGAATTTTTCAAAGCCGCCCAGGTCCGCATCGATCGCCTGCGCCAGCTTGCCCGATGGCGAGGACCCGGCAGGCGTGAGCACGGTCCAGAACAGTGCGTGGTTGGCGTGTCCGCCACCATTGTTGCGCACCACCGTCTGGATGTGCGCCGGCAGTTTGTCGATCGCCGTGATCAGTTCTTCCACCGGCCCCGCGTCGACACCCGCTTCGGCAAGCGCGTTGTTCAGGTTGGTGATGTAGGCCTGGTGATGCTTCGTGTGGTGGATTTCCATCGTGCGCGCATCGAAATGCGGTTCGAGCGCATCGTAAGCGTAAGGCAAGGGAGGCAAGGTATAGGCCATTGGCGTTTCTCCTGGTTAATTTGTTAAAAGACGGCGTGTCGGCCCGGGAGCCGGCAGTACCGTGCGCCATGATAGCCCGCCGGGGCCGTTTGCGTGCGTGCGCGACCGTTCCGGGCGCCGTGCGCGGGCGAGCGATGACACAATCGGGCTTTTCATTCGCCGGAATCGCCTGATGGACGCGCTCTTCACCGCCGCATTTCACACCTCGCCGATCGGCCAGTACCTGCTTGCGCCGACCGACAGGCTGGAAATCATCGCGGTCAACGACGCGTTCCTGAAAACCGTTGCCCGCAGCCGCAAAGAGGTACTGGGCTTGCCGCTGTTCGAGGCATTCGCCGAGGACCCCGCTGACATGGGCGATACGGGTGTGGGCCCGTTGGGGCGTTCCATCGCCACGGCGATCGCGACGCGCACGCCGCAGATGATGCCGGCCCAGCGCTACCCGGTCCGCATGACGAAGGATGGCAAGACCTGGTTCGAGGACATGTACTGGACCTCGACCAATACGCCGATCTTCGACGACGCGGGGCAGCTCGTGTGCATCTCGCACACGGCGATCAACGTGACGGCCGAGGTGCTGGCGCAGCGGGCCCTTCGGGGCGCGCGCGAAGATGCCGTGCGCAGCGCCAGGAGCGCGGAAGCCAGCCGTGCCTACCTCGCCGCCGTGCTGCGCTCGGCGCCGGTGGGCATCATGATGCTCGACGAGCAGGGCAGGCTGCTGCACGCCAACCCGGCCAACGAGGCGCTGTTCGGTGCGTCGATCCCGTGCATCGACGGCAAGCTGGACTTCTCGGCGTGGCAGGGCTGGACCTCCAGCCCCGGTGGCGAGGGCATCAAGCTGGGGCCGGACGACTGGCCCCTGTACCGGGCGCTGGCCGGGGAGACGGTCGACAAGTGCCTGCTCGAGGTGGAATCGTTCGACCCGGGCCATCCGCGCCGCACCGTGCTGGTGTCGGCGGCGCCTGTCGTGAACGGCGCGGGCAAGCCGGCCGGCGCCGCGGCGATCGCCATGGACATCGCGGACCGCGTCGAAGCAGAGAAGGCGCTGATCGTGGCCGACCGCCGCAAGGACGAGTTCCTGGCCATGCTGGCGCATGAACTCCGCAATCCGCTGGCACCGATCAGTGCGGCGGCCGCCCTGCTGTCGATGGGCCAGCGCGACGAAAAGCAGGTAAAACAGACGCTGGCCGTGATCCACCGGCAAGTCGCGCACATGAGCGGCCTGATCGACGAGTTGCTGGACGTGGCGCGCGTGACGCGCGGGTTGATCACCCTCGACAAGGCACCGCTGGACATGAAGCGCGTCGTTGCCCAGGCCGTCGAGCAGGCACGCCCGGCGCTCGAGGTGCGCGGCCACATGCTGCACGTGACCCAGCCGCCCTCGCCGGCGCCCGTGGCGGGCGACGAAAAGCGGCTGGTCCAGGTACTCGCCAACCTGCTCAGCAACGCTGCGAAGTTCACACCGGAGGGCGGCTCGATCGGGATCGACCTGGCGATCGACACCCATTACGTGCGCACCTGCGTGTCGGACAACGGCATCGGCCTCGCCCCCGACATGCTCGAACCCGTGTTCGGCATGTTCGTGCAGGGCGAGCGCAGCCCGGACCGCAAGCAGGGCGGCCTGGGCATTGGCCTGGCGCTGGTGCGCAGCCTCGTGGAACTGCACGGCGGCACGGTGCACGCGCACAGTGCGGGGCAGGGAAAGGGAACGCGCTTCACCGTGTGCCTGCCGCTTGCCGACAACGCGGACGACGCCGTGGCCCCCCGTTCCTGGGAACCGGCGCACGGCGCCACGTCCCTGCGCGTGCTGGCGGTGGACGACAACGAGGATGCGCTGGCGATGGTGGAGATGCTGCTGTCGTCGCTGGGGCACCGGGTCGTCAGCCTGGCCAGTTCGCGCGACGCGGTGCGCTGCGCCGTGCAGTTGCAGCCAGACGTGTGCCTGCTCGATATCGGCCTGCCGGACATCGATGGTCTCGAGCTCGCCCGGCAGCTGCGGGCCGATCCCCGCACGCGCGAGACGCGCCTCATCGCCCTGTCGGGCTACGGCCAGGCAGCCGACCGCGCGGCGGCGGTCGCCTCGGGCTTCGACCTGTATTTCGTCAAGCCCGTCGATGTCGCCAAGCTCGTTGCCGCACTCGGCGAAGTCAGCCCACGGCGCCTTTCATGAGCCTTGCCGGAAGCGGGTGGCCAGCCGGGCAATGTCATCCGGCGACGCGGTGGCGCAGGTGACGGCCACACCGTCCGTGAACACAGGTTGCGCGAGCTTCGTCAGCACGCTGCCACTCGGCATCTCCACGGCGAGCCGGGCGCCCCGTTCCCAGGCATGCCGGATCGTGTCGTGCCAGCGCACCTGCCGCGCCATGTTGTGGGCAAGGTCGGCGCCGATGGCGGCACCGTCGAACAGCGCGCGGGCCACGCTGCCACTGATGTACGTGACACGGGGCCGGGCCAGCGGCACGGTCGCCATCGCCCCGGCCAGCGCCTGCGCCTGGGGGGCATACAAGGCGCAGTGCGACGGCACGGCCACGGCCAGCCGCTCGGCCTTCGCGCCCGTGCCTGTGCCATGCACCAGATCGGCGACGGCCGCCATGGCGGCATCGGCACCGGCAAGCACCAGCTGGCGTGGCCCGTTCAGGTTGGCGAGATAGACGGGGTGCGCATCGCCGTGCACCTGCGCGATCAGCGGCGCCAGTCGCGCCGCCGTGAGGCCCGTCACGGCCGTCATGCCGTAACCGGACGGGTAGGCTTGTTCCATTGACCGCGCGCGTTGCGCCACCAGCCGCACGGCGTCGGCGAATGCCAGCACGCCGGCCGTCACGGCGGCGGGGTAGGCGCCGATCGACAGGCCCGCCACCATGTCGGGCCGGGCATCGAGCGCGGCCAGGTGGCGCGCCGTGGCGACGCCGGCCACCAGCAGGCAAAGCTGCACCGCCACCGTGGACCGCAGCGCCTGCGCCGTGTCGAGCGCCAGCGGATCGGTGCCCAGCACGGTGGCGGCCTCGTCGAGGGTACGCGCCGTCTCGGGATGCGGCGCCAGCGCGTGCAGCATGCCGGGCTTTTGCGCACCCTGGCCGGGAAACGTGAACAGGATCGTCATGCCGCCTCGGTGTGCGGGCGCCACGGGTCGGGAACCAGCAGCGGGCCATGCGCGGTCTTCAGTAGCACACGTCCGCCGCGCGCGTAGTCGGCCAGTGCAAACCCGCCGCTGCCCGTATCGACCTGGATGTCGACACGGCAGGGCGCGCCATGCTGCAGGCGCATCAGCTCCTCCACGATACGGCTGGCCAGCGGGGCCGGTGCGCGCACCAGCAGGTCGAGATCGCTGTCGGGACGCAGCACGGGCAAGCCGCTGGCCAGGTAGAACCCGGTGCCGCCCGTGGGGCCCCACGCCAGGCCCAGCGCATCGAGCGCGGGCGCGAGGCTGGCCAGTGCGCGCAGCGGCGGCAGCGTGGCGTCTTCCGCCAAGGGCGTTTGGGCCAGCATTTCCGGCGTGACGCGGCGGGCCACGGCGGCGCGCTGCACATAACCCTTGCAGCGCTGGCTGCGGCTGGTGCCGCGGGCGCCCACGGGCACCAGGCTGCCCGGCGCCGCCTCGCGCCGCACCACCAGCGGCGCGCCGGCCAGCCAGGCGGCATCGAGCCACGCCGGCCACGGGCCGCCCGCATCGAAGCGGTCCGGCAGCCGCAGGAACAGCAGGTCATGGGGGCGGTAGGGCGGCGTTTTCATCGCTTGCGCCACGCGCGGGTGGGCGGCGAACGACGGCCGCGAGGGCCCGGGCAGGTGGCGCACGGCCAGCAATGCAATGCCATCAATGTCCATCCCATTGCGTTCGCAGCAGTTCGCGGACACGCCGCGACGCGGCGCGGTGCTCGCCATCGAACCTTCCCGACAGGTCGCGCTCCGGCTCGGCCGCGATATCGGCCAGCGCCGCTTCCAGCGTGGTCCGCACCAGCGCCACGTCGTCCGCCGACGGTGTCGCGGCACTCGATGGCCGCAAGACCTTCCACAGCAGGCCGAGCGAGGCATAGCTGCCGATGTCGTAGGCCATCGGTGGCACGCTTTGCGCAAGCGCTTCCAGCGCCTCGACGGAGCGCAGCGTGATGCGCGCGGCGGAGGCCTTGCCCATCGCGTGCACCATCACGCCCGGGTCTTCCAGTGCGATCAGCCGGTTGGCCTGGTAGCCATGGGCGAGGAAGGCGCCGGACATCGCCAGCCCGACGATCAGGCCGATGACGGGGTGGCCGGCCAGGCGGGCCTGGGCATAGGCGCCGGCGGCGCCGGCCAGCGCCTGGTGGATGCCGAACGCTTCTTCCCGGCGTCCGTAGGCCTGGCTCGTCACGTCGATGACGGCGACGATCGGGCGCTTGTGTGGGGCATCGCGGTCGGCCTCGATGGTTTCCTGCACGGCCTGGGCCAGCTGCCAGCCTTCGACGAGGCCCACTTCGCCGTTGCGGGCGCGGGGAAAGCGGTTGTCCGCGTCCGGCACCACGGCGATGAAGCGGGCCGGGGCGCCCGCCAGCATGGCGTCGACGACCCGCACGGCGGGCCAGTCGTGCACGGCGGCCGATCCGGCCAGGGATTCCAGCCATGTCGCGCCGTTCGAGCGCGTTGGAGTCGTGTTCATCCCAGTCCCTTTCCATAGAGCGCGCGCACGTCGGCCGGTGCCGGCTGCTGCGCGGTATCGACTTGCGCGAGGCTTGCCAGGAAGTCCGCGTAGCGTTCGCTGCGGTGGATGGCCGGCGGTCCGGCGTGGAACAGGCCGGCCACCGCGGTGCGCACCTGCACGGTGTCGTCGTCCACGAGCACGTCGGCCAGGTGCGTGGCGCAGCGTTGCTCGCCGCCCGTCAGGCCCCAGATCAGTGCACGGTTGCGCGAATCGAATTCGGCCAGCCCGGCCTCCTGTTCGATCACCTGGGGCCCGTTCAGGCCCAGGCGGGCTTCACGGGTGAGCACCAGGTACGAACACAGGCCGGCGGCGATCGACATGCCGCCATAGCAGCCTACGGTGCCGGCGCTGACGCCGATCACGGGCCGGTAGCGCCGCAGGTCGACGATGGCGGACTGGATTTCCGCGATGGCGGCCAGGCCCAGGTTGGCTTCCTGCAGCCGCACGCCACCCGTCTCGAACAGGATCACGGCCTGCGTGGGCGTGCCGTTGCGGTTGTCGCGTGCCGCCAGTTCCAGCGCGCCGGCAATCTTCGCGCCGCCCACTTCGCCCATGCTGCCGCCCTGGAACGCGCCCTCGATGGCAAGGATGACGGTGGCCACGCCGTCCAGCGTGCCTTTGGCCACCACCACGCCGTCGTCGGCCTGCGTGACGATGTGCTGCCGTGCAAGCCACGGCGACGTGACGCGGTCGAACGGACCGACCAGCTCGCGCATGGAGCCGGCGTCGAGCAGGCCGCGGGCACGGTTGCGGGCATTGCGTTCGATGAAGCTGTCGCGCTGGAGAAGCTGTTCGATGTTCATGGCCGGCCTCCCAGCGCCGCTTCCTCGAATGCCTGCTCGATGCGCATGCGCACCACGCCGGGCGTGGCGCCGTTGTCATTGATCTCGATCTTCGCGGCCGGCAGCGCCGGGTCGGCGAACACGCGCTCCAGCAATGCCGTCCAGGTGCCGCCGTAGCCGTCGACCGACGTCTGCACGGCCACGTTCGTGCGCCCGCCCGACTGCGGCTCCAGCAGCACTTCCAGGTCGCCGGAGGCCACCACGCCCGTCACCGTGCGCGATGCGGCGGGTTGGCCGGCGGCGAATTCAAACTGCAGTCGTTCCATCGTGTCCCTCCATTTCCTGTCGTTGTTCTTGGGCGATGCTGTCCAGCAGCAGCGTTGCCGCCAGTAGGTCCGCCGCGCCGCCTGGCGAGGTGCCCCGTGCCAGCATGTCCGCCTCCAGTGCGCGCAAGGCGGCCTGGCCCGGCCCGGTGGCCACGCCGCCGGCATCGAGCACGGCCTGTGCGCCGGCCTGCGCGGCCAGCAGCGCGGACCGGCCGCCGCGCGCCAGCAGGCATGTATCGTCGAGATCGGCAACGATGGCCAGCAGCGCCTGCAGGCGCGCCGCGCTTTCCGGATCGCCACGCCCGCGCGCGGCATGCAGCATCGGCAGCGCGACACGCGTCACGTGCGGGAAGCCCGCTTCGGCCTGGCCGCGCGCGCCGCCAACGCCATATTGCCAGCGCGCCGTTTCCCCCTTATTCCCCGTGCAGGCCGGCGCGCCGGCATCGGCCAGCCGGGCCAGCGTGCCGGCCCGGGACGCGATCGCCGCCGGCGTGGCGCCACCAGCCACCTGGCCCGCGGCGGTCACGAGCAGGCCCAGTGCCCAGATGGCGCCGCGGTGCGTGTTCACGCCGCCCGTCGCCGCCATCATGGTTGCTTCCGCGTCGCGGCCGATGGCACCGATGCGGCGCCGCAGCGCCGGCAGGTCATGGATTGTCGCGCCGGCATGGGCCATGGCTTCGAAAGCCGGCCGCAGCGCGTGCGCGGAGTGGCACATCAGCAGCCAGCTCAGGTCGCGGTGGGCACCGCTGCCGCGCATGTCGACGAGGCCGGGCTTCGGCGTGAGCATCGCCTCGTCGACCAGCGCGGCCACGGCCAGGCCGGCCAGTTGCCGCGCGCAGGAGGGGGGTGAAATGCGAATGTGCTGCAGTGGGTTCAGTGTCGTCATCACCAGCTCCTGAATTTCGCGGGCGGGTCATACAGCCCATCCGACCAGTCCACCAGGTCGGCGATGCTTTTCGCCGCCAGCAGCGAGCGCGTGGCCTGCGAACGCTGCACGCCGATATCCTCCGGCAGCGCGATCAGGCCCTCCTGGCGCATCTTCGCCGTCTGCTTCGGATCGTGGCGCAGGCCGACCGGCGTGACGCCCGCCACGGCGGCCAGCATGGCCTTGCGCTCTTCGAGCGAGCGGGCCTTGTACAGGTAGGCGATGCCTTCTTCGGTCAGCACGTGCGTGACGTCGTCGCCATAGATCATCACGGGCGCCAGCGGCATGCCCGATGCCTTGCCCACTTCGACCGCGTCGAGCGATTCCACGATGGTCGGCTGGCTGCCGTCCTGGAAAGTCTCGACCATCTGCACCACCAGCTTGCGGCCCCGTGACAGCGGGTCGTCGCCTTCGATGAGGTCGAGCCACGCCGGCGTGGCGTGGCGGCGGCCGTGCGGATCGTGGCCCATGTTCGGGGCGCCGCCGAACCCCGTCAGGCGCCCGTGCGTGACGGTCGACGAGTTGCCCGCGCCATCCATCTGCAAGGTGGCGCCGATGAACAGGTCGACCGCGTATTGGCCGGCCATCTGGCACAGCAGGCGGTTCGAGCGCATCGAGCCGTCGCGGCCCGTGAAGAAGATGTCCGGCCGGGCCGCCGTGTAGGCTTCCATGCCCAGTTCCGCGCCGAAGCAGTGCACGCTGTCGACCCAGCCGCTTTCGATCGCCGGGATCAGCGTGGGGTGGGGATTCAGTGTCCAGTTGCGGCAGATCTTGCCCTTCAGCCCGAGCTGCTCGCCGTAGGTCGGCAGCAGCAGTTCGATCGCGGCCGTGTTGAAGCCGATACCGTGGTTCAGCGACTGGACGTTGTGGCGCTCGTAGACGCCGCGGATCGCCATCATCCCCATCAGCACGTGCACGGGCTTGATCAGGCGCGGGTCGCGGGTAAACAGCGGTTCGATATAAAACGGCTTGTCGGCCTGCACCACGAAGTCGATCCACGAGCCGGGAATGTCCACGCGCGGCAGGCCGGCCGGATCGTCGACGATCTCGTTGACCTGGGCAATGACGATGCCATCGCGGAACGCGGCCGCCTCCACCAGGGCCGGCGTGTCCTCGGTGCTCGGGCCCGTGTACAGGTTGCCGTCGCGGTCGGCCTTGTAGCCGGCCACCAGCACCACGTTCGGCACGAGATCGACATACAGGCGCGCATACAGTTCGACATAGGTGTGCAGCGCGCCCACCTGCAGCACGCCATCCTGCAGCAGCTGCGAGATGCGCAGGCTTTGCGCGCCGGCGAACGCGAAATCGAGCTTGCTCGCGATGCCTTGCTCGAACAGGTCCAGGTGCTGGGGCAGGCTCACGCTGGGCATGATCAGGTGCAGCCCGTTGACCTTGTCGGGATCGAGCCGGACCAGGGCCCGGGCCAGGAAGTCGGCCTGTTTCTGGTTGTTCCCCTCGAGGACGACGCGGTCGCCGCTGGCCACCAGCAGCTGTAACGCGTCGACGATGGCATCCGTGCCGAGAACGCGGCCGTCGCTCAGGTGGCGGACCGCATCGATGCGCCGGCGCTTTTCCTGGCGCCGTGTATCCCATTGACGAGGTTGCGCCTGCCGTGTTTGCCCCTGGAGCGGGGGAGTGCCGTTCATGCTGTCTCCTAGCTTGTTGCTTGTCGGGTAAGGCCAAGCATAGGCCTGCCAGGAGGGCCATTCAATCAACCGGAGGGTGCCGATGTTTACTATGAAGTTAAATATTGCAGTATTCTGGCACCATGATCGACGAAGAAATCACCTTGAAGAAGCTGGAAATCTTCCTGGCGTTCATGCGCCTGTCCAGCCTGGCGCGCGTGTCCGAGGAAGTGGGGCAGAGCATCGTCAGCGTGCACCGCGCGCTGCATTCGCTGGAAGAAGGCTTGCGCTGCCAGTTGTTCCAGCGCGAAGGCCGCAAGCTGACGGCGCTGCCGGCCGCGTTCGCGTTTGCCAGCCATGCGCAGCGGGCGGTGGCGGAAACGGAGGAGGGCATCCGCAAGGTGCGCGAACTGGCTGGCTTCAACAGCAACCGGCTGCGCATCGGTTCGCTGTATTCGCTGACGCTGCGCTGCATTCCGCACCTGCTGATGGGGCTGAAATTGCGCCGGCCCGACCTGCACGTCGACCTGACGCTGGGCTCGAACAAGGATCTGTTGCAGGGCCTGGCGGACGGCCGGCTCGACGCGGTCGTCATCGGCTTGCAGGCGCCGTCCGATAACACGAACCTGGTGGCCGTGCCGCTGTTCGAGGATGAGGTGCGCCTCGCCGCGCCGCTGGGGTCGCCCTACGCGGGCAAGGCCGCCGTGGACCTGAAGGATTTGCGCAACGAACAGTTCATCACGCTGGGCGGCGGGTTCGTGACATCCGACAGTTTCAATCACGCGTTCCGGCAAGCCGGCTTCGTGCCGGAAACCACCATGCAGGTCAGCGACATCTTTTCGCTCATCAATCTGGTCGGCAGCGGCATGGGCTACAGCCTGCTGCCAGCCCGGGTGGCCGAGTACAGCGCGCGCATCGAGCTGATCGCCCTCGCCGGGCCGTATGCGTCGCACCAGGTCATCACGCTATTGCTGCCGAAGACGCGCGAGCGCGATCCGAATCTGCTCGCGCTGGCGGCCGAATCAAGGATGTTCGGCAAGGGACGGTGAAGTAAGGCGGGGCCGCTCAGGCGGCGGTGTTCATTCCTCGGACCACAGCTTGCCGCCCGTGGCCCAGTGCTCGCGCTTGACCTCGTGGAGGATGATGTCCACGGATTCAGGGGACGAGCCCAGCGTCTCGACGGTGGCTTGGGTGACGGCCTGCACGAAGGCGCGCTTTTGTTCCGGGGTACGGCCTTCGAACAGCTGGACATTAATGGTCGGCATGCTTTGCATCTCCTCGAAAAAGTGAAACGGTACGGTATCAGCTGCGGTACTGCGGGCTTTCCGCATCCAGGCGGCGCAGCAGGGACGGCCACTCGAGCGCGCCTTCCGGCGAATGATCGCCCAGCAACTGCTCATGGACTTTCCGGCACATGGCTTCAGGCGGCTGGCGCAGCGGCACCATGGCCGCCTGGGCGCGCAGTTGCGCGTCGCAGGCGCGGTCCAGCGTTTCCATCAGCACGAACGCTTCGGGAATCGTGCGGCCCACCGTCAGGCTGCCGTGGTTACGCAGCAGCATGGCGTGGCGCGAACCCAGGTCGTGGACCAGGCGCCGCTGCTCGTCTTCCTCCATGGCGATGCCTTCATAGTCGTGATACGCCAGCTCGTTGTAGAAGCGCAGCGCGTAGGGCGACAGGGGCAGCAGGCCGGTTTCCTGCATGCCGACGGCGATGCCGGCGAGGTTATGCAGGTGCATGACGCACGCCGCATCGGGGCGCGCCTTGTGCACGGCGCCGTGCAGGCGGAAGCCGGACCGGTTCGCCGTGTACTGCGACGGGCCCACAACGTGACCATCGCCGTCCACCTTGACCAGGTTCGACGCCCGCACTTCGTTGAAGCGCATGCCGAACGGGTTGATCAGGTAGTGGCCCGGTTCGCCCGGCACGGCTGCCGAGATGTGGGTGTAGATGCCGTCGTCCCAGCCATACAGCGCGCACAGCTGGTAGCAGGCGGCGAGATCGACGCGGGTTTGCCATTCGGCGGGAGAAGTGATGCCTGGGCGGGCGAGGGCCACCTGGCCGGGTGTCGAGAGTCTGTCCATGACGCCAGCGTAGCAGGCAACGCGCCGGTCGTCACGTCGGTGGCGGTATGGGCTGTCCGTATGAAGGATATGGGGGGGCGCCGCCGATCCCCTCGCGGCAGGACAGGCTTTTCCGTATGTTAATATTATTGAAGTAAGGCCAACCTAAGATTCACCCGCTAACATCGCCACGCCCGAAATTCCGGTGCCCTGGCGCCCCTCACAATGAAACCCATCCTGCACTTCTCGCACGCCAACAGCTATCCCGCCGGCACGTACCGCCAATTGTTCGAACAGCTCGACAAGGACTTCGATGTGCAGGCGCTCGACATGCATGCCCACAATCCGGCATTTCCCGTGCGCGACGGCTGGCATGAACTGGTCGATGAGCTGATCGCCGAGCTGGTGGCGCGCTATCGCGGCGAGCCGGTGATCCTCGTCGGTCATTCGCTGGGCGGGATGCTGAGCCTGATGGCGGCCGCCCGGCGCCCCGAGCTGGCGCGCTGCGTGGTGCTGCTCGACTCGCCGGTCGTGGCGGGCTGGCGCGCGTTCGCGTGGCGGCTGGTCAAGCGCTTCAATGCCGAGGACCGCTATTCGCCCTCGCGCCTGTCGGTGCGGCGCAGGAATGTGTGGCCCACCGAAGCCGATGCGCTGCGCCATTTCGCCAGCAAGGAACTGTTTGCCGCGTGGGCGCCGGGCGTGCTGCAGGATTACCTGCACGCGGGGCTGGTGCCGCATCCCGAAGGCGTGCAGCTGCGCTTCTCGCGCGACGTCGAGACCGCGGTTTACCGGACGCTGCCGCACCATATCGGGCACCTCGTGGCCGGCGAGTTCCCGGTGCCGGTCGGTTACCTGGCCGGCCGCATCTCGATCGAAAACCGGCAGGCCGGCCTGGCCGCGACCAAGGCGCTGGTGGGCCGCAACTTCCGGCTGATGCCGGGCGGGCACCTGTTCCCGATGGAGTTTCCCGTGCTGACGGCGCAGGCGGTGCGCGACATGGTCTGCGAGCTCACCGGTAGCGAACTGGCGCTGTGCAAGGAAGCCCAGCCGGCGTGAAATCGCGCAAAATGCTTCAGGGGAAAGGCGAGTTCGCGTAGAATCGCGCCCACGCGGCGCAGCCGCACCACCCACCAACAGACTTTCTAAAGCCTTTGCGATGACGATTAAAAGCGACAAATGGATCCGCCGGATGGCGGAATCGACCGGAATGATCGAACCCTTTGAACCGGGGCAGGTCAGGACAGTGGACGGCCGCAAGGTCATTTCGTTCGGCACGTCGTCGTACGGCTACGATATCCGCTGCGCGGACGAATTCAAGATCTTCACGAACATCAACAGCACGATCGTCGACCCGAAGAACTTCGATTCCAACTCGTTCGTGGACGTCAAGAGCGACGTCTGCATCATCCCGCCGAACTCGTTCGCGCTGGCCCGCACCATCGAATATTTCCGCATCCCGCGCGACGTGCTGACCGTCTGCCTCGGCAAGTCCACCTATGCGCGCTGCGGCATCATCGTCAATGTCACCCCGTTCGAACCGGAATGGGAAGGCTACGTGACGCTGGAGTTCTCGAACACGACGCCGCTTCCCGCCAAGATCTATGCCGGCGAAGGCTGCGCGCAGGTGCTGTTCTTCCAGAGCGACGAGGAATGCGAAACGTCGTACAAGGACCGCAACGGCAAGTACCAGGGCCAGCACGGCGTCACGCTGCCGAAGGCGTGACGACGAAGCGGCGCGGCGCCAGGCTGTAGCCGGGCGTTGCAACGAGCTTGGCAGCGAGGCCTCCCGCGTTCCGGCGCGGGGGGCCTCGCCGTTTGCGCAGCGCCGTTTGTCGACGCCGCCACTTCCGGGGTTCTCCGGCGCGGGTGCAGGCCGGCGCGCGGGCTACTGCCGCGTCAGCACGATCGGTTCGACCTTGCCGGTCCTGCCAGCGACCACGGTACGCGTCGCACGATAGGGCAGGTACCCTTCGGCGGTGATCGCCAGTTCGTAGTCGCCATCGGCCAGGCCCACAAAGGAAAACATGGCCCTGGCCGCGTCATCCCTGCCTGCCAGGTGGCTGTCGATGCCCAATTCCGTGCGGCTTCGATCGGGCACGAGGGTGCGTCGGACGTGGCCATTGGACAGGGTGATGGCATCGATGTCGATGCCGGGGTGCGGCTTGCGGAAGCTCCCCGCGGGGTTTTCTCCCGCCGTCACTTCCGCCCCGATGTAACCGAACAGCGTGCCGACCGGGGACAGCGCGATGTCCAGATCCGGCACCTGCCCCGCGGCGATCGTTACCGTCCGCCGTGCCGGCAGCGCGGTGAAGCCGTGCGAGATGACCGCGACCTCATACACACCCGCGGCAAAGGGGCCCAGCTGGCGCTCGCGGTCGCCCGCAAGGATGGGCACCACGATGCGCCCCTGCGCGCCGTCGGCGGGCGTGAGCACGAGCAGGGGCTCGGCCGGTGCCAGTCCGCCGGCGCCGCCATAGTGCAGGGCCACGCGCACATGGCCGCCTGGCGCGGCCGGCGCACCGCCGGCGCCGGCCGTGGCGGTGTCGAGCACTGCCGCATAACGCGCGAAGGCCTGCGGCGAGTGCAGGATGCTGGTGTGGTCCTCGTCGAAGCCGTAGATCATGCGCGCCTCCGCCTGGGCTTGCGGTCGCAGCTCGCTGGCCAGCGTGACAGCGCCGTCGGTATTGGCCGAATGCAGGAAGCTGTAGCCGCCCGCATGGCCGAAGAACAGGTAGTAGTCCGTGTTGCCGGGCAGAGGGCGCTGGTACAGCGACTGGATGAAGCGGCCGCCCGCCTGCATGTCGTTCCACGACGGCACCACGGCCGGGGAATGCGCCACGCCCCGGTCGGCCATGGCATCGCCGCCCCAGGGCGTGGACAGCGACACGAACGTCTTTTCCGCCGGCAGCTGCGCGCCGTAGTTCGACAGGAAATTGCGCACGACGAGACCGCCCATGCTGTGCGCGGTGAAGACGATGCGCCGGAAGTGGTGCGTGCGCTGCAGGTTGATCAGCTTCCAGTACAGCAGGTAGGACATGGAATCGAGCGAAGCGCCGGATGGGTAGTAGAAGAACCATGGCTGATAGCGCTTGCGGTCGAGGTGCTCGACGAAGTAGCGCCATTCCTGCGGCGAACCGCCGACGCCATGCACGAACAGCACCGGAATCCTGGCCGGGTCGTACTTGTCCAGGAAGTAGACATTGCCGCCGGCGGTGCGGAAGAATTCGGTGGGCGTCCAGTACCCGGTGCGGGCGAACTGCGCGGAAAACACCGGGGCATCGAGGTCGGCGATGGCGCCGGCCTGGGTGCTGTGCAGCGTGCCGGGCGGTGCGGCGCCGACAGCGGTGCCGACAGGGAGATCGGTCGGCTGGCCGCCCACCGAAAAATTGAGCTCGACGACGGTGCCGGTACCGTTTGCCACGACCGGCCCGGGGCGGAACTGGCCGGCCGCTTCGCCCTCGTCGAGCCGCAGGTTGCCGTTGGCATCGGCAAATCCGGCGACGATGTAGTCGCCCTTTGGCACCAGCAGTTCGTATCCCCCGGCCTCGTGCAGTACCGCGTGGTGGACAGGAACGAGCGCACCATGGTCACGGCTGAAGGCGGCAACCACGAGGGGAACATGCGGGGGTGCCGCACTGGCCACGCGGCCGACCAGCACGGTCGAGGAGTAAAACGTGCGCGCATCGCCGTTGACCTTGACCAGGCTGCATGCGTTGAGCAGGCAGCACGACAGCGCGACGAGAAGAGCGGGCAGCGGGGACGTTGGCATTGGTCGGTTCGCGGTTGGGTTCAACCACGATTATCAGGCATTTTGTTGTTTTTGCAATCATCACCGATGACGCCGCAGAGTGCCTGAGGCGCTCAATCGAGCGGCAGCGCGATCTCCACGCACAGGCCACCGCCGTCGCGGTTGACGGCGCCGATGGTGCCGCCGTGCTGCTGCACCACCTGCCGCGCGATGGCCAGGCCCAGGCCATGCCCCTCCACGTCCTTCTCCGTGCCGCTGCTGCGGAAGAACGGCTCGAAGATCGCCTGCAGGTCCTGCGCCGCCACGCCGGGCCCGCGGTCGAGTACCCGGATGCGCAGCGTGGCCGCATCGACGGCGCTGTCGACGACGATCGTTTCCCCTTCCGGGCTGTGCTTGATGGCGTTGCGCACGACGTTCTCGATGGCGCGCGCCAGCAGGTCCGGCTGGCCGAGCAGCAGCACGTCGACACTGCCGCGCGCGGCAACAGTGCGCCCCTGTGCCGTGGCCTCGAACTGCGCATCGCCGACGATCCCGTGCAGCAGCTCGCCCACGTCGATCTCCTCGCGCGCGCCAGCCAGCGCGCCCGCTTCCAGTCGCGACAGCGTCAGCAACTCATCGACCAGCTTGTCCATGCGCACGCTTTCGCGTTCAATGCGCTGGAACGAGGCCGCCATGCGGGCCGGATTCTGGTGCGCCAGGCCGATCGCGGCCTGCAGCCGCGCCAGCGGCGAGCGCAGCTCGTGCGACACGTCGTGCAGCAGGCGGCGCTGGCCATCCATCAGGTTGCGCAGCCGCGCCGTCATGCGGTCGAAATCGCGGCCCAGGTCCGTCAGTTCGTCGCCGCGCTTGCCGGCACCGGCGAAGCGCGGCGCCAGGTCGCCAACCGATGCGGCTTCGAATGCCTGCCGCAGCGAGCGGATCGGGCGCGAGAAATACCAGGCAAGCAGGGCGGCGAACAACAGGCTCGCCACCAGCGCGGCGGCCAGCGGAATGAACGGTGTCAGTGGCTGGAAGCGGCCGCGCGGGCCGTTCGGCTCCATGGGGCCGGGGCCGGGCCCCATGCGTGCTTCGGCCCGGCCGGCGGGGCCGGGTGGCAAATCAGGCTGCAGGCCGGGCTGGAAATAGGGCTGAAAGTTCGGCTGAAGGTTTGGCTGAAAGCCGGGCCCGCGCGGCCCCATGTCCGCCATCGGCATGCCGGCGCCGGCCAGCAGCAGGCGGGCATCGGCGGTATTCATCGGCGTCAGCCGGTCTTGCGCGGGCAGGAACAGCAGGTAGCGGCGGCCGTTCGGCAGGGTCATGCGGCGGACCACGCGCATATCGCCCCTGTCGAGCACGGCGCGGGCCGCCGCAACCTGCACGGGGTTGACGATCCGGCCCAGCAATTCCTTGCCCAGGTCGTCCACGGCAAACACGCGATGACGGTCCATGTTCTCCAGCAGGCGCTTCAACGCCTGCGGGCCGCCGAATTCCAGCGTGGCGGCGGCCGATTCGATCGCCATCGCGGCCGGCGGGCTGAAATCGATGGCGGGGCGTTGTTCCTGTTCGGCGGCACGGCTCTTCAGCCAGAGGGCGCCGCCGATGCCCACCGTGGCGGCGACCTGCGCCAGCAGGATCGACAGGAAGAATTTCCAGAACAGGCGGCCCACGTCAATCCTTGATCAGCTGGTAACCCATCCGGTACACGGTTTGCAGGCAGGAGCGGCCATCGGCCAGCGTGCCAAGCTTGTGGCGCAGGCTGGACAGGTGCACGTCGATGTTGCGGTCGAAGCGCGCCATGGGCCGGCCCAGGCCCTGCTCGGACAGCGTGTTCTTGCTGACCGGCTTGCCCGCGTGCCGCGCAAGCACTTCGAGCAGGTTGAATTCAGTGCTCGTCAGTTCCACGGTGGCGCCGGCCCAGGCGGCGCGCCGCTGTTCCGGCCACATCGTCAACTGGCCGACGACGAGCGGCGCCGAGGCCAGCTGGTCCATCGGCGTGCCGGCCGTGCGGCGCAGGATCGCGCGGATGCGCGCCGTCAGCTCGCGCGGCGTGCAGGGCTTGGTCACGTAATCGTCCGCCCCCAGTTCCAGGCCCACGATGCGGTCGGTGTCGTCGCCGCGGGCGGTCAGCATCAGGATCGGCATGCGGCTGGCCGCGCGGATGCGCCGCAGCGTTTCCAGGCCATTCATCCGCGGCATCATCACGTCGAGGATCGCGATCGCGTACTGGCCCGTCAGCGCCGTGGCGGCGCCGGCTTCGCCGTCGTGCGCCGTCTTTACTTCGAAACCCTCCTGCTCCAGGTATTCCTGGAACATGCTTACCAGTTCGACATCGTCGTCGATCAACAGAACCTTGCTCATCACTTCATCATCAGTCGGCAAAGGGCCATGATAGCAGCCGCCTGTAGGGCATTGGCCTTTGCCGCACGGTCTTTTACCCGCTTTTACAGCGGCGCCCTTTACACGGATTTACCCCCGTCTAACCGCGCTTTACACGGCCCGGCAAGAAAATGGCGGCTCCCCTGTCACTGAAGGACCGCTGATGAACAACACAATACAAAACTTGCAACGACTCCTCCTTGCCACCGCACTGGCGCTGCCGCTGGCGGCGCTCGCGCAAGGCAACGGCGACGAAGAGCGCAATGATGGGCCGCGCGGCGGCCACGCGGACAGCGCGCGGATGGACGAGCGCCGCGGCCCGGGCCCGGCCCTGCAGGATGACGACGGCCCGCGTGGCCCGCGTGGGGAGGGGGCCGGCTTCGGTCCAGGCCCCGGCTTCGACAACGTGCCGCCTTACCTGCGCGGCATCGACCTGAGCGAAGCCCAGCGGGACAAGATCTTCGCCATCGTGCATGGCCAAGTGCCGTACCTGCGCGAACAGGCGAAGGCGCGCGAGAAAGCCGACCGTGCGCTGTTCGCGCTGCACGGTGCCGCGAAGTTCGACGATGCCGCCGCGGTGAAACTGGCCCAGGCCGCGGCGCAGGCGGACGCCAACGTCACGCTGTCGCACCTGCGCACCGAGCAGAAAGTGCTGGGCGTGCTGACCGCCGAGCAGCGCAAGTCACTGGACGAGCGCAAGACCGTGCGTTCGCCACGCCAGGATGGCGACCGCGAGCCCGGCCACCCCGGCGCCCAGTAACCCCATCACCACAGGAGCAAGCGATGGCATATCACGGGCACAGCCTGGAAGAAGACCTGCAAACGATGCTGAATACCACGGCCGGACGGCGCCAGTCGCTGCGCTGGCTGCTGGCCGGCGCGGCAACGTTGCCCATCCTCGGGTGCGGCGGTTCTTCCGATACCGAAGGCAGCACCAGCACCAGCGCGGACACCGGTACGACCACGACCGGGACCACGAGCACGGGCATCACCACCTCCACCGGCACGACGGGGACGACGACCACGAGCGGCAGCTGCTCGGTGATTCCCGAGGAAACCGGCGGCCCTTACCCAGCCGATGGCACCAACAGCAACGGGAGCGGCGTCGTCAACGTCCTGACGCAGAGCGGTGTCGTGCGCAGCGATATCCGCGGCAGCTTCGGCACGATGAGCGGCACGGCGGCCGGTGTGCCGTTGACGATCAGGCTGCACATCGTCAACGCCAACAACAGCTGCGCGGCGGCGGGCAACTTTGCGGTGTACCTGTGGCATTGCGACCGCGAAGGCAATTACTCGCTGTACTCGGGCGGCGTGACGAACCAGAACTACCTGCGCGGCGTCCAGCAGGCGGATGCGAACGGCGACATCACGTTCACCACGGTCTTCCCCGGATGCTACGCGGGCCGCATGCCGCATGTGCACTTCGAGGTGTATGCCACGCTGGCGAAGGCGGCAATCGCATCGAACCGCATCAAGACGTCGCAGTTCGCGTTCCCGACCGATATCTGCAACCAGGTGTATGCGACGTCCGGCTACAGCGCCAGCGTGCGCAACCTGTCGCAGATCAGTTTTGCGACCGACAACATCTTCAGCGATGGCTACGCGTTGCAACTGGCGACGGTGACGGGCAATGCCACCGATGGCTACGTGGCGACGCTGACGGTGGCCGTGGTGGCCTGACGCCCCGGCCGTAGCGCTTTCGCAACCTGCAGAAAGAAAGTCTACCAGGCTGCTTGCGCAGGCGTAGACTGCGGTGAGCTTGCCCTGCACGAAAGGCCGTGCACGCACGGTTGCGCAGCGTCGCCGCATGCCTGCGACTGTCAAGCGATGCGGTATCCGTTCAGCCGCCGCCGAGACGCGTCGATCGCATGGGAAACCATTGCCAGGCCATGATGAAAACGTGTCCGTTCTGCAGGGAAGAAGTGCACGGCGATGCAATACGCTGCCGGTACTGCCAGGCGAACCTGTTGTCTGTCCAGCCACCGGCTCCCGCGCCGGAAGACGGCAGGCATGTGACCTACGTCGTAGACAGGGACCTGATCCGGTTCGCCAAGTTCACTGCGGCCGTACTGGCCGTTTTCATCGTGGTCGGCGCCTATTTTTTCGGATTCAAGCTCGAAGCATCGGTTGAAAAGCTCGGTGCGCTACAAACCGAGGTCGAGAAAGCCTCAGAAGAGCTCAAGAAATCGCAGGTGGAATTGCTGGCGGCGAAGACGACGGTGGCAACGTTGGAAACGAATGTGCAGCTGGTGCTCGCCGAAGCCAAGAAGACGCTCGGCGAAATCCATGCGCAGCACGATGACGCGATCGCGGCGGTCGTATCGATCCGAAAGCTCAACCCGGTCCAGGAACAGGTGCTGAGCCAGGCCAAGGCCACCGAGACGAACAAGGCACGCGGCACCGGCAAGTACTGGGCGATTGGCGCCACGATCCGGATTGCCTTTATCGGTGGTTCGGCCAAGCAGCGCGAGATCGTGAAACAGGCCGCCGTCGACTGGACGAAACATGCCAACCTGCATTTCCAGTTCGTGGAATCGGGCGACGCCGATGTGCGGATCGCGTTTGAATCCTCTGCCGGTTCCTGGTCCTTCGTCGGGACCGACGCCCTGGGCGTGGCGAAGACCGCGCCGACCATGAATCTGGGCTGGGTTAGGCGGGAGAATGTCCTGCACGAGTTCGGGCATGCCATCGGCCTGATCGAGGAGCACCAGAATCCGCGCGCCACGATTCGCTGGAACAAGGACGAGATCATGAAAGAGCTTACGGGGCCGCCCAATTTCTGGTCGGTCGCGCAGATCGAGGAGAAGGTATTCAGGAAAGTGCCGCTGCGCGAGGTGGGCGAGTACCGCGACTTCGATCCACGATCGATCATGACGTTCGCCTTTCCTGCCAGTCAGACGGGCGGCGTGGCGATCGGCGGTGCGACCGATCTCTCGGAAAGCGACCGGCAGCTGGTACGGCGCCTGTATCCGCCAGGCTGATCGCGGCCACGGCCGGAAACCGCGGCCGCTTGTAAAAAAAGCGGCCACACGGGCCGCTTCACTGCCGGGTTCTCCAGCTTATTCCTTCACGCAGTCCACGAAGTAATCGCGTTTGCCATTCACCTCGCGCTTGACGAGGCCGTGCACGTCCGTTTCAAAGCCCGGGAAGCGCTCGTTGAAATCGCGCGCAAAGCGCAGGTAGTCGACGATCGTGCGGTTGAACTGTTCGCCCGGGATCAGCAGCGGGATGCCCGGCGGGTAGGGCGTCAGCAGGATCGACGTGATGCGGCCTTCGAGTTCGTCGATGGCCACGCGCTCGATTTCGCGGTGCGCCATCTTGGCGAATGCGTCGGACGGCTTCATCGCCGGCACCATGCTCGACGTGTACATCTCCGTCGTCAGGCGCGCCACGTCATAGGCCTTGTAGAAATCGTGGATCTGCTGGCACAGGTCGCGCAGGCCCATCTGTTCGTAGCGCGGGTTGTTCGCCGAGAACTCCGGCAGGATGCGCCACAGCGGCGCGTTCTTGTCGTAGTCATCCTTGAATTGCTGCAGCGCGGTCAGCAGCGTGTTCCAGCGGCCCTTCGTGATGCCGATGGTGAACATGATGAAGAACGAGTACAGGCCGCACTTCTCGACGATCACGCCGTGTTCGGCCAGGTACTTGGTGACGATCGATGCGGGAATGCCGGTCTCGGCGAACTGGCCCTGCAGCGACAGGCCCGGGTTGACGATCGTGGCCTTGATCGGGTCGAGCATGTTGAAGCCGGGCGCCAGCTTGCCGAAGCCGTGCCACTCCTGGCTTTCTTCCTTGAAGATCCAGTCGTCCTGCGTGCCGATGCCTTCCTCGGCGAACGTGTCCGGGCCCCAGACTTTGAACCACCAGTCGCTGCCCCATTCCTCGTCGATCTTCTTCATCGCGCGGCGGAAGTCGAGCGCTTCCAGGATCGATTCCTCGACCAGCGCGGTGCCGCCGGGCGCTTCCATCATGGCCGCGGCCACGTCGCACGAGGCGATGATCGAATACTGCGGCGACGTCGACGTGTGCATCAGGTACGCCTCGTTAAACATGTCCTTGTCCAGCTTCACGGTCTCGGAATCGCGCACCAGCACCTGCGACGCCTGCGACAGGCCCGCCAGCAGCTTGTGGGTGGACTGCGTGGAGAAGATCAGCGACTCCTTGGCGCGCGGGCGGTCCTTGCCGATCGCGTGCATGTTCTTGTAGAAGTCGTGGAACGTGGCGTGCGGCAGCCAGGCTTCGTCGAAATGCAGCGTGTCGATCTTCCCGTCCAGCATTTCGCGCAGCAGCTCGACGTTGTACACCACGCCGTCGTAGGTCGATTGCGTGATCGTCAGGATGCGCGGCTTCTTGTTCTTGGCCTCGCGGGCGAACGGGTTGTTGTCGATCTTGCGCTGGATGGATTCCATCGTGAACTCTTCCAGCGGGATCGGACCGATGATGCCCAGGTGGTTCCGGGTCGGCATCAGGAACACGGGGATCGCACCGCACATGATGATCGAGTGCAGGATCGATTTGTGGCAGTTGCGGTCGACGACGACGATGTCGCCCGGCGCCACGGTCGAATGCCATACCATCTTGTTCGACGTGGACGTGCCGTTCGTGACGAAGTAGCAGTGGTCGGCGTTGTAGATGCGCGCGGCGTTGCGTTCGGAAGCGGCCACGGGGCCCGTGTGGTCGAGTAGCTGGCCCAGTTCCTCGACGGCGTTGCACACGTCGGCGCGCAGCATGTTCTCGCCGAAGAACTGGTGGAACATCTGGCCGATCGGCGACTTCAGGAAGGCCACGCCGCCCGAGTGGCCGGGGCAGTGCCAGGAATACGAGCCGTCGTTCGCGTAGTGCACCAGCGCGCGGAAGAAGGGCGGCGACAGCCCGTCCAGGTAGCTCTTGGCTTCGCGGACGATGTGGCGCGCCACGAATTCCGGCGTGTCCTCGAACATGTGGATGAAGCCGTGCAGTTCGCGCAGGATGTCGTTCGGGATATGGCGCGAGGTGCGCGTTTCACCGTACAGATAAATTGGGATGTCCGCGTTCTTGTAGCGGATCTCTTCGACGAACGCGCGCAGCGATTTCAGCGCGTGGTCCGTTTCTTCCTTCGAACCGGCGCCAAACTCCTCGTCGTCGATCGACAGCACGAAGGCGGAAGCGCGCGACTGCTGCTGGGCGAACTGCGACAGGTCGCCGTAGCTGGTCACACCCAGCACTTCCATGCCTTCCTTTTCCATCGCCGCGGCGAGGGCGCGGATACCCAGGCCGGAAGAGTTCTCGGAACGGAAGTCCTCGTCGATGATGACGATGGGGAAACGAAATTTCATGATGTCTCCAAAAAGAAGAACCGCCCGGGGTAGCTGAGAACCGGGGCGGTCTGGGTGCGAGTCGATAAAAGTCCGCGATTCTCGCAGAAATTGCACCGCTCAGGTGGAAAAATCTTACTCAATGTGCATGGGCGGCGGCGCCACCCTGAGCGGGGAGGAAAATGCTCATCGGCCGGCGCGCCGGTAGCGCACGATATCGAACGCCACGCCGCTTGCGGACTGGTGCCGCGTGCGTTCCGCCTCGTTCCAGGTGGCGGCGTCGATCGGCGGGAAGAACGTGTCGCATTCGAACTCGCCATCGATCTCGGTGACGATCAGCTGGTCCGCGATGGCCAGCGATGCGTCGAATACCTGGGCGCCGCCGATGATGAACGCGGGCGCGTCGCCGACGAGGGCCACCGCTTCGTCGAGCGAGTGCACCGCCTCGACGCCGTCGCGCCGCCATCGCGCATCGCGCGTAATGACGATGGAGCGCCGGTTCGGCAACGGCCGGCCGATCGAATCGAAGGTCTTGCGGCCCATGATGATCGGGTGGCCGGTCGTCAGCCGCTTGAAATGGGCCAGGTCTTCCGGCAGGTGCCACGGCAGCGTATTGCGCACGCCGATGCCGCGCTGGCGGTCGATCGCGACGATGATGGAAAGTTGCGTCATATTATGCATTCTGAAAGGCCGCCATTATCGGCGATTTTTGCTTCAGCCGTGTGACGCGCGAGACGGGAGCGCTCAGTTGTCGTTCAGCGCCCGCACCGCCCCGCGCAATGCCCCATGCAGGGCGCCGCGCTCCTCGGCCGTGAGACCGGCGAACATGCGCGCCTCCAGCTTCACCACCTCGGCATCGCAGCGTTCCATCACCGCGTGGCCGGCGATCGTCAGGCTGATCTGGATGATGCGGCCGTGCGACGGGTCCGGGCGGCGTTCGATCCAGCCTTGTCCTTCCATCGCCTTGACCATTTCGTTCGCCGATTGCGGCGACACCATCGTGCGTTCAGCCAGCTGTGCGTTCGACAGCGAACCCTGGGCGCGAAACACCGACAGGGCGGTGTACTGGGTGACGGTGAGACCGAGCGGTGCGAGGCTCTCGCGCAGGCGGCGGCTCAGCACGTGGTCGAGGCGGCCCACGAGGTAGGCAAGTCCGGACGGTCGGCCGGGCGTATCGTTTTGCAGTGGCATGGATGGGAGAACGGAAAATGTCGGACTGGGCGGTATTGTAGAACCAATCGCGGCATTCGCCGGCCGCGCCTGTGCGAGCGGTTCCGCCGGGCGGCATGGCGATGCCGATGCGAGCACGCTACATGGGCTCGAACAGGGCATTACGCGCGCGATGGCGGTGGCGACCCCGCTGGCTAGGCCGCCGGGCGAGCGCCAAGGGCGCGGCTGACCACCGGCTCGGCAACGAGCACACCGAGCGCAATCCAGATCACGGCAAAACACAGCAAGGTATTGGGCGACACGGCCTGGCGGTAGAAGACCAGCGCCACGAACAACTGCGTGGTGGGCAGCACGAACTGGAAAAGCCCCATCACCGACAGCCGCAGGCGCGCCGCGGCCAGTGAAAACAGCCAGAGCGGCAATACCGATACCACGCCGCACAGGGCCAGCAACACCAACAGGCCCGGGTCGGCCATGGGTGCGGGCAGGCGCAGTGACGTGGCCGATACCGCCAGCGACAAGGCCAGCAGGGCGGCCAGCACCACAGTCTCGCACAGCAAGCCGCTGAAGGCATCGAGCGTGGTGAGCTTCTTCAGGCATGCGTAAGCACCCCACGTGGCGCCGATGACCAGGTACACCCAGTGCTGCAACTCGCCGCTGCGCTGGACCATTACGCAGACGGCGGCGACGATGACGGCCAGTGCGCCCTTGCGTATCCAGCTCGTCGGATCGCCAACGGCGACGGCGCCCACGGCGATGGCAACGAAGGGAGCGATCAGGTACCCCAGCCCGCTCTCGACGACGTGCCCGTGGATGGAGGCCCAGATGAATGTGCCCCAATTGATCACGACAAGGCCGGCTGCCGCCGCATGGATGGCCAGCACGCGCCCCGTCAGCCGTGCCCCCAGGCCCCGGAAGCGATCCAGCATCGCCATGACGACGGCCAGCGTGGCCAGGGACAGCAGGATGCGGTAGCCCAGCAGCGTGGCGGGCGGCAGCGCCGCCAGTTCCCACCAGAAGAGCGAGGAAAAGCCGAGGAACAGGTTGGCGGCGACGCCGGAGAGAACGGCTGACAGGTTGCCGGGTCCAGCGCGCATGGGGATCATTGCCGGTCTGCTCCGTTGTGCATGACAGGGCGATGCTAGCACGCGACCCCGCCGCGAATCCTCTCCAAAAGTATCGCATACGGTATGGCAGGCACGGATCCCGGTGTTGTCGAAGTCCCGCTTGTCACGACACCATCTCAGGCGTTACCATGAGGTTAATATCAGGACGCCTGATATTAACCTCATAATAACCGGAGACCCGCATGCACGATCCATCCTTCCGCCCCGCGCTGACAGCCGCCGCGCTTGCCGCCGCACTGACCGCCTGCGGCGGCAGCGGCACGCCAAACGCCGTGTCCACCCACCTCGGGCCAGCCAGCGGCGCCAGGCTTGCAAGCTGCACCGAGCTCGCCGGCAGCGCGACGTTCGCCAATACCTCGATCACCTCGGCCACGCTGGCGCCGGCGGGCAGCGTGACGCAAACGCTCAACGGCGTGGCCACGCCGATGCCCGAGCACTGCGTGGTGCTGGGCAAGATGAACGAGCGCACGGGCGTGGATGGCCGGCCATATGCGATCGGCTTTGAAATGCGCCTGCCACGCGACTGGAATGGCCGCTTCTTCTACCAGGCCAATGGCGGCAACGATGGCAGCATCACCGGTGGCAACGCGGCCTTCGGCAACCTGCCGGGTGGCGGGCCGGTGAGCAACGCCCTGCTGCAGGGGTATGCCGTCATCAGTTCCGACGCGGGCCACGTGCCTGACGCGACACGGCCCGGCGCGATCGCCGGCCAGGTGTATGGCCTCGATCCGCAGGCGCGCCTGGATTACGGCTACAACGCGGTGGGCCAGCTGACGCCGATGGCGAAGAACCTGATCAAGGCTGCCTACGGCAAGGGGCCGGACCGCTCGTACATCGTCGGCTGCTCGAACGGCGGCCGCCATGGGCTCGTGGCGGCCAGCCGCTACGGCGACCAGTACGACGGCGTGCTGGCCGGCGCGGCGGGGTACAACCTGCCACAGGCGGCGGTCACGCAGATGTGGGACGCCCAGGCGCTGGCCAGCGCCGCGCCGCGTGGCCCCGACGGGCGCCCGAACATCGGCGCCGGCTTCTCGAATCCCGACCTGGCTTTGGTGGCGAACCGGGTGCTGGCCCGGTGCGACGCGCTTGATGGCGCGACCGACGGCATGGTGGCCGATACGGCGCGCTGCCAGGCCACGTTCTCGCTGGAGAAGGACGTGCCGACGTGCACGGGCGCGGCCGACGGCTCGTGCCTCACCACGGTGCAGAAAGCCGCGCTGCAAAAGGTCTATGACGGCCCAAAGAACTCGGCCGGCACGGCGCTGTACGCGCGCTGGTCCTGGGACCCGGGCCTGGCCGCGCCCGGCTGGCGCGCCTGGAAGCTCGGCAGCGCGACGGCGCCGGGTCTGACGGCCACGCTGGGCGCGCCGTCGATGGCGCTGATCTTTTCCACGCCCCCGGCCGATCCGGCAGCGCTGACGGCAGGCGGCACGGCCTTGCTCGACTACGCGCTCCATTTCAACTTCGACACCGATGCTCGCAAGATCTACGCGACGACAGACCGGTTTACCGAATCGTCGATGTCGTTCATGACGCCGGCGACGCCGGGCCGGCTCGACACGCTGCGTGGCCGCGGCGGCAAGGTGCTGGTCTTCCACGGCGTGAGCGATCCCGTGTTCTCGTTCGACGACACGGTGAAGTGGCTCGATGCGCTGAAGGCGAATTATGCCGATGCTGCGTCGTTCGCCCGCGTGTTCGCCGTGCCGGGCATGAACCACTGTTCCGGCGGCCCCGCGACCGACCAGTTCGACATGATGGGCGCACTGGTGGACTGGGTGGAGAAGGGTGTCGAACCGGAAGCGATCCGCGCCACGGCACGTACCGCGAGCGTCAACCCGGGCCTGGGCAACATCCCCGCCGGGCGCTCGCGACCGCTGTGCAGCTGGCCGAAAGTGGCTACTTATACGGGCGGCAACGTCGACGACGCGGCCAGTTTCGCGTGCCGATGAAATAAAGTCAAAAAACAGGTTGTCAGGCTGCCTGATTCAGTCTAGTATGAAACTTATATCAGGAAGCCTGATACAACGAATCGAGGAGACATGTATGTCCAAATATGAAGCGCGCTGGCAGACGGTGAAGGTCGACGTGGCGGACGGTATCGGCTGGATTACGCTGAACCGTCCGGAAAAACGCAATGCGATGAGCCCCACGCTGAACCGCGAGATGATCGACGTGCTGGAAACGCTGGAGCTGGACGATGACGCCCAGGTGATCGTGCTGACGGGGGCCGGCGAATCCTGGTCCGCCGGCATGGACTTGAAGGAGTACTTCCGCGAGACCGACGGCAAGCCGGAGATCACCCAGGAACGGATCCGCCGCGACTGCTCGCAATGGCAGTGGAAGCTGCTGCGCATGTACAGCAAGGCCACGATCGCGATGGTGAACGGCTGGTGCTTCGGCGGCGCGTTCTCGCCGCTGGTGGCCTGCGACCTCGCCATCGCCGCCGATGACGCGGTGTTCGGCCTCTCCGAAGTGAACTGGGGCATCCCGCCGGGGAACCTGGTAAGCAAGGCCGTGGCGGACACGATGGGCCACCGCCAGGCGCTGCACTACATCATGACGGGCGAAACGTTTACGGGCCGGCAGGCGGCGGAAATGGGCCTCGTCAACCGCAGCGTACCGAAGGAAGAACTGCGCGACGCGGTGGTGGCACTGGCGCGCAACCTGCTGGAGAAGAACCCCGTGGTGCTGCGCTACGCGAAGCAGGGCTTCAAGCGCGCGCGCGAGCTGACCTGGGAGCAGGGCGAGGATTACCTGTATGCGAAGACCGACCAGTCGAACTACCGTGATCCCGAGAAGGGCCGCAAGGAAGGGTTGAAGCAGTTCCTGGACGACAAGACGATCAAGCCGGGACTGCAAGCCTACAAGCGCGGCTGAGTTTTCGTCGCCGCGCCACATTTCCCTTATAGTGCGGGGCCACAGAGCGCAAGCGATGCGCCGGCCCCGAGAACGCAGAGGAGACACCATGTTTGACACCGATTTGCTGGTGGACGGCCATGCGGCCGCCGCCTCGAACGGCGCCACGTTCGAGCGCCGCAATCCCGCCACCGGCGATACCGCCACGCGCGCCGCCGCGGCCACCGTCGAGGATGCGCAGCGCGCCGCCGATGCCGCCCGACGCGCCTTCCCGGCCTGGGCGGCGATGCTGCCGACCGAACGACGGGGCCTGTTGCTGAAGGCGGCCGACACGATGGAGAAATACCGGGCTGAATTCGTTGCGCGCGGCGTGCTGGAAGCCGGAGGCAGCCCGATCTGGTACGGGTTCAATGTCACGCTGGCCGCCAACATGCTGCGCGAAGCGGCCGGCATGACCACCCAGATCGCCGGCGAAGTGATTCCGTCCGACGTGCCAGGCTCGCTGGCCATGGGCGTGCGCCAGCCCTGCGGCGTGGTGCTGGGTATCGCGCCGTGGAATGCGCCAGTGATCCTGGCCACTCGCGCCGTGGCGATGCCGCTCGCCTGCGGCAACACCGTCATCCTGAAAGCTTCGGAACAGTGCCCCGCGCTGCACCGGCTGATCGGCACCGTGTTCGAGGAAGCGGGCTTTCCGGCCGGCGTGGTCAACGTGATCACCAACGCGCCACAGGATGCGGCGGCTGTCGTGGAAACGCTGGTTGCGCACCCGGCGGTGCGACGCATCAATTTCACCGGGTCCACCCATGTGGGCCGCATCATCGCGCAGCAGGCGGCGAAGCACCTGAAACCGGTGCTGCTGGAACTGGGCGGCAAGAACCCGATCCTGGTGCTGGACGACGCAGACATCGATGCCGCCGTGGAAGCGGCGGCATTCTCGTCGTACTTCAACCAGGGCCAGATCTGCATGTCGGCCGACCGCATCCTCGTCGACCGCAAGATCGCCCCGGCGTTCCTGGAAAAGTTCGCGGCCAAGACCGCGAGCCTGAAGGCGGCGCATGCGGATGCGCCGCTGGCCGGCATGGTCGACCCGGCCGCAGCGCAGCGCGTGGAGGCACTGATCCGCGACGCCGTCGAACGCGGCGCGACGGTGCTGCCGGCAGTGCCCAGCGCCAGCGGCAACCTGTTGCAGCCGGCGATCATCGATGGCGTGACGCCGGAGATGGCCGCCTACCGCGAGGAAGCCTTCGGCCCGGTCGTATCGATCCTTCGCTTCGATGGCGACGAGGAAGGCATCCGCCTTGCCAACGACAGCGAATATGGCTTGTCCGCCGCGGTGTTCAGTCGCGACATCGGCCGGGCGATGGCCGTGGCACGGCGCATCGAATCGGGCATCTGCCACATCAACGGGCCCACCGTGCACGACGAGGCGCAGATGCCGTTCGGCGGTGTCAAGGCGAGCGGTCATGGCCGTTTCGGCGGCAAGGCCGCGATCGCCGAGTTCACGGATCTGCGCTGGATCACCGTGCAGACCACCCCCCGCCACTATCCGATCTGAGGAGGGCCCATGATCCCATCGCAGATGCCGGGGCGGTGCCGTCCCGTCGCCATCGGCCGCCCGCAGGTTGCCGTTCGCCGCGCGGGAGACACGTGGTACATGGATGCGCAAACGCCGCTGGGCGACGTGCCACGCCGGTTCACGGATTGCCTCGTGCGCGGCGCTCGCGACTGGCCGGAGCGCACGCTGGTCGCCCGGCGCGGCGCTGATGGCGAATGGCTACGGCTTGGTTACGCCGCCATGCTGGACCGTGCCCGCCGCATCGGCCAGGCGCTGCTGGACCGCGGGCTGTCCGCCGAGCGGCCGCTCGTGATCCTGTCCGGGAACGACCTGCAGCACTACCAGCTGGCGCTGGGCGCCATGTATGCCGGGGTGCCCTACGTGCCGGTGTCGCCAGCGTACTCGCTGGTGGCGACGGATTACGGCAGGCTGAACGAACTCGTGGCCCATCTCACGCCGGGCGCGGTCTATGCTTCCGATGGCGGCGCGTTCGGTCGGGCCATCGCCGCCGTATTGCCGCCAGGCGCGGAACTGATCCTCGATGGCGGCGACGTTGGCGGTGTCACGGCGACGCGCTTCGCGACGCTGCTGGAAACGGTGCCGACCACGGTCGACGCGGCCAACGCCGCAGTCGGGCCGGACACGATCGCCAAATTCCTGTTCACGTCGGGCTCGACGAAAAAACCCAAGGCCGTGGTCACCACGCACGGCATGTGGAGCAGCAACCAGCAGATGCTGCTGCAGACGTTCCCGTTCTTCGGCGAGGCGCCGCCGGTGCTGGTGGACTGGCTGCCTTGGAACCACACGTTCGGCGGCAGCCACAACGTGGGCATCGCCCTGTACAACGGCGGCACGCTGTATCTCGACGATGGCCGCCCCACGCCGCAGGATTTCCGGCGCACGCTGGACAACCTGCGCGAGATCGCACCCACCGTCTATTTCAATATCCCGAAGGGCTGGGAAATGCTGACCGATGCGCTGGAGTCGGATGCGCAGCTGCGTGACACCTTCTTCTCGCGTGTAAAACTGTTCTTTTGCGCCGGGGCCGGCCTGTCGCAGGCGGCATGGGACCGGCTCGATGCGATCGCGGTGCGCCATTGCGGCGAATCGATCCGCATCATGACGGGGCTGGGCATGACGGAAACGTCGCCCTCGTGCACGTTCGGCACCGGGCCGATCGTGCGCGCCGGCTACGTGGGCGTGCCGGCGCCGGGCTGCCAGGTCAAGCTGGCGCCCGTTGGTGGCAAGCTCGAGGCGCGCTTCAAGGGCCCGCACGTGATGCCCGGCTACTGGCGCATGCCCGAGCTCACCGCCGAGGCTTTCGACGACGAAGGATATTACCGTACGGGCGACGCGCTGCGCTTTGCCGATGACGCGCAGCCGGAACTGGGGTTCATGTTCGACGGCCGTATCGCCGAGGATTTCAAGCTGGCCACGGGCACGTTCGTCAGCGTGGGGCCGCTGCGGGCGAAAGTGATCAGCATGGGCGCACCGTATGTGCTCGATGTGGTCGTCACCGGCATCGACCGGCATGCCATCGGCCTGCTTGTGTTCCCGCGGTTGGAGCACTGCCAGGTGCTGTCCGGCCTGGGCGCCGGTGTCACGCCCGCGCAGGTGCTGGCCAGTGCACCGGTGCGCGACTTCTTTGCGGGACTGCTGCGGCGCCTGAACGCCGACGCAACCGGCTCGTCGAACGCGGTGGCGATGCTGCGGCTGCAGGAGGCGCCGCCCTCGATCGACCACCGGGAACTGACGGACAAGGGTTCCGTGAACCAGGCGGCCGTGCTGGCCCGAAGGGCGGCGCAGGTGCAGGCGATGTACGAAGACGGCAACGACGACGGCGCCACGATCAGGGCGCAGTGAATAAAACAAATGGAGGAGACACCATGAATATTCGGACCAAAGCCAGCAAAAGCGCCTGCAAAGGTGCCCGCACCATCGCCTGCGCCGTTGCCATCGCCTGTCTGCCGCTGGCGGCCCAGGCCCAGGACACGATCAAGGTCGGCGTGATCGCCGCCCTGACCGGCCCGTTCGCCAATATCGGCAAGCCGTTCGAGGATGGCATCCGCACGTATCTGCACCAGCATGGCGACAAGGTGGCCGGCAAGAAGATCGAAGTGATCTACCGCGACGACGGCGGCTCGAACGCCGACCATTCGAAGCGCGCCGCGCAAGAGCTGATTGCCCGCGAGAAGGTCGATTTCCTGATCGGCTTTTCGCTCACGCCGAGCGCGCTGGCCGTGGCGCCGCTGGCCACCCGCGCGAAGACGCCGATGATCGTGATGAACGCCGTGACCACCGGCATCACGGACAAATCGCCGTACATGGTGCGCACGTCGATGACGATGCACCAGATGACGGAACCGTTCGGCACCTGGACCGGCAAGAGCAAGATCGGCAAGGTCTATACCCTTGTGAGCGACTACAGCACCGGCGCCGATGCCGAAACGAAGTTCATCAAGGGGTTCAACGAGGCTGGCGGCAAGGTGGTGGGCTCGGCGCGCGTGCCGCTGGCCAATCCCGACTATTCGCCGTTCGTGCAGCGCGCCAAGGACCAGAAGCCCGATGCGCTGTTCTTCTTTGCGCCGGGCGCCGAAGACGGCACCGCGCTGCTGAAGGCCTTCACGGACAAGGGCCTGGACAAGGCCGGCATCAAGTTCCTGGGCGTGGGCGACATGACCAGCGACACGCCGACACTGGCGGCGCTGGGCGAGCGCGCGCTGGGCGCCGTGACGGTACTGAACTACTCGACGGCGCTGGATAACGATGCCAACCGCGCCTTCCTGAAGGCTTACGCGGCGGCGAACCCGCAGCGGCCGGCGGCGACCTTCGTTACCGTCGCGGCCTACGACACCATGGGCATGATCGCTGAAACGGTGCGGCGGCTCGATGGCAAGGTGACCGGTGACGCGGCGATCAAGACGCTGGCGGGCATGAAGTGGAACAGCCCCCGTGGCCCGATCAGCATCGACCCCGCCACCCGCGACATCGTGCAGAACATGTATATCCGCGAAGTGAAAAAGATCGATGGCAAGCTGGTCAACGCCCCGATCGGCGTGCTGGAGAATGTGCCGCCACGCTGACCGGGCGCGGCGTAACGGCTATACTGGCAAGCCCAACTTGACGGAGGAGCCATGAACGCTTACCTGGTGGTGGTCGATACGCTGGCCGATTGGGAAATCGGCTATCTGACGGCGGAGCTGCACAGCCGCCGTTTCTTCGCGAACCCGCTGGCCGATTTCAGTTTTCGCAAGGTGGGGCTGACTACGGCCGAGGTGACGAGCATGGGCGGCGTGACGCACGTGCCCGACCTGGCGCTGGCCGACCTCGCGCTGGCATCAGGCGACGTGCTGATCTTGCCGGGCAGCGAACGCTGGGACCAGTCCGAGCTGCGCCCGATCCTGGAATTCGCGCGCGATGCGCTGGACGCGGGCCACAATGTGGCGGCCATTTGCGGCGCCGCCGATGGCCTGGCCAGCGTGGGCGCGCTCGATGCGCGCCGGCACACCAGCAACGACCTGGGTTTCCTCAAGCAATCCTGCCCCGCGTATCGCGGCGAGAAGCTGTACCGCAACGAGCCGGCCGTGCGGGGCGACAACCTGCTGACGGCCACCGGCCTGGCGCCGCTGGAATTCACGGCCGAGGTGCTCAAGATGCTGAAGGTGTGGCGGCCGGAGACCATCCGCGCGTGGTACCAGTTGCACAAGACACGCAAGGAGCGGTGGTACCACGCGCTGGTGGCGTCGATGGCACCAGCGCAGCAGCAGGGCGGGGCTGGCGACTAGCCAAATTTTGTCGGGCGATTGGCGAATTTCGTAATTGCCCGCGCGCAGGCGACATTGCAGAATCGGTGCGGCGCGCCATGCCGGCGTGCTGCCACCATCACTGGATCGCCATGAAGCCACTTGTCGTGAAATCGTGTTGCGCGCTCGTTGCCGTTGTCCTTTCATTCCCATTGCTTGCACAGGATGCGGCCACGGCGGCCATCCCCGTCCATGCCGTCAACGGCACCACCGGCGCACCGCTGGGCGGCTTCGGTGCGGGCGCCGTCAAGTTCGATGCCAATACCGGCACCTTTGCGGCCATGCTGCGCCCGCCCGCCGACGCGTTCGATTTCGAACGCCTGAAGAACGCCGGATTCGCGCTCTCCACGCGGCGGGGCGGCAAGGTATCCACCGTGCCCGTGCTGAAGGTCAGGATGGTCGGCGGCAAGCCGGATGACGATGCAATCTGGCCGCTGCATCACGTCAATTTCGGCGCCGCCGACGGCATCTCGGTCAGCATGACGGCCTTTGCCCCGTTCGACCGGAGCGATCCCGGCCGCATGAGCCTTCCCTATGCGTTCTATGAGTTCACCGTCACCAACGTGGCCGGCGGTGTAGCGGAAACCGCGCTGGCGCTGCGGATCGACGTGGGCAATGCGCCGGTGACGAACATCGCCGGAAAAGGTTTCAGCACGCGGGCCTGGTCGGTGTATGCCGCGGCGGACGGCAAGCCGGCTCTGGTGACCGGCACGGACAAGGCGGACAATCATGACAAGCGCGGCGGAACGGCCAGTTCGGTTGTCACGGTGACGCTGGCGCCGGGAGAGAGCCGGCGCGTGCGGTTCGTGCTGGCGTGGTACGAGGATTCCGATCCCGAGCGCTCGTGGTACCTGGGCCAGCATCGAGACTCTTCCACGGTCGCGGAAGCGGGCCTGGCGCACTTCGATGCGCTCAAGGCCAATGCCGTGGAACTGGTGGACCGCATGCGTGCGTCGAACCTGCCGGACTGGTTGAAGAACCAGACCCTGAACACGCTGGTGAACCTGTCGACGAATTCGATGTACAAGAAGGATGGCCGGGTTGCGTTTGCCGAGGGGCAATGGACATGCTTCGGCACGATGGACCAGATGTGGCATGCGCGCCAGATCGTGGGCCAGCTGCTGCCGTTCTTTGCGTGGGAAGAACTGCGGTACTGGGCGCGCACGCAGATGAAGAGCGGCCAGATCCACCACGATACGAACAAGATGGACGTGGGCGCCGACCGCGCGCTGCGTTCCGTCATGGTCGGCTGGGACGATACCGAGCATGCCGACTACCGCAACATCGTCAAGTGGGTCGACCTGAACGCCGGTTTCATCATCTCGGCCTACGAGACATACGCGGCGACAAACGACCGGGCCCGCTTCGACGCGATCTGGCCGAACGTGCGGCGCGCCGCCCAACGTATCCTCGACCAGGCGGACCTGTACGGGAGCAAGGAGTATCCGTACACGTTCGACCACTCCGAAAACTCCTACGATGCCGGCGGCGACCCGAATCCGTTCAATGCCAGCCTGTCGGCCGTGGCCTACAAGCTGATGGTGCGGCTGGCCACGGAACAGGGCGACAAGGCGCTCGCGGCACGCTACCAGCTTGCCTACGACACGGTGGTGGCGTCGTTCCGTGCCCGCTACCTGACCGATGCCGGCTTCAAGCTGGGCAAGCACAGCGAGGGATATTTCGGCGGCCAATGGCTGGCGCTGAACATGAAGCTGGGCGAGATCTGGTCCGCCGCCGACACGGATTTCGTGCTGGGCAAGCTGAACGATTATTACCAGCCGTTCTACCGCGGCGTGGGCTACGCGGACGGCACCTATGACGAGTGGACGCCATACCTCGTCACGCACTACGGTGGCCTGCTGCTCAACACGCGCCGCGCCAATGAATGGGCGGTGCTGCAGAAGGATGCATACGAGCGCCAGTACCTCGATCGCAACCACGTGTTCAACCACCCGCTGAACATCCTGCCGCGGGTGAAGACGCCGGTGCCGGTCGCCACCGAGATCCGCAGCAAGAAGCAGTACATCAGCATGCCGGCGTTGTGGCGCAACTACTATGACATCGTCGGCTACCACCGCGATGCACGCAGCAAGGCGCTGTGGCTGAAGCCCGTCGTGCTGCCGGAAATGAACGGTCGCATGCGCGATGCGCTGTATGCGTCGCCTGAGGGCTATGGCACCGTCAGCGTCACCACCAGCGGGCGGCATGGTCAGAACAAGGAACTCGTCTTCAGGCCCGACACGCCGCTGCACGTGGGTACCCTGCACCTGGCGGATGACTTTGGCGACGAAGTCGCCGTAACGGTGAACGGGCGCAAGCTGCCGGTCCGCCGCACCGGCAGCGGCTATGCGCGCGAATTGCAGGTGGACTGGAACGGCACCGTGGACAAGGAAGGGCTGAAAGTGACGGTGGCCGGCGCGCCGGGCGCCGCGCCGCCGCCATTGCCGGCGAAATCCACGCGGCCGGAGCCGGTCGACTCGAAGAGTCTCGCCAGGATCGATCCCTACAAGCCGGTGCAGGCATCGAAGGCAAGCAAGGCGGCCGGCACGTCGGTCGAAGTGGACACGACGGGCCGCTCGTATGTCGCATCGATCAACAATTTCGACTGGCTGCAATTTTCCCGGGTCGATTTCGGCAGCGCCGGCGCCACGAGCTTTTCGGCGACGGTCATGGGGGCGGTGCCCGGCGCGGGGATCGAAATCGTGCTGGACGACGTTGCCGGTGACGTCATCGGATCACTGGTCATGCCCGCTGCGCCGGATGGCAAGGCCTGGGCCACCGTCACCACGCCGGTCAGGAAAGTCACGGGCGTGCACAACGTGATCCTGCGCTTCCACGGCAGTTCGCAAGACAGCCTGATGAACCTCGACCGGGTGACGTTCGGGGCGGCCGGCCGCTGAGCACCGGCTGCTGCCGCACGCCGGCCTGACGCGAATACGCCACACGGCGGACGACGACAGACCGATATCAAAAAAATAATGTCATTTCAAGGCGGGATGAGCGTAAGCTTGCAGGGCCCCGCCTTGCCTAACATCGGGAAATCTTTTCGGATGCATGCACCGGGGCAGCGAAATTCGGAATCAACTGACCCGACTGGAATAGTGTGATGAAGAGATTTCTGCTGACCGCCGCCCTGGTTGCGGCATGTGCGCCAGGGGTGGGGGCGCCCTTGGTGCTCACCGGCGCCGATGTGACGGCCGCGGTGTATTGTTGCACGTCGCCTGACGAGTTGAGCAGGATTTCCACGATCGGCATGGCCGTCGTTGGTGACGACGTGGAGTTCCCTGTCGGCACTCTCCTGCCGCTCAGCGCCTTCTACGACCCGATCCCGGTCGACGTCGATATCGGCGCCACGACGATCGAACTGCGTTACTCCACGAACGAGATCGCCGGCAATGCCGCGTTCAATGGGCATATCCTTCGCTTCACGGGCGCGCCGGCCATCGTGGGCGTGTCGATCAATCCGCTGAGTAATTACGCGCCGGTCGGGGTCACGTTCCTGCACGATGCGGTAATGATCAACAGCGCCAGCGTGCAGTTCAATCCCGATTCGCGGCTCGTGCTCGATGTCGCGCTTGCCGTGCCGGAGCCGGCGGGGGCCATCCTGCTGGTGGCCGGATTGGCGGTGATCGGCTCGTATGCGCGACGCCAGAAGTCCGAGAAATTTACTTGATGACGGCGTGCGCCGGCATGCCGCGGCGTACCTGATCAGTGCCGTTGCCGGCTCTTGTCTGCACTAAGCGGAACGCGGACCATACCGCTTTATCCGGGCAGGCTGCATTTATCTGGATCTGATTCGTATCGCATTCGAATCCAGTTCAACCTCAGCATCCTTCCACATTGGCTTTGACGACCGGAACGCCGGTGCCATCGAAGATATATTGAACGGAGCACAGCATCGGTGTCGGCGCCTCTTCGATCCGCCACCCCGCGGATCTGGCGGGAAGCTTGTCGTTGCCGTAGCCGTAGAAGGTATAGCTTCCCTGTCGAAAGGCGGCGGTTGAGAGATAACATCCGCCCGATGGCACGGGCATGTCTTGCTGGGTTGCAGCGATGCCATCGCACCACCGATCCGGATAGCCGAACCAGAGCCTGACGCGCGAGCCATCGCTCAGGGTGATATACGTGATATTGGCTTGCGTGCCCGGTGTGCCCACCCCTGAAACCAGGGTTTGACCTCTGAACATGGTCATCGAGGTCCTGACGGAGCCAGCAAGGGCTTGAATCGATGCGGCCCGTGCTGCCGGGCCCATGTCCATGAACCGTGGCAGCGCGATCGCCGACAGTATCCCGATCAAGACGATTACAACGATCAGTTCGATGAGCGTGAAGCCTTCGGCATGCACGGTTTTGAAATGGTTTCTCTGCAACTTCATATCAATAAATCTAGATGAATAAACGATGCGCGGAACGCCAGATCATCGCCGAGTGCGCCAAGCGGTGCGTCAACCCGGTTGACCATCCGTTCCTGATGGTCAGAACCGACTAGCATACCCGGAGTTCAGTGTTGCGGTAAATGCTTCGTGGAAATATTTGATGCATTATGCGCGGAATGCGACATCCCAGCCCAATGCTCGGCTTGGGCTGGGATCGCGAAGGAGATGGGAATTTTCCGGCGGCAAAAACAGCTGACGTCGGCGATGGCTTACACCGCCATCGGCGCCGTCAGCGGCGGGTGGTGCCGGTAGCCCTCGAGGCTGAAGTCGGACGGTTCGATCTTTTCCAGCCATTCCGGCGCATAGGTGCCGGTCTGTGCGAAGTCGGGCACGCGGTCCGCGATGACGAGGCGCGGTGCTTCGTACGGCTCGCGCTTCAATTGTTCCTGCACCATCTCCAGATGGTTCTCGTAGATGTGCGCGTCGCCGATGAAGTAGGTGAACCAGCGCGGCGTGTAGCCCGTCAGCCGGCCCACCAGGTGCAGCAGCGCGGCACCTTCAGCAATGTTGAATGGGGTGCCCAGGCCGATGTCGTTGCTGCGCACGTAAAGACACAGCGAGATCTCTTTCGTGGTGGCGTTCGGAATGAACTGGTACAGCAGGTGGCAGGCGGGCAGGGCGACCTGGTCCAGCACGGCCGGATTCCAGCCGTGGAACAGGATGCGGCGGCTGCCGGGGTTGTTGACGATCGTGTCCAGGCACTCGCGCAACTGGTCGATCGCCTTGTAGAGCAGCACTTTCTCGACGCCGTTTTCCACGAGCGGGGCCACTTCCGTGAAGCCGTTGCGGTGGGCATCCTCGCGCTGCGCCGTGTTCGCCGCATCGACCAGCTTGTAGCCGGGCCACTGGCGCCATTGCACGCCGTAGACGGGCCCCAGGTCGTCGGTGCCTTCGCGGTACGGGTTGGCCAGCCACTGCGCGTTTTCATTCGCGTTCTGGTCCCATACCTTGCAACCGAGCGCGCGGAAGTCGGCCGCGCTGCGCGATGCGCGCAGGAAGGCGCACAGTTCGCCGACGACCGACTTGAACGCAAGCCGCTTAGTCGTCACCGCCGGAAAGCCCTGCGCCAGATCGAAGCGCATCATCGCGCCCGGCACGGACAGCGTGCGGATGCCCGTGCGGTTGTCCTGCCAGGTGCCCTGGGCAAGAACGGTTTCGATCAGTTGCTGGTACTGCTGCATGCGATTCTCCGGCTATAAACTGGCAATTTTATCAGGAACACTATTTTTTCTTCGTTGGGCGGGGCGATGGCCTGGCCGTCGTCTTTGCAACGGTCTTGGCCGCCGTCTTGGCGGTGGACTTCGCGCCGCGGCCCGCCGCCACGACGACGCTGCCCTGCGGGATGCGTTTCGCGGGCCTGGCGCGGTCCGGCGCGGTGGGGCCGAAGCCGCCGGCCGGGCGCGGTGCCGCCGGCGACACGGGCGCTTTCGCTCCTTTCGGCTTGGCCGCGCTCTTGCGTGCACCCGGCTGCGCCGCGCTGGCCGGCGTCCCCGTGGACGGCACGCGGTGGTCGGCTTCGAAGCCGGGTATTTCCTCGCGCGGCAGCACTTGCCTGATCAGTGTCTCGATGGCCTTGAGCAGGTCCACTTCATCGGCGGCCACCAGCGAGATCGCCTCGCCCGTGGCGCCGGCGCGGCCCGTGCGGCCGATGCGGTGCACGTAGTCCTCCGCCACGGTGGGCAGGTCGTGGTTAACGACGAGCGGCAGGCCGGCGATGTCCAGGCCCCGCGCGGCCACGTCGGTGGCGACCAGCACGTCCACGTCGCGCGCCTTGAAGCGGGCCAGCGCGCGCAGGCGTGCCGGTTGCGGCTTGTCGCCGTGGATGGCGTCGGCGCGGATGCCTTGCTGCTGCAGTACGCCGACCAGCTGGTCGACGCCCTTGCGGGTCTTGGCGAAGACCAGCACCTGCTGCCAGCCGCGCTCGCGAAGCAGGTGCAGGAACAGTTCCGGCTTGGATTTCTTGTCGGTGGTGATGACGAGCTGGCGCACGGTCTTCGCCGCCGCATTGGCCGGGCTGGCCTGGACGGACAGCGGGTCGCGCAGCAGCCGCCCGGCCAGCGTGCGAATCGCCTCCGGGAACGTGGCCGAGAACAGCAGGGTCTGGCGCCCGGGCGGCAGCGCCGCGAACACGGTGTCGAGGTCGGCGGCGAATCCCAGGTCAAGCATGCGGTCCGCCTCGTCCAGCACCAGCGTCTGCAACTGGGTGAAGGTGAGGGTGCCCTGGCGCAGCAGGTCGAGCAGGCGGCCCGGGGTTGCCACCAGCACGTCGAGCCCCTTTTTCAGCTTGTTGATCTGCGGCTCGATCGGCACGCCGCCATAGGCCACGCCGTAGCGCAGCGGCACGTGCGCACCATACTTGCGGAAGCTGGCATAGACCTGCTCGGCCAGCTCGCGGGTCGGCGCCAGCACGAGGCAACGCACGCCGAGCGGTGCCACGGCGCCTTCCAGCGTGAGGCGGTGCAGCAGCGGCAGCGCGAAGCCGGCCGTCTTGCCGGTGCCGGTCTGCGCCGCCGCCATCAGGTCGCGGCCGGCCAGCACGGCCGGAATCGCCTGGCGCTGCACGGGTGTCGGGTCGTCGTAGCCCAGCTCGTCGAGCGCGCGCAGCAGCGGGTCAATCAGTTTCAGCGAACGGAACGTCATGCGACCGCCTTTGCCAGCGCACCGTGCCAGGCCGCCAGCGCCGCGTGCACCTGTTCGTTCGGCAGGTCCAGCAGATTGTCGCCCACATACCATTCCACGTAGCTCGTGCCATCGAGCTGTGCATGGTGCGCGGCATTGTGCAGCCAGATCCGGTGTTCGCGGGCGATCAGGTTGCGGATCTCCAGCGCACGGTCGCGGTCCACCGGCAGGTGCACATGGAAGATGCTGGCGTGCGGTCGCGACGGATTCACGCGCAGCAGCGGGTAGGCACTCAGCGCGTCGACGAGCCATTGCGTGCGGCGGAAACAGGCGGGCATGGCGGCCAGCCGCGCATCGATCTGCATGGCCGCGGCCACCACATAGGGCGTGCGGTGGATGACGCTGCCGCCCTGGCGGCGGTACCACTCCTGGGCGCGCGCGACGAATGCGGCGCTGCCGGCGAGCAGCGCGCCGCCGATGCCGCCGATGCCCTTGTACAGCGACACGTAGACGGTATCGAAGCCGGCCGCCACGTCGGCCAGCGTGCGCTCCATGCCGGCGGCCGCTTCCCACAGCCGCGCGCCGTCCATGTGCAGGTGCGTATCATGGGCGCGGCACCAGGCCTTGATTGCCTCGAGCTCGTCCCACGCTGGCAGCTGGCCGCCGATCTCGCGGGCCGGCAGTTCCACCGACACGGCGCCCAGGTGGTCGGGGATGGCGGCCAGGTCTTCTGCCGTGAACGGGCGGTGGGGACTGCCGACCTGCAGCGCGTGGAAATGGTCCAGCAACTGGTGATTGCCCCGCTCGTGCTTCAGGATGTGCGCGGTGGCATGCAGCGCCACGAGGCGGCTGCCCCGGTCGGCGCAGGCCAGGCGCAGCGCGGTGGCCTGCGCCATCGTGCCCGTGATGCAGAACGTGGCCGCTTCCTTGCCCAGCAGCGCGGCGACCTTGCGCTCCAGGCACTGAATCAGCTCTCCATCGCCATACACGTCGTGGGCGATGCCCTGTTCCTCGCACCAGGCGGCCATCGCCGCGAAGGTTTGCGCGGGCGTCTGCTGGCGGTGGCCCGGCAACACGACCGTGCATTGCTGGCGCAGCGCCGCCTCACTGCCGTGTGCTTCCGCAGCGGCTCCGGCAACGGATTCGGTAACGACGTTAGTCATGGCGGTGCTCGACCTGGACATTGTGGAATTGCAGCGCCGCCAGGTTGGCATAGATGCCCCCTTGCGCCACCAGCGAACGGTGCGTGCCTGTTTCAACGATGCGGCCGTCTTCCATCACGATGATGCGGTCGGCGCGCTGCACGGTGGCGAGGCGGTGGGCGATGATGACGGTGGTGCGGCCCACCATTGCCGCCTCCAGCGCCGATTGCACGAGGCGCTCGGATTCCGCGTCCAGCGCACTGGTGGCTTCGTCGAGCAGCAGCAGCGGCGGATTCTTCAGCAGTGCGCGGGCGATCGCGATGCGCTGGCGCTGGCCGCCGGAAAGGCGCACGCCGCGCTCGCCGAGGAACGACTGGTAGCCGTTCGGCAGGCGTTCGATGAATTCATGCGCCGCGGCCAATTTCGCGGCGCGGATCACTTCCTCGTTCGTCGCATCGGCGCGGCCATAGCGGATGTTTTCCATCGCATCGGCCGAGAAGATCACCGTATCCTGCGGAACGATGCCGATCGCGCCGCGCAGGTCGTGCAGCGCGAGGTGGCGGATATCGACGCCATCGAGGCGGATGGTACCCTGCTGCGGATCGTAGAAGCGCAGGAACATCTGGAACAGCGTGGTCTTGCCGGCACCGGACGGGCCGACGACGGCCACCGTTTCACCCGGGCGGATATCGAGGTCGAGATGGGACAGCGCGGCAGTGTCGGGGCGCGACGGGTAGGAGAACGTCACGCCGGCCAGGGACAGCGCGGCGCCGTTGGCGGCCCGCGGCGGCAGTGCCAGCGGCTGGGCCGGCTCGCGGATATCGGATTGCGTGGACAGCAGTTCGAGCAGGCGCTCGGTGGCGCCGGCAGCGCGCTGCGCCTCGCCCATCACCTCCGACAGTGCGCCCACGGCGCCCGCCACGATCGACGCATACAGGATGAACTGTCCCAGGTCGCCACCGGTCATCGTGCCGGCCAGCACCGCATGCGCGCCCAGCCACAGCACGAACACGATCGTGCCGAACACCAGCACGATGGCCAGCATCGTCAGCAGGGCGCGGGCGCGGATGCGCCGCATCGCCGTGGCGAACGCACCTTCGACCGACGAGCCGAAGCGGCGCGTTTCGATGTCTTCATGCGTAAACGCCTGCACGGTGGGCATCGCGTTCAGGATCTCGCCGGCCACGGCCGAGGCGTCGGCGATGCGGTCCTGCGAATCGCGCGACAGCTTGCGCACGCGGCGGCCGAACATCACGATCGGCAGCACGGTCAAGACCAGCAGGCCGATGATGATGCCCGTGAGTTTCGGGCTCGTCACGAACAGCATCACGAGGCCGCCAACGAACAGCAGCGCGTTGCGCAGCGCCATCGAGATGCTGGTGCCGACGACTGCCTGGATCAGCGTGGTGTCCGTCGTGATGCGCGACAGCACTTCACCGGTCTGGGTGGTCTCGAAAAACGCGGGGCTCTGGCGCACCACGTGACCGTAGACGGCGCTCCTGATATCGGCCACCACGCGCTCGCCCAGCCATGACACGGTATAGAAACGCGCCGCCGTGGCCAGCGCGAGCACCGCCGCCACGGCGAACAGGGCAAGGAACACCGCATTGACGTGGGCGGCGCTGTGCACGCCGGCATTCGCGCCAAAGCCCAGGTCGATCATCTGCTTGAAGGCATACGGGATGGCCAGCGTGGCGCCGGCCGCCACCACGAGCGCCACGCCCGCCATGGCGAACCGCGGGCGATAGGGTTTCAGGAAAGGCAGCAGGCCGCGTAACGCCGCAAGGCTGCCTTTTTTCAGTTCACGGGGCTGTTTGCCGGACACGGTGTCGCGGGCGCTGCTGGTGGTGCTGTTGCTCATACTGAGGATGGTTGGTTTTTATAGTTTCATCGGCCGGACATAGCCGGTCAGTTCGAGGTAGGCGCGGCCGACCTGCCGGCCATCGCGCCGGACGGTCACGGCGCCTTCCCAATATACGGCGCCGGTCGAGCGGCGCGAATCGAGTTCCTGGTCGGGCTGCAGCGGGTCGAGCTGCCAGCGCGTGCCGCCCGTGTCGAGCGTGACGGCCACCGGGTACTCGGCGCCCGTGCGGGGCGAACGCCAGCGCGTGCGCGGCGTGAACGTCACGTCCTGCGGCCCGAACTGCGTGATCTTACCGGATGCGTCGCGCCACGTCGCGTGGGCCCACAGTTTACCATTTTGCCGGTCGCGGACGCGGAAGGCCATCAGCGCACCGCCATCGTCGAGATTGGCGCCCACCCAATCCCAGCCCACGCCCTCGGTGCCGAGCACGAGGCTGGACCATTCGTGGTCGAGCCAGGTGACGCCCGTGACGGCCGTGCGCTTGCCGTCGGCGCCGACGATCGTGCCGCTCGTCTTCAACTGCGGCTTGCTGTAATAGTAGCTGGCCTGGTCCGGCTGCGGGCCCTTGCGCGAATAGCCGCCGCGGCCTTGCAGCAGCACGGGCTGCGTGGGCGCCAGCACGAGTTCCAGCGTGAAGCCTGATGCCGGAATCGTCATCTTGTAGCGACCGTCCGCGCCGCGGGTCATGCGCCAGTCGTGGAGCTTGATGTCGGTATCGGTTTCGCTGGCGAAGGCCAGGCCGAAGCCGGCGCGGGCGCTGCGCTCGTCGTGCAGGAGCTTCCCGTTCGCCGCGTCGGACAGCGCGGCGTGGCCGATGACCAGCTGTTTTGGGGCGAATTGGCTGGGATTGGCGTCGTCCGTATCCGTGCGGCTGCGGAAGAACGTGACCTGGTAGCCGACGGGCTTGCCCTCGGCCGTCGTCAGCCAGCCGGTCGCATACCACCACTCGGTGCGGAACGACGGATGCGCGCCAAAGTCGCGCGGGAAGACCAGGGCCTTGCCGTCTGCCAGCGGCACGGCCGGCGAAAAGACGGGCGGCGCGGCAAACAGCGACGTGCACAGCGCCAGCAGCAGGAGAAGGAGGATGCGCATCACCAGTCCTCCCGCACGGCACGGATCGGCCCGCCGGACAGCGCCTGGCGGCCGGATACCAGCGCGGTCAGCATGCTGGCCACCAGCAGCGCGACCGCCACGGCGCCCAGCAGCGGCCAAGGATAGTGCATCTGCATGGTCCAGTGGAACGATTGCGGATTGACGACGTGCACGAGGATCAGGCTGATCGCCCAGCCCAGCACGAAGCCGGTGGCGATGCCGAGCGCCGTCAATGCGCCGCCTTCGAAGGCCAGGATACCGAGGATCTGGCCACGCGTGACGCCGATGTGGCGCAGCATGCCGAATTCACGGGCGCGCGCCAGCGTTTGCGCGGAAAACGTGGCGGCCACGCCGAACAGGCCGATGACGATGGCGATCGCTTCGAGCAGGTAGGTCACGGCGAAACTCCGGTCGAAGATGCGCAGCGACAGTGCGCGGATCGCCGACGGCGCCTCGATGCCCAGCGTGGCGCCGAACGGCAGGCGTTTCAGGGCGTCCGTCGCATCGGCGGTGCTGACATCTTTCGCCAGCCACAGCGCGGCGTCGCTGACGTCGGCATCGCCCGTCAGGCGCACATAGTCGGCGCGCTCGATCATCACCGCGCCGGAGACGCGGGCATAGTCGCGCCACACGCCGGCCACGAAGAACGGTACGGCGGTGCCGGCCAGCGGCAGCCGCAGCGTTTCTCCGGGGGCGATGCGGTACAGGTCGGCCATCGCTTCGGAAACCCACGCGCGCGGCAGTCTGTCCTGCGACTGCGCGACCTGTTCGCCGACGGGCACCATCGATTTCTCCGGGTGCGCCGGGTCGATATCCCGGGCCAGCAGTGCCACGTTCGGGCGGTCCGGCGCGAGCGATACGGAGCGCAGCCGCAGGAACTCGGCGCGGGCGATGCCGGGCGCGCCGCGGATCGCCGCCTGTTCGCGCGGCGTGAGGCCGGCCGTGCCGCCGGCGCTGGCGATGCGCGCATACAGGTCGGCGGGCAGCACCTGCAGGATCCAGTTGTCGACCGAGACGCGGAAGCTGGCCACCATGATCGCCATCGCCACCATCAGCGAAAAGCTCGACAGCACGCCGCCCAGCGCGATGCCGGCCTGGCCGGAAGCGTTGGCCAGGCGTGCCAGCGTCAGTGTCGGCACTGCCGGGATCTCGGTGCGGTGCGCGGTGGTGGCGGTCCAGCGCGCGTGGGCGAAGCGGAACGCCAGCGCGGCGATGCGTGGCATCAGGGCGATGCCGCCGACCAGCATCAGGGCAATCGACAGGTAGCCGAAGACCGGCAGTTCGGTGACGGGCGGCAGTTGCGACAGCACCCCGGCCAGCACGAGGCAGGCGATGGCCGGCCACGGGCGGGACAGACGGCCCAGCGCCACTTCATCGGCGCCCGACTTCAGGGCCACGGCGGGTGCCGCGCGGGCGGCTTCCCATGCCGGCGTGGCGCAGCCGAGCAGCGCGACGCCGATACCGAGGCTGAAATACACGATGGCGGCCACCGGCGTGAATTGCACCTGCGGCTGCACACCGGCGAAGTACCCGGCGCCCAGGTCGCCACCGAAGAAGCGCAACGCGGCGGCCGCGATGCCGTAGCCGCCGGCGATGCCGAGCAGGGCGCCGGTGACGCCCAGGGCCGCGCCTTCGAGCAGTACCTGGCGCAACAGGTGGCGGCGTTCGAAGCCCAGCACGCGCAGCAGCGCGAACTGGCTGCGGCGCCGCATCACCGACAAGGCCTGCGTGGAAAACACGAGGAAGGCGCCGGTGAACAGCGCAACGAGGGCCAGCACGCTGAGGTTCACGCGATACGCGCGGCTCATGTTGCTTGTGCGGCTTTCCTGGTCCGCGTCGTTCGGCTGGCCGACCCGGAGGCGGCCAGGGTAGTCGCGCGCCAGTTCACGGGCCAGCGTTGCCTGGAACGCGTTGCGGTCGACGCCGTCGCGCAGCTTGATGTCCACGCGCGACAGCTTGCCGAGGCGGCCGAAGCGCCACTGGGCGGCGCCGATGTCCATCACGCCCAGGCGCTGGCCCACGCGGGCGCGCTGCAGGGAGCCCGCGACGCGCAGCGCGAGCGTTTCCGTACCGGTCATGAACTCGATGCGGGCGCCGGGTTTCGTCTGCAACCACTGCTGTGCGGCGGGGGACAGGAACAGCGCATCGCTTGCCAGCGTGTCGCCGGGCTCGCCGCTGGCCGGTGCGCCGATCAGGTCGGGGGTGATGTAGCCGACCCGGAACACGTCCAGGCCGACGATCTTCAGGGGCTCCTGGCCGCCCGGCAGCGAAGCGTTGATTTCCAGGACTGGCGAGGCCACCGCCACCTCGGGCCGTTCGGCGAGCCGGGAATAGATGGCTTCATCGAACAGCGGTTCGGCGCCCGAGACCTGCACGTCGGCCTGGCCCGACAAACTCTGCACGGCGGCCGAGAATTCGTTGAACGCGGCGGCGTTGATCAGATGGATCGCGAAGCCGAGGGCGACGCCGATGGCGATCGCGGCGATGGCGGTCAGTGCGCGCACCGGGTGGGCGCGCCATTCACCGAGTAGCAGCCACCGGGAAAGGGTACGCAGGGACGGGGAGCGAAGCGGCGTCACTTGCACTGGACCGCATGGCGTTCGGCCGCGCGCCGGGCTTTCAGCCGGGCCGCCTCGGCGGCGCCGTGGGTTGCGCGGCGCACGTCGTCCTCGGCCCATCGATGCGCCAGTTCCAGCTTCGCGCACTGTTCGCGGCGGCGCGCGGCCTGGCGGTCGTGCAGGGCATCGGCGCGGTCCTGCTGCGCGTCGCGATGCTGCCGTTCGCGTTGCAGTTTCGCCGATTCCGCCTGCAGGCGTGTCAAATCCGCGGGCTTGCGTTGACCGGCGGGGGCATCGGGGGCCGGCAGCACGGTTTGTTCGCCACGCTCGCACGGTGCTTCGCTGTACGAGGTCTGGTTGCCGTGCGTGCACTTGTACATTTGCGCCTGTGCGGGCAGGGCGGCCAGCAGGGGAAACACCATGAAGGCGGCGGCGCGGATCACAGGATCTTCCCCGGGTTCATGATGCCGAGCGGGTCGAGCGCGGCCTTGATGGCCCGCATCAGGTTCAGTTCCACGGGCGACTTGTAGCGGGCTAGCTCGTCGCGCTTGAGCGCGCCGATGCCGTGTTCGGCCGAGATCGAGCCGCCGAAGGCATCGACGGCATCGTGCACCACGCGGTTGACCGCTGCCTGGTTGGCAAGGAAGGCTTCGTTGCCGATGCCGGGCGGCGGCGCCACATTGAAGTGCAGGTTGCCGTCGCCCAGATGGCCGAAGCACACCAGCTGGAAGCCGGGGAATGCCTGCTGCAGCAACGGCTCCGTATGCGCGATGAAGCGGGCGATGGAGGACACGGGCAGCGAGATGTCGTGCTTGATGTTCTTGCCATCGGCCGCCTGGGCCAGCGGGATGTGCTCGCGCAGCTGCCACAGCGCCCGCGACTGGGCGACCGACGCGGCCACGGCCGCGTCGAGCACGATGCCGGCATCGAAGGCGGCCGACGTTGCGCCTTCCAGCAAGGCCACGGCATGGGCTTCCGATTCGCTGCTCGAGATTTCCAGCAGTGCGTAGTAGGGGTACGTCGCCGCGAAAGGGCGCGGCAGTTGCGGAAAGTGCTTCGCCACCAGGCCGAGGCAGAAGGCCGACATCAATTCAAAACCGGTCAGGCTGGCGCCGGCGCGGTCCTGCATGAGTGACAGCAGGCGCAGCGCGTGGTCGGGTGACGCCAGCGCGGCCAGCGCGGTGATCGAGGCCCTGGGCGCCGGGTACAGCTTCATGACGGCACCGGTGATGATGCCGAGCGTGCCTTCGGCGCCGATGTAGAGGTCGCGCAGGTCGTAGCCGGTATTGTCCTTGCGCAGGCCGCGCAGGCCGGACCAGATCTCGCCCTGCGGCGTGACGACTTCGAGGCCGAGGCACAGTTCGCGTGTGTTCCCGTAGCGCAGCACGCCCGTGCCGCCCGCGTTGGTGGCCAGGTTGCCACCGATCGTGCAGCTGCCTTCGGCGGCCAGCGACAGCGGGAACAGGCAGCCTGCGGCCGCGGCGGCTTCCTGCACGTGCTGGAGGATGGCGCCCGCATCGACGGTGACGGTGCGGTTCACGGGATCGAGCGCGCGGATGCGGTTCAGCCGCGCCACCGACAGCACGACGGCGTCGCCGCTGGCATCGGGCACGCTGCCCAGCACGAGGCCCGTGTTGCCGCCCTGCGGCACGATCGGCACCCGCTCCTGCGCGCACAGGCGCACCAGCTGCGCCACTTCGTCGACGGAACCGGGCCGCAGCACGGCACGGGCGCTGCCGGTAAAGCGGCCGCGCCAGTCGCGCAGGTAGGGTGCCATGGCGGCCGGCGCATCGAGCACGTTATCGGGCATGCGTGCGGCGCCGACGATGGCGCGGCACCGGTCGAGGAAAGCCGTCATGGCCGATGATGCCTGCTTGGGGCCATTGGCATGCTTGAGGCCATGGGCTTGCTTGTATCCATGGGCTTGCTTGTATCCATGGGCTTGCTTGTATCCATCACTTACTTGTGGCCGTTGCGGCTGCGGGCGACCTTGTCCAGCAATTCCTGCGCGGCCTTCTTCGCGGCGCGCTTGTACGGGTGCACGTAGAGCAGCGCGCAGCAGAAGAACACGAACACGAGCGCCGCCTCGCCCCAGCCGAGCCAGGGCATGACGGTGTCGCTGTAGCCGCGCACCACGCCTTCGGCCAGGTAGGCCAGGATCATCATCGACGACCACTGCAGCGTGTACAGGTCGCGCTTGAGCACCCCGATCAGCGGAAACAGCAGCGGCACGGCTTTCAAGGCCAACCAGGACCCGCCCGGCTTGAGCGGCGCCAGCACCGTCTCCCACAACAGGCACCAGACGATCAGCGCAGCCACGCTGGCCAGCGCCCCCCACCACAGCACCTGCTGGCGCGCGCCGTACATTACCTGCCCCGCAGCTTGACGGCCGTTTCGGCCAGGCGCTTGCCGAGGGCAACGGCAATGCGCTTTTCTTCATCGGTGACCGGCTTGCGGCCATCGACGCCGGCCCAGTGGCTGGCGCCATACGGTGTGCCGCCGGACGACGTGGTCATCAGGTCCGGATGCGTGTACGGCAGCCCGATGACCATCAGGCCGTGGTGCAGCAGCGGGATCATCATCGACAGCAGCGTGGATTCCTGGCCGCCATGCAGGCTGCCGGTGGACGTGAACACGCAGGCCGGCTTGCCGGCCAGGCTGCCGGACAGCCACTGGCTCGATGTGCCATCCCAGAAATACTTCATTGCCGAGGCCATGTTGCCGAAGCGGGTCGGCGAACCGACGGCGATGCCGGCGCATTCGTCGAGGTCGGACAATTCCACGTAGGGCGCGCCGTCGAGGGGGACGTCCGGTTCGGTGGCTTCGGTCACGGTGGAGACCGCGGGCACGGTGCGCAACCGGGCATCGCACCCCGGCACGCTCTCGATGCCCTGGGCGATCAGCTCGGCCAGGCGGCGCGTGGCGCCATGCCGGGAATAGAACAAAACAAGGATAGTCAGGTTGGGCGCGTTCATCGTTGGTATTATAGAACGCTTTACAGGGTGGCCACGGGCCGGAATCATTTGAAGCAACGTATAAAGACTCTATACCACTATGTAGCCAATCGCTGCGGCGACGGCGTGGCTGAACTGCGCTCGCTGTCGTGGGCCGAAGTGCGCGACCTGTTCCTGTTTGCGCGGCGCCGTCTGCGCGAGGAGAGCCTGCCGCAGGTCGCGGGCGGCCTCACGTTCACCACCGTGTTCGCGCTCGTGCCGGTGCTGACGATCGCGCTGGCCATCTTCACCACGTTCCCCATGTTCATGGCATTCCGCACGGCGCTGGAGGCGTATTTCATCCAGAGCGTGATGCCGAAGGCGATCTCGAACACCATCCTTTCCTATCTCACCACGTTCGCGGCGCAGGCCACGGGGCTCTCGGCGGTGGGCGCGGTCACGCTGGTGGCCACGTCGGTGGCGATGATGGGCATGATCGAGCGCGTGTTCAACCGCATCTGGCGCGTGAAGGCCGAGCGGCGCTGGACACGCCGGATCCTCGTCTACTGGGCGCTGATCACGCTGGGCCCGCTGCTGATCGGTGTGTCGATCTCGCTGTCCACGGACTTCTTCTCGGCCACGTCCAGCCTGGTCGGCAACGTGTTCGGCGCGTTGGCCTATTCGATCCTTTCGATCGTGCTGACATCGGCCGGCTTCACGTTCCTCTACATGGTCGTGCCGGCCAGGGTGGTGGACTGGCGCGACGCCGTGGCCGGCGGCGTGCTGGCCGGGCTCGCGTTCGAACTGGCCAAGCGCGGCTTTGCCGTGTTCATCACGGAATTCCCCTCCTATTCACGCATCTATGGCGCGCTGGCTGCGCTGCCGCTGTTCCTGCTGTGGGTGTACCTGTCGTGGCTGATCACGCTGTTCGGCGCGCTGCTGGCCGCGGCACTGCCGGTGATCAAGTACGAGCGCTGGTGGTACGAGCCGGTGCCGGGCGGCGCTTTCGTCGACGCGCTGGCCGTGCTGAAGGTGCTGCATGGTGCCAGCCGCTACGGCGACACGGCCCTCGTTTCGTCGAGCGCGATCCGCACCCGCACGCGGCTGGGTATAGACGAGCTCGATACGCTGCTGGAGCAGATGCAGGACAAGGGATGGGTGGGAAGAGTACGCACGGACCCGGCGCCCCGCGTGCAGTTCGGCAAGCACGTCAACGATACGGGCGACAACTGGGTGTTGCTGGCCAATCCGGAAACGCTGACCCTGGCCGAGGTGTACCGGCTGTTCGTGTTCGGTGGCATGCCCGTCAATGCCGGCGTGGCCCAGGAGTCGGACGACCCGCGCGACGTGGCGGCGCGGCGCGACGCGGCCCGGCTGGCGCGCCATGTCGAAGATGCCGTCGAGGCGGGGCTCGGCCTGTCGCTGGCGGACCACTTCGGCCCGGCGGTCGACCGTGCCGACGTGCCGGTCGCGCTGTCGTAACGCGGCATTCCGGCAGTAAATACCAGGACGATTCCCGCGTGCGCTGGATTTTTTCCCGGGCATACGCTACATTGCGCCAGAAGGCACAGGATAAAAACCACCAATCACGGACAGGACGGCCACCATGAAAGTCTCAGAAATCCTCCAAGTCAAGGGCAACATTCTCTACACGATCACACCGGACCAGCCGCTGGTGGACGCGGCGACCACGATGGCCGAGAAGGACATCGGTTCGCTCGTCGTGATGGAGTATGGCGACCTGGTGGGCATGCTGACCTTCCGCGAAGTGCTCAAGGCGCTGCATGCGAACGAAGGTTCCGTGGGTGGCGGAACGGTGCGTAAGCACATGGACGACCACCCGATCACGGTCACGCCGGATACCGAAGTCAACGAAGTGCGCCGCATCATGCTGGAAAAGCACGCGCGCTACCTGCCCGTGATGAACGCCAAGACGCTGCTGGGCGTGATCTCGTTCTACGACGTGGCGCGTGCCGTGCTGGAGGCGCAGAGCTTCGAGAACCGCATGCTGAAGGCCTATATCCGCGACTGGCCGGCCGAGCAGGACGAGACCACGAGCTGAGCGGTTTAAATGCGTAGACAACAAGAACGCTGCCTCGGCAGCGTTTTTTGTTGCCTGATCTCGCCTTAGCTTTTACGCTGCGACGGCCTGGGTATCTTTTCCATGGCGCGTCGGCAGGGCCGGTTGCGGATGGTCTTTCGGCAGCTCGCTTACTATCGGGTGCTACTCATCCTGGGCAAGAGGACGTCATGACTGTTTCCGGAGCAAACACTTTTCCAGTTCGGCGGCGGCGATTCATGTCATCGGCGGTGCTTCGGTATCGAAAAGCGGTAGGTTTGCCCAATCACTTTGTGTTCTGGATGATCGAAACGATGCTGGAACCGTTTTCTTGGACACCGCCTCAGGCGCGGTTGCATGGGTCGATGCACATGCGGTCAGTGCGTTCGCGCGTGGAGTAATAAAAGCAGCCGAGTACGACGCTTATCTAAACTTCTCGGCGTGGGTAGCTGACTGCATCAGAGAAATCGAAGACTAAATCGGCTTTGGAATGTCCGGCTCAGGTCGGATGCCGCCCTGCGTGACAATCTGCGGATTTTCCTCACTGGCAAACTGCTATCCTCAGGTGACAGGCAGATTTCGGCCAGACGCGGACGTCGCGCGATCGGCAGGTAAAACCTGTCCTGAACCTTATTTGGAGAATTTATGTACGCAGTGTGGCGTAGTCAGCACCGCTTTAGAACGCCGTTAGATCATCGGTACCGCCTTTATCCACTCCCATCGCTTGCTGATGTCCGTTGCCCTAAATGTCGGAGCAGATGCGAGTTCTATATAACACCACGGGAGACGTTTGCTAAAGACGAGCAGTCCGGCGGTTACAGCCTGCTGCAAATACCGATTGAAGGAAATGTACTTGGCAAGGGAGCCTGCACCGTATGTAGTAATAGCTTTTCTGCTATCCAGTGGCCCCAGGACGCATACTTTTCTGTTGAGGTTCACGGCGGAACCGTGTGGGCGTGGAACACGACATACTTAACGGCTTTGCGAGCCCGAGTCGCTGGCGACAGGGTCCTGGAGCGACAGCTAGCAGCTTCCAACGGATATTTGCACTACTTTCTCGCCAGAATACCAAAGCAAGCTGTCGTGAAGCACAATAGAGCCCGCCTGCTGCGGACGCTTGATGAGTGGCTCTGTCGTGCAACGTTGTCCTGCTCACGGCGGAGCTAAAGGATTACCTAATGAATCAGCGACGTCTGCTTCGGGGCGGTAGCTGACAGTCGTGAAAGTCTGGGACTTTCCGGTTCGGCAACCTGCTATGCTTCGGCGAAGGGACGAGTTCGGCCAGAAGCAGACGCTGAAACCATATTTACAAAGGATTTTGATGTCAAAGGCAGCTTCAGTCTGCGCATTCATGAAATGGGCGGATGCGGAACTTCCAGACGATTATCTCGACCTTCTAAGAATGCGCGGAGGCGAATTCTGTAACGACCTAGTTCGTTTGTATTCTTCCGATGAACTCATCGAAAGAAACGAAACCAATGAGGCAAAAAAATATTGTCCCGGTTTCATCGCGATAGGAGACGACAGCGGCGGGCAAGCGATTGTGATCGCAGTTGGCAAGGCTCCTGGTGCCGTATATCTTGTAGACCAGGGATCAATGCATCCAGATGACTTCGATGTCATTGCGCCCGACCTGAATACTTGGGTAGCCGAGGGGTGCATGATAGCGGGTTCACAGGAGGGTCCTTCCAGCTATCGCTTCAGTGTCAGATTCAAAGGCAAGCCCACGCTGCAAGCACTGAAAGTCTTACGCGAACTTTCGCCCCTTGCCAAGGCGATGAGCCTCGTCGATCTTATGAATATCTTCTCCGGTAATCGATCGTTCAATTTCGGATTGGTCGCAGAACTCCGACGAGCAGAGACACTGCCTGGCCTCGTAGACGCGGGGTTTCTCGTCACTCAGGAAACTGATGAGTAATAGCTGGCTTGATCACAGGCACTGAAAACGTCCGCGTTGAGGCGAAAGCCGTCGTACACTAGACAATCAACCGGTTGTGACAGGCCGGTTTGGGTCGGAAACCGTCGTACACTCTACGGCCGAGTTCGGCCAGCAGCAGACCTCAGTCAACATCGGCCTGCTGCTAGATTAAATATCAAATAGGGAAGATTTTCAGGACGGCGTCTTGCGCTGGCCGTCACGCCCGCTGCAGGGCCTCGCCGGCCAGCCAGCCGGACAGGTCGTCGGCGGCCATCGGCCGGGCAAACAGGAAGCCCTGCGCGAGCGGGCAGCCCAGCTGTTGCAGCACCCGGGCCTGCAGCTCGTCCTCGACGCCTTCGGCAACGACGGACAGGCCGAGGTTGCGGCCCAGCTGGATCACCATTTCCGCAATGCTGCTGCCCCGCGTGGCGCCGGTGATCTCGGTCACGAACGCGCGGTCGATCTTCAGGCGGTCGACCTGCAGGCGCTGCAGGTGGGACAGCGATGAAAAGCCCGTGCCGAAGTCGTCGATGGCGATCTGCACGCCGGTTTCCTTGACTTGCGCCAGCATTTCAATGAAAGTTTCGGGCTCCTCCATCGCCATCGATTCCGTGATCTCCAGTTCGACGTGGCAGGGCGGGGCGCCCGTGTCGGCCAGCGCCTGGCGCAGCATCTGCAGGAACTGCGGGTGGCGGAACTGCACCTGGGACACATTGACGGACATCGTGAAGTCGGTGTGCCCCGCGGCATGCAGGTTGACGAGCTCGACGCAGGCCGTGCGCAGTACCCATTCGCCGATATCGATGATCAGGCCCGAATACTCGGCGATCGGAATGAAGCGGTCCGGCGGCACGAACTTGCCGTCCGCTGTGCGCCAGCGCAGCAGTGCCTCGGCGCCGACGGCACGGCGCGTGGCCAGGTCGATCTGCGGCTGGTAGGCGAGGAACAGTTCATGCGTGCTGAACGCGGTGCGCAGCGCATGCATCATGCGCACCCGTTCTCGGATTTCCACGCCCATGTTGCGGGTGAAATAGAAATGGCCAGCGCGTTGCTGCGACTTGGCGCGCTTGAGCGCGATGTCCGCATCCTTCAGGGCATCGGTGCCGCTGCCGTCGTGCTCGGCCAGGCGCACCAGGCCGAGCGTGGCCGATACCTGCACGGTTTGCCCGTCGATCTCGAAGGGCTGCTGGAACAGCGGCAGGATGCCGCCCGGATGCACCTGGGCAGCATCGCCGAGGACGCAGAAGATGTCGCCGCCGATCCTTGCCACGGTCAGATGGCGGCCCAGGCTGTCCTGCAGCCGGGCCGCCACGGCAGCCAGCAGGCCGTCGCCGAAGGCATGGCCCAGTGCGTCGTTCGTTTCGGCGAAATGGTCGAGGTCGACGAGGCACAGCGTGGTGGTGTCGCGCGCCGCGCTGGCCAGCGTGCTGTCGAGAATTTCGATCAGGCGGGTCCGGTTCGGCAGTTTCGACAGCGTGTCGTAGAACGCCGCCTCGTGCAGGTGCCACATCAGTTCGACATTGTCGAGGCCGACGGCGACATTGGCGGCGAACACGTCGAGCAGCCTGCGTTCAAGCTCGTCCGGTTGCCGCGCCACCTCGAGCAACGCGACGAACACGCGGCAAGCCTTGCCGGCCAGGTGCAGGGCCACCACGCCGTCGCCATACTCGTTGCGCCGCCCGGCCAGCGCGCTGGCCACGGCGGGCGGCAGCGGCGGATCGGTCTCCGGCCCGAGCTGGCGGCCCTCGCAGGCTTGCCACGCGCCGCAGGCGGCCACCACCTGCGTCATGCCTCTTTCATCCTGCACGCACACCAGGCCGCTGGCCGGCTGGCCGAGCAGGGCCGCGCCCTGGGCGAGAACGCCGGCGGCAAAGTTGCGCACGCCATGCAGCGCCATCAGCGCGGTGCCGGCATCGACGATGCGGTTGAGGCCGCGGCGGCTGTCGTCGATGCGGCGGATCTGTTCGTAGGAACGCAGCGCCGCCGTCACCGTCGTGTACAGCTTGATGCGGGTGAGTTCGGACTTGGTCTTGTAGTCGTTGATGTCGAAATCGCGGATCGCGTCGATCTCCGGCGCATAACCGGGCTGCCCCGTGCGCAGGATGATGCGCACGTCCGCCAGTTTCAGCGTCTCGCGGATGTGGCGCACGAGGTGCAGGCCGGCATCATCCTGTTCCATCACCACGTCAAGCAGGATGACGGCGATGTCGGGCTCGCGTGCCAGCACGTCGCGCGCTTCGGCAGCCGAGTAGGCGTGCACGAACTCGAGCGGGCGGCCCTGGATGTCCAGGTTACCCAATGCAAAGGTCGTGGTCGAATGCACATCCGCATTGTCATCGACGATCATCACCCGCCATGCGCGGCGTGGCGCCGCGGCCGGCTGCTGGGGCGGCTCGTCCAGGAAGACCAGTTCGTCCTGGACGGTGCCGATGGGAGTGCTCGTAGGGGGCATGCGTCCTTCTCCAGATCGTGTCGTCCGGTCCCTTTATAGCGGATTGGGCGGGATGCCGGCGCAACTTCCGCATTATAAGCTGCATAGGAATTGCCGACTAGAAATTGTTACATTTGTGGCGTGATAGGCGCTATTCGCCGATTGGCTGGATCAGCCGATGCTAAAGCGGTAAAATTGCCAGTTCCTCCGCTCACTCAGATTGATCTCATGTCCGGCAATTCCTTTGGCAAGCTGTTCACGGTAACCACTTTTGGCGAATCTCACGGACCAGCGATCGGCTGCGTGATCGATGGCTGCCCGCCGGGCCTGGCCCTGACCGAAGCCGATATCCAGCCGGAACTGGACCGGCGCAAGCCCGGCACGTCGCGCCACGTGACCCAGCGCCAGGAGCCCGATGCGGTACAGATCCTGTCCGGCGTGTATGAAGGCTTCACGACCGGCACGCCGATCGCACTGCTGATCCGCAACGAGGACCAGCGCAGCAAGGACTACGGCAATATCGTGGAAAGCTTCCGTCCCGGCCACGCCGACTACACGTATTGGCACAAGTATGGCGTGCGCGATCCGCGTGGCGGCGGCCGCTCGTCGGCGCGGCTTACGGCACCCGTGGTGGGCGCCGCGGCGATCGCCAAGAAATGGTTGAAGGAGCAGTACGGCACCGAGTTTGCCGGCTGCATGCGCCAGCTGGGCGATATCGCGGTGCCGTTCCAGGATTTCGCGCACGTGTCCGCCAATCCGTTCTTTGCGGCGACCGCCGATGCGGCGCTGATCGCGCAGATGGAAACGTATATGGACGAACTGCGCAAGGCCGGCGATTCGATCGGTGCGCGCATCGACGTGGTGGCAAGGAACGTGCCGGTGGGCCTGGGCCAGCCGATCTACGACAAGCTCGATGCCGATATCGCCTATGCGATGATGGGCATTAACGCGGTGAAGGGCGTGGAAATCGGTGCCGGCTTCGCCTCGGTTGCGCAGCGCGGTTCCGAGCATGGCGACGAGCTGACCCCGCAGGGCTTCGTCGGCAACCATGCCGGCGGCGTGCTGGGCGGGATCTCGACGGGACAGGACATCACGGTATCGATCGCGATCAAGCCCACGTCGTCGATCCGCACGCCGCGTCGTTCCATCGACAAGGCGGGCAACCCGGTGACGGTGGAAACCTTCGGCCGCCACGACCCCTGCGTGGGCATTCGCGCCACGCCGATCGCCGAAGCCATGCTGGCGCTGGTGTTGATGGACCACGCGCTGATGCACCGCGCCCAGTGCGGCGACGTGCGGGTGGCCACGCCGGATATCGCCGGCAAGCACTGAGGCAAGGCAAAGGACGCGCCGTCAAGCGGCGCGGCTGTTCATCATTTCAAGCTGGTGTCGCCGTTCGATGGCCTTCACCACGAGCGCGCGCAAATCGTTCAGCAGTGCGAATTCCGTTTGCGACAACTGGATCGGCGGGAATGTCTCATCCCAGTCCCCATACAGGAATCCGGCCGGCTGGCCGTTCGCCGACAACGGCAGGATGACGAAGCTGCGCGCTTCGGCAAGGCCGGCCTTCCACCACTGCGGCAGCTTGGCCGCGAATTTCGGATCCCGGGCGTTTTCGATGAAGATCACGCGGTCGCTGTTCAGCGCCGCGTGGAACACGTTTGGTTCGTAGGCATCGTCGAACGCCATGGCCGCCAGCCGGTCCTTCGGCACGGGGCCAAAGCACATGCGCGCCGCATAGCGGTTTTCGCGGCGGTTGCGCACGAAGGCCACGGCGCGCGAAAAATCGAGTCCCTTGTAGACCGTCTCCAGCGCCGCGGACACCATCTGGCCCGGGCTGGCGGTGGCGACCATGTCCTGCATGTCCGCCAGGCCGCTTTGCAGCAAGCGGTTGCCGGCGGCGCGCTGGCGCGTCCTGGCCAGTGTCCGGGCGCGGCGTTCCAGCGGTTTCGACAGTGGCGCGATGGCCAGCTCCTCGGCCGCCGTTTCACGCGCCTGGGCGATGGCGCCGCGCACCTGTTCCAGGTCCAGGCCCAGCAGCGGTGCAAACGCGGCGCAGACGTGTTCGATTTCGGCCGCGCCCGCTTCATCATCGTGCCACATCGAAGCGGCGCAGTGCCGCGCCAGCGTGGCAATGCCCGCTACCCAGTCGGCGGCGCCCAGCGGTTCGGGCGCCTCGTCCGGCCCGGCCGCTTCGACGATGCGCATGCCCGCCACGAGGTTGCGAGGCAGGTTCCAGCGGCCGGCGGCGGCCATGCCGATGTCCGATAGCGTGAGGCCTAGCAGTGCCGGCGCCGCGGCATCCTCGCCGCCGGGACCGCCGCACTGTTGCAGCTTGACCCAGTGCTCGGGGAGATAGAAGGTGACCATCATGCGGCCGAGCGTGTGCAGCATCGAGCACACGACGGCCTGTTCCGTTTGCGGGCTGTGCACGGTGGCGGCGATTTCGCGCGCGACCAGGCCGGCCAGCACGGCCTTTTCCATCTCGATGTGCGCGTGCGTGGACTCGGCGCCGCCGGTGGAAAGCTCTTCGACGAGCTTCAGCCCCAGGGCCAGGTGCCCGATCGCTTCCGTGCCCAGCACGAGTACGGCCTTGCTGACGGTGTTGACATGCTGGCCGAATGCCGAATACATGCTGCTGTTCGCCAGGCGCAGCACCTTGTTGGTGAGCACGGGGTCCGACAGCACCGTTTCGGTCATGCAGAATTCGCCGTCCTCCTCGCCGCGCATCGCGCCGAGCACGGCGCCAATCGCTTTCGCGAACCCGGGCATGTCGCCCTGGCGCCGCGTGCGTTCCCACAGCAGGGCCAGCGTCTGCTCGCCCAGGGCGGTGACATGGCTGTCGGCGCTCATTGCACGGCCCTTGCCACGTCGGCGTAGTGGCTTTCGGTGAGCGCGGCGATCGCCACGTTCGCGGCCATCGGCTTGCCGGTGAGGTAGCCCTGCACATAGCGGCAGCCCCGATCATTCATATAGGCCATCTGCTCCTCCGTTTCCACGCCTTCGGCGACGACGGACAGCGACAGGTGGCGCGCCAGGTCCAGTACCGCATTGCAGATCGCGCCATCCTTCTGCGATGCCGGCAAGTCGCGGATGAAGGCGCGGTCGATCTTCAGCACCGAGATCGGGAAGCGCTTCAGGTAGGCAAGCGAGGAATAGCCGGTGCCGAAATCGTCGATCGCGATCCGCGCCCGGCGCTCGGCCATCTTGCCGAGGATCGTTTCGGCATGGGTGGGGTCGATCATCAGCGTGCCTTCGGTAATTTCCAGCACGAGGTGTTCGCCGGACACACCGGAATAGGAGATGGCATCGTCTAGCACGTCGAGAAACTTGTCGTTGCGAAATTGGCGGGGGCTGATATTAACAGACATGTACAACGGTCGTTTGGCCGCCTCCTGGAATTGCTTCAGCTGCACGCAGGCCGCCTTCAGCGCCCACGCCCCCAGCAGGTTGATCAGGCCGTTGGTCTCGGCGATCGGAATGAACTTGGCCGGCGATACCATGCCCAGCGTGGGGTGCTTCCAGCGCATCAGCGTTTCAAAGCCTTCGATCGCGCGCGTGCGCGCATCGACGATCGGCTGGTAGTGCAGCATGAACTCGCCGTCGCGCACCGCCTGGAACATGGCCGCTTCCAGCGAGATATCGTGCTCGGACAAGCTGTCGTGGCGCGGGTTGTAGACGACGCAGCGGGCCTTGCCCGTCTGCTTGGCGCGCGACAGCGCAGCGTCGGCCAGCGCGACCAGTCGCACTTCGTCCTCCGCGTGCTGCGGGTAGACGGCCACGCCGAGCGAAGCGCCCACGTAGATGGTGTGCGCATCGATTTCAAACGGCGCCTGCAAGGTGGCCTGCAGCCGACCCGTCACGAGACGCACCTGTTGTTCGTTGAACGTGCCCGGCAATACCGCCACGAATTCATCGCCGCCCACGCGTGCCAGCGTATCGCTGTCGCGCAGTGTCTTGCGCAGCCGTGCGGCCGCCATACGCAGCACGGTATCGCCGACCGGGTGACCGAGGGCGTCGTTGACCTTCTTGAAACTGTCCAACCCGATCGTCGCGACGGTGAATCCCTGGCCGGAGCGGCGCGCCTGCGCGATCGTCATCCTGATCCGGTCCGACAGCAGCAGGCGGTTGGGCAGGCCGGTCAGCGCGTCGTGCGTTGCCATGTGCCGCAGGCGCTCCTCGGTGGCTTGCTGCGCCGACAGGTCGCGCCCGACCACCAGCACTTCCGTCGCGTCATCGGCGTTGCCGAACGTGGAAAAGCGCAGGTCGTACCATACCTCGTTGTCCGCCGCCTGCACGCGCAGGTCCAGCCGGGTGACGCCGCTGCTCGGCAATGTGGCGAGCGCGGTTTTCAAGGCGGCCCGGTCCAGGTCGGACACGAAGACTTCCAGCAATTGCCCGGCCAGGGGGCGCGCGGCACCCAGCAGGGTGGCGGCACGACGGCTGGCAAACAGGACATGGCCGTCAGGGGCGAGCCGGAACACGATGTCGCCGGCTTCCTCGAGCATGCCGTCGACAGCGTGCCGGGTGTTTTTCGGCAGGGGCATTGGTAAACTGGAAAGCATGGAGGGCGGTCGGCTGTCTGGTGATTCGTGGAGTGGCGTGATCAAAACGGACATAGGGCGACTGAATGCCATGGCGGCGCCGGTATGTTTCCGTGAATGTATCACTTTGCGGCGTGATTTTCATGTGGTAGGGCAACATTTTGCGGCATTTCAGGAAAAACGTTGCTTTATCGACTGAAAATCAGTACAGCTTTTATGTTGCGACATGGCCAGGCAGCCGTTCTTGTGCCGCACCGATGTCCGCCGTGGTGGCGAAGGGGGCTGGTTCGTCAACGGCAGCGCACACCAAATGCGCCGGTGCGGACGAGACGCGCAACGGCCTGCCGCCGATGCGCCAGGCGAGTCTGTTTGACATCACCGGGACGCGGGCGTGCAAGCCAGCCGGGGAAATGCTGCTGCTTCGGGCAGGCACCAGGGGCGCGAAGGGGGAGGGGACCGCCCCCGCCGGAGTTTTTTCCGGCCCGGCATGGACAGCGCGCATCGGGGACTGGGATAATGCGGGACACAAACCGCCTGTATTTCTGCCAACATGAAACAAGATCCGCGCTTCCCGAACCTTTTCATTACCGATCACCCGCTGATCCAGCACAAGCTGAGCCACATGCGTGACAAGGCGACGTCGACCCGCACGTTCCGCGAGCTGCTGAAGGAAATCACGCTGCTGATGGGCTATGAAATCACCCGCGACCTGCCACTGACCACGCGCGAGATCGAAACGCCCTTGATGACGGTCGATGCGCCTGTCATCGCCGGCAAGAAACTTGCCGTGGTGCCGATCCTGCGTGCCGGCATTGGCATGAGCGATGGCCTGCTGAACCTCGTGCCGTCGGCGCGTGTCGGCCACATCGGTGTATTCCGGGACCCGGAAACGCATCACCCGGTCGAATACCTGGTGCGCCTGCCGGATCTGGTCGACCGCACGTTCATCCTGTGCGACCCGATGGTTGCCACCGGAAACTCGGCCGTGCATGCCATCGATGTGCTGAAGAACCGCGGCGTGGGCGACGACCAGATCATTTTCCTCGCGCTGGTAGCGGCACCAGAGGGCATCGAGGTCGTGCAGAAGGCGCACCCGGGCGTGAAGATCTATTGCGCCTCGCTCGATTCCCACCTGAACGACCACGCCTACATCGTTCCGGGCCTGGGCGATGCCGGCGACCGCATCTTCGGTACCAAGTAAGAATGGCCACGCCGCTCGATCCGAACTACCGGGCCCGCCTGCAGGCGCTTGGCGACATGTTTGCTGCGAGCATTCCCACGCGAATGGCGGCAATCGCCGATGCGCTGGCCGCCGCCGGCATGTCGCCGGACCGCGCGAAGCTGGAAACGCTGCACCATGCGCTGCATACCGTGGCCGGCTCGGCCGGCTCTTTTGGCTTCACGGTACTTGGGGAACAGGCCCGGCGGCTGGAACAGGCGGTGCGTGGCGTGATGGATGGCGGGCCCGGCTGGCAGCTACTGGTGCCGGAAATCCAACACTATCTCGATTGGGCGCGAAATGATGCCCGCAATACGGCTTTTCCCGCGCACGATTGATTTTAGTCAAACAGTCACGGCTGATATTGTCTATAGTTACACATATGCCGTACGACGCGAGGGCACTCTTGCGAGGCAGCCATTTTGAGGGGGATCGTTCCTCGAATTGTCGTCTCTTGATTTGTCGTCTCCCGAGTCGGGAAAGCGTCGAGATTCATTGATCAGCAGCATTCTCAGCCCGATTTGACGGCTTTTTTGCTGCGGTTCCTGTGATTCTCGTCACTTTTCACTCGACAGTAGCGAATATTTTCGCGAAATCGTGCCTCACGACGTGCTTTTGTCGCTGTATTCGGTATAATGCGGGATCGTTTAGATTCAAGGGTAGTGCAGTTTGTCTGCCATTGCATACTTGCTTCAAACGATATCACGGGCGCAAGCTCATTTAACTGTAATAGGAATTGTAATGGCAACTGGTATCGTAAAATGGTTCAATGATTCGAAGGGTTTTGGCTTCATCACCCCTGACGAAGGCGGCGAAGATCTGTTCGCTCACTTCTCGGCGATCCAATCCGCTGGCTTCAAATCGCTGCAAGAGAACCAGCGCGTATCCTTCGATGTGACCGCCGGCCCTAAGGGCAAGCAAGCATCGAACATTCAGCCTCTGTAATACGCTGAATCTAACGACACAAAAAATCCTCGGTTTCCGAGGATTTTTTTTTGCCCGAATTTTGCTGTGGCGTCCTGTTTTGAGTGGCTCTAGTGGTAAGTAATATTGACGTTTGGAATCGGCTGGGTCTTGTTGGTAATATCTAGAACGTGCTGCAGAGCCTCAGCGCCGGGGAGTGTGGATGTCCGTCTCGTCCGATGAACCTGCTCGGAGCGCAGGCTGTCGCGGGCATGCGGAGTGGCAGCCGGTGCGTGCCCCCGGCAGATAGCAGGTCCATCGCGCATTGCGAGCGAATCTGCATTCGGGACGCAACGCACGGATTCCGAGGCGCAACGCGTCGGCATGATGCACGTTTCCTCCTCACACCAAGCCTCGTCGCACCTCGTTGCCTTACCCCTCTGCTGGTTGCCTTAACCCGTCGACCCTGAGCTGTTACAAGCTGACTTGTTGCAACCTTACCCCTTGGGCCAGTAGCCGGGCTGCGAATAGGTGCGCCGCAAGAAGTCGACGAAGGCACGGATCCTGAGCGGCAGGTGCCGCCGCTGGGCAAACACGGCGTAGATATCGTCATTACCCGGCGCCGTGTAGTCGTCCAGCACCGTGACGAGCCTGCCGGCATCGATGTCGGCACCAACTTCCCACAGCGAGCGCCAGCCCAGCCCTTTGCCGGCCAGGACCCAGTCGTGCAGCACGGCGCCGTCGTTGCAGCTCATTTTTCCGGTCACGCGCAACGTCACATTCTTGCTGCCGTCGCGAAAAGTCCAGCCGCGCTGGCTGCCGGCGCTGCTGATCGCCATGCAGTTGTGGCGCGTCAGGTCATCGAGCGTCTTGGGCACACCGTGGCGCTGGAAGTAGGCCGGGGCGCCGACGACGACGCGCCGGTTGTCCGCCAGTTTCAAGCTGACGAGGTTCGAATCTTCCAGCGTGGCGATACGGATCGCCACGTCCACGCCTTCGCCGATCAGGTCGACCACGCGGTCGTTCAGGTTCAGCGTTACGGTCACGTCGCGATGTTCGGCCACGAATGACGGAATCAGCGGCGCCACGTGGCGCCGGCCGAACCCGGCGGGGGCTGAAATGAGCAGGTGGCCCGTAGCGCGTGCGCTACGTTCTGCCGCGGCCGCCTCGGCGCTTTCCAAATCCGCCAGGATGCGCTGGCAATCCTCGAGGAACGCTGCGCCTTCGTCCGTGAGCGCGAGCTTGCGCGTGGTACGCTGTAGCAGCTTCACCCCCAGGCGCTGTTCCAGCGCATCGAGGCGGCGGCCGATCACGGCCGGTGCGATACCTTCGGCGCGGGCCGCGGCGGACAGGCTGCCACGTGCCACCACTTCCACGAAAGTGGAGATCTGTTTGAACTGAGCCATACTTTCGATTTATGACAAATTCGCACAGATGAAGTGATTATTTGTCTTGTTTAGATAAGTTTGCAGTCAATATACTGCAAGGCATCCAATTTCACCAGAGCACAAGGAGATCGACATGAGCATCACGTTACCGGCAGGTATGGAAATCACGGGCGACATCACGCCCGGTTTTGAAAACGTTCTGACGCCGGAAGCGCTGGCCCTGGTGGCAAAACTGTCGCGCGCCTTCGAGCCGCGGCGCCAGGAACTGCTGGCTGCCCGCGTGGAACGCGCCAAGCGCCTGGATGCTGGTGAACGCCCGGACTTCCTGGCAGAAACCGCGCACATCCGCGCCGGCGACTGGACCATTGCACCGATCCCGCAGGCGCTGCAGTGCCGCCGCGTGGAAATCACGGGCCCGGTCGATCGCAAGATGGTCATCAACGCGCTGAACTCGGGCGCCGACAGTTACATGACCGACTTCGAAGACTCCAACACGCCGAACTGGAACAACCAGATCACCGGCCAGCTCAACATGATCGATGCCGTGCGCAAGACGATCGCGCTGGAGCAGAACGGCAAGTCGTACAAGCTGAACGACAAGACGGCCACGCTGGTCGTCCGTCCGCGCGGCTGGCACCTCGATGAAAAGCACGTGCTGGTCGACGGCAATCGCATCTCCGGCGGCATCTTCGACTTTGCGCTGTTCATGTTCCATAACGCCCGCGAACAGCTGGCCCGCGGTGCCGGCCCGTATTTCTACCTGCCGAAGATGGAATCGCACCTGGAAGCGCGCCTGTGGAACGACATCTTCGTGATGACGCAGGACGAACTGGGCCTGCCGCAGGGCACGATCAAGGCAACGGTGCTGATCGAAACGATCGTTGCCGCCTTCGAGATGGACGAGATCCTGTACGAACTGCGTGAACACAGCGCCGGCCTGAACGCGGGCCGCTGGGACTATATCTTCAGCTGCATCAAGAAGTTCAAGATGGACAAGGATTTCTGCCTGGCCGATCGCCCGAAGGTGACGATGACGGCACCGTTCATGCGCTCCTACGCGCTGCTGCTGCTGAAGACCTGCCACAAGCGCAATGCGCCGGCGATCGGCGGCATGTCGGCCCTGATTCCAATCAAGAACGATGCCGAGAAAAATGCCGTGGCAATGGCCGGCGTGATCGGCGACAAGTCCCGCGATGCGACGGACGGCTACGACGGCGGCTGGGTTGCCCACCCGGGCCTGGTGGCACCGGCCATGGCGGAATTCGTCAAAGTGCTGGGCGACGCGCCGAACCAGATCGGCAAGCAGCGCCCGGACGTGGAAGTGACGGCGGCCGACCTGCTGAACTTCCAGCCGGAAGCGCCGATCACCGAGGCGGGCCTGCGCTATAACATCAACGTGGGCATCCATTACCTGGGCAGCTGGCTGGGCGGCAACGGCTGCGTGCCGATCCACAACCTGATGGAAGATGCGGCCACGGCCGAGATCAGCCGCTCGCAGGTGTGGCAATGGATCCGCTCGCCGAAGGGCGTGCTCGACGATGGCCGCAAGGTCACGGCCGAGATCGTGCGCACGATGATCACCGAGGAATTGCCGAAGATCAAGGAGTCGGCACCGGACGGCGCAAGCCCGAACTATGAACGGGCCGCGCAGATCTTCGAAGAAATGTCGACCTCCGAATCGTTCGCCGAGTTCCTCACGCTGCCGCTGTACGAAGAGATCTGAGATCCGATTCCCCGCCTGATGCCCTGCATCAGGGGGCGTCGAATGATCCGGCGAAGTCAAGCAATGCTGCGGCCCTGAGGCTGCGTTGAAATGCCCGGCAAGGCGCCAGCTTTGCCGGGCATTTTCGTATCGCTTCGCGAGATGTCGCGATTGATTCATCGGCGACCACCACGCCATTCCCCGATGACCCGCTAGGCCTCCCGCACGGCCAGCGCGGGTCGGGCCAGGAAGTTCTTCAGCTGCGCCTCGTCGATCCGGTGTCCGGCGATCCGCCGCAGCAACAGATCGATGCGGTCGCCACCCCAGAACAGCTCGCCCATATAGCTGAACGTGGGCACGCCGAACACACCGGCCGCCGCGGCGTTTTCCGTGGCATCGATCAGCGCCTGCTTGATGGCCGGTTCTGCCGCGTTGGCCACCAGGGCTTCGCCATTCAGGTCGCACTCGGCCGCCAATGCCTTCAATACGGCGGGACTGGAAATATCCAGCCCGCGTTCCCAGCACGCCTGCGACAGCATGAACGTGAAGCGGCGCCGGCTCGTCAGCGAACCGATCGCCAGGCACATCCGCAAGGCTAGCAGCGGGTTGAACGGGTGGCCCGGCGGCCCGCGAAACGGCAAACCGTGCGCATCGGCGATGCGCATCACGTCGCGAAACAGGAATTCCCGCTTGGCCGGCACTTCGGCCGGCCCTTTCGTGCCATGGGCCTTCAGCAGCCCGGCCAGCAGCACGGGTTCCATTTCGAGATGCACACCCGCAGCTTCGATACGGGCAATCTGTTTCGTTGCCAGCCACGCATAAGGGCTGATCGGGTCGTAATAAAAGCGGACTTTCTCCATGAGCTTTCCTGTGATGGTTATTTCCGTCAAAAAGTATTCTTCCATTCGCGCAGCGCTGCAAACACGGTCAGCGGCGCGGCGCTGTCCGGCGCCTTGCCTTCCGCCGCGAGATGCTGGGCAATGGTCGCTTCGCGGTAGCGCAGGAAGGGATTCGTTGCGCGTTCGATGGCAATCGTGCTGGGCACGGTAGGTTCACCGCGCTCCCGTTTGCCGCTTTCCACTTCCATGCGTGCCCGCAGCGCGCCGTTTCCGGGTTCGACCGCCAGCGCGAACCGCAGGTTCGACAGCGTGTACTCGTGTGCGCAAAAAACCTGTGTCTCGGGCGGCAAGGCCGCCAGCTTGTCCAGCGATGCCGCCATCTGCGCCGGCGTTCCCTCGAAAAGACGGCCACAACCGCCCGCAAACAATGTGTCACCACAAAACAGCCAGTGCCGCCCATCGCTTGCCGCACCGTCGCTGACATACGCGATATGGCCGTGCGTGTGGCCCGGCACATCGAGCACTTGCAGCGCCAGGTCGATGCCCGGCACCGTGATCCGGTCACCTTCGCCGAGCGGTTGCGTGACGGCGGCGATGCCATCGGCACGCGGGCCGAATACCGGCACATCGAACTCGCGCAGCAATTCAGGCACACCGCCAATGTGGTCACGATGGTGGTGGGTGAGTAAAATGGCGGTAAGCACCAGGCCACGGTCGCTCAGCATCGCCAGGATCGGCCCGGCATCGCCGGGATCGACCACGGCGGCGTAGCGTTCATCATGCACCAGCCACAGGTAATTGTCGTGAAAGGCCGGCACGGGTAGCACCTGCAGCGATGCAGCGGTTGATCCGGGTCGCGAAGTAGCTGGAATCATTGGTTGAATTCGATGTAGTACAGTAAAGAGAATACGCAGCGCAAGAACGATCAGCGAGCAATAAGCGAGCAAGAAGCGAGCAAGAAGCGAAGCGAACGTACAGCCAAGGAACCGCATGGATAGCGCCGCATCCGAAAAATCCATTATAGCGCTGGACAGCTGGCTTCAAACGCCGGCCGGCCGCTATGTGCTCGCATGGGAGCGAAGCCGGCTCGATGCGTTGACGGCCGACATTTTCGGCTACAACGCGCTGCAGATCGGCATGCCGCAGATCGATACGCTGGCGGCCAGCCGCATGCCGCACAAGTGGCTGGCCGATACGCTGCCAGGCCGCACCATCGAAACGCCTGCGTGGCCCGTTGCGCTGACACTCGACCCGATCGAATTGCCGTTTCCGTCGCAAAGCCTCGACCTGGTCGTGCTGCCGCACGTGCTGGAATATGCGACCGAACCGCACCAGGTGCTGCGCGAAGTGGAGCGGGTGCTGATCCCGGAAGGCCAGCTGATCATTTGCGGCTTCAACCCGGCGAGCCTGTGGGGCTTGCGGCAGCTGCGGGGCAGGGTCACCGGCACGCGTTACCTGCCGCGCGGCGAGCAGATTTCCATGCCGCGCATGAAGGACTGGTTAAAATTGCTGAACATGAGTGTCAGCCACAGCCACTTCGGCTGTTATGCTCCGGCCTGCCGCACCGAGCACTGGCTGGCGCGGTATGCCTTCATGGATCGCGCAGGCGAGCGCTGGTGGCCGTATTTCGGCGCCGTGTATCTCGTCCAGGCGATCAAGCGGGTCAAGGGCATGCGGCTGATCGGGCCCGCATGGAGCAGGAAAAAGGCAAAGTCGCCCGTGGCGGTGCCTGCAACGAACAAACACAAGGAACATGGATAAAGTCGAGATTTTTACGGACGGGGCTTGCAAGGGAAATCCCGGCACCGGCGGATGGGGCGCGCTGATGGTGGCGGGCGAAGCGCAAAAGGAATTGTTCGGTGGCGAGCTGAACACCACGAACAACCGGATGGAGCTGCAAGCCGTCATCGAATCGCTGAACGCATTGAAGCGGCCCTGCGAGGTGGTGCTTCACACGGACAGCCAGTACGTGCAGAAGGGTATCAGCGAATGGATCCACGGCTGGAAAATGCGCGGCTGGAAAACATCGACGAAGGAGCCCGTGAAAAACGCCGACCTGTGGCAGGCACTCGACCTGGCCCAGTCGGTACACAAGGTCGACTGGCGCTGGGTGCGCGGCCATAACGGCCACCCCGGCAACGAACGGGCCGACATGCTGGCCAACCGCGGCGTGGATGCCGTGCGCCGCAAGTAACCTCAACCTGCCGCGCAGTGCAAGTCTTGTCGTTGATCTTGTATACTGCGCGGCTGTCTTCTAGAAGCTTCCTGAACCATGCGCCAGATCGTCCTCGATACCGAAACCACCGGTATTAACCCCAAGCTGGGCAACCGTGTCATCGAGATCGGTTGCGTCGAGCTCGTCAACCGCAAACTGACCGGCAACAACTTCCACCGCTACCTCAACCCGGACCGCGACTCGGAAGAGGGCGCGCTCGCCGTGCACGGACTGACGACCGAATTCCTGGCCGACAAGCCGCGCTTCCGTGAAATCGCCGACGAGCTGCGCGAGTATATCCGCGGTGCCGAAGTCATCATCCATAACGCGCCGTTCGACCTGGGCTTCCTGAACCATGAATTCCGGATGCTGAACCTGCCGGCGTTCGACGAACACATCGGCGGCGTCATCGACACGCTTGTGCAGGCAAAAGAACTGCGCCCCGGCAAACGCAACTCGCTGGACGCCCTGTGCGACTTCTACGGCATCTCGAATGCACACCGCAAGCTGCACGGCGCACTGCTGGACGCCGAATTGCTGGCCGACGTGTACCTGGCCATGACCCGTGGGCAGAACAGCCTGGGCATGGACATCGAGGTGGAAGAAGTCACGTCCGGCGTCGACCTGGCGCAGGTGGCCCTGGCCGAAATCCTCGTCGTGCGCGCAGCGGCGGACGAAGTGGCCGCGCATGAAGACTTGCTCAATGGCCTGGACAAGGCCGTGAAGGGCACGTGCGTCTGGCGCACGCCGGCGTAGCGGAACTCGGCCTTGACCTGGCGCAAGGCGGAACCTATAATAGCGCTTCTTCGGGAGGTTAGCTCAGGGGTAGAGCACTGCATTCACACTGCAGGGGTCGCAAGTTCGAAACTTGCACTTCCCACCAGGATTCGTAGGAATATCAAAGGCTTGCAACGTTCGGTTGCAGGCCTTTTTTGTTTTTGCATGCAGCTTTAGCCTGGCTGAATGGTCCAGTGCCCCGCTCGACCGGCACTACGTGAACTTGTATTCGCCAACTCGGCATTGAGCGCCCGCAAAGTTATCATATATGCTACGATCGCGGATGGGCTGGGGTCGCCCGACGGTCACGGGTCATGTTGCGAACCGATCCGCAGTGCCGGTAAATGGGCCCGGACATTCTGAACGCCAACATGAACGTTGTCATCGATTCCAAGTACCTGGCCGCGGATACCGCTGTCGCGCTCGATGCCGCCGGCCGGGAGCACCTCGTCGTCGTGGCCAAGGCCACGTGGTCGATCCCCGCAAGCGGTCAGCGGCCCCGTCCCCAGATACCGCAGCCGCTGGTCCAGTCCGATATTTACGCGGGAGATCCGGGCCAGAGCGCGATGCTGTACGGCGCCGACTTCGCCCGGTTCAAGCCCCGCTGCGACATCCTGTTCAACGCCAGCGCCCACGCGCCCGATGGCGAGCCGGTGCCCGAGATCGTCGTGGCCTGGCAGGTGGGTGCCGTGCGCAAGGGGCTGCGCGTGCTGGGCCCCCGTGTGTGGCGCAGTCACATCGGCATCCTGACAATGAGCAAGCCCGAACCCTTCACAACGCTCCCGCTGCACCACGGATTCGCCTTTGGCGGCACCCGCACGCACGAGGATGGCGATGGCGAGAAGCTGTACGAAAGTTACCTGGAAAACCCGGCTGGTATTGGCTGGGCGGGGCCCGCGACGCGCAAGCAACTGCGGGACGCGCCGGCGCCGCGGCTGGAAGCACTCGACGACCCGATCCGCAACGCCCTGGGCAAGCACGCCCCCGCCGCCTTTTCCGCCATTGGCCGGCACTGGATGCCGCGCAAGGCCCATGCGGGCACCTACGATGACACCTGGCGGCGCGACGTGTTCCCATTGCTGCCCGAGGATTTCGACGAGCGTTACCACCAGTGCGCGCCGGAAGACCAGCAGATGGATTACCCGCAAGGCGGCGAGCCGGTCATTCTGCGCAACATGATGCCCGGCCGCCCCGACGTTCGCTTCTCCCTGCCGCCCATCAAGCGGCAAACGGTGCGGATCCTGCGCACGGATTACACGAACGAGGTACTGGAGGCCGTGCCGGACACCCTGTATTTCGAGCCCGACGAAAACCGCTTCTCCGTCGTCTGGCGGATCAGCACACCGATCAAGCGCCGGCAGCAGGAATTCGACACGGTCGCCATCGGCCCCGTCAGCGCCAGCTGGTGGAAGGCGAAGACACTGGGGCAGGGCGCGGGCTGTGCGGGCTGCGGCGGCGACCAGGGCGAGCTCGACGAGGTGAGCGCATGATCTGGGGTTTACGTTCCACCAAGGACGACAGCACGGCCCCGCAGGTTGCCAGCTGGGCACCGCTGCGCATTGCGGCACGGGCGATGTGCTGCGCAGTGGGCCACAACGCGGCCGCGGCCAGCGCCGCCATCAATGCGCGCGTCAATCATTTCAGGGAAACAGATTTCATGGAGGGCGGTTCGCGGATCGTTGGCGCCGCCCTGTATCGCGTCGACGCCTGGGGCGCCGAGCGCCTCGGCCTCATGCTGCGGGCCGCCATCGCCGAGATCATAACCAGTCAGCCGGGGATGGATACGGGCAAGGTGGCGCTTCTGGTGCTGGGCGCGGAAGCGGAGCGGCCCGGCATGGACAGCGAACGCGTGGCCGCCATCGTCGGTGAGTTGCTGGCCGAACTGCGGGAAGAGGGAGGCGAGTTTCACGTGCACTCCGGTTACCGGGCCGATGGTAAGGGCGGCGTGGGCAAGGCACTGGTCCAGGCAGCCTCGCTTCTCGCCGGCGCGGACGGTCCGGAGCAGGTACTGCTGGTGGCGGTCGATTCGCTGCTCGATGCCGGGGCCATCGAGAGCTTCCTGGAACAGGAACGCATCGCGACCACAAACAATCCCGACGGCTTCATCCCTGCAGAAGGTGCCGCAGCCATCCTGCTCGAACGCGCCAGCTCCGCGCAGCCGACACCGGCGTTGTGGATCGAGTCAGTCGCCGTCACACAGGAAGCATGGCGACTCGATTCGGACCTGCCCCTGCGGGCCACGGCGCTGACGCAGGCGATCCGTAACGCCACGGAAGCGGCCCATTGCCAGCTCGCGTCGCTCGACTTCCACGCCAGCGGCATGACGGGGGAGAGCTGGTATGCCAAAGAAGTGAGCATGGCGCTGGCGCGCTGCATGGAACACAAGAAGGAAGCGTTCCCCCATCTGATGGTGGCACGTAACGTTGGGGAGACGGGCGCTGCCAGTCCCGTGCTGACACTTGCATGGCTCGCTTCGCTGATGGCCCATCCGTTCTTTAGCCCCGGGAAATCTGCGCTGCTGCATTTCGCCGGCGATGATGGCGGGCGTACGGCCATGGTGGTCCGCCTGCGCGAGCAGCAGGCCATTTGACTGAGAGGAGCATTAATGCAGACTCATGTGTATGCCAATGACCAGGAAATCGCATGCAAGGCGGCGGGCTCGGACGGGGTTTCTCCGCAAGCCTTTCCCGATCCATGCTGGAGCCCTCCGGGCCCGCCCGCCGGTCCGATCGTCATCCCGTACCCGAACACCTGCTTTGCGGACAGCATCACGAACGGTACCAGCACCGTGTTCGTCTGCGGTAAGGAGGTCGCCATCGAGGACCAGTCGTATTTTTCAACCAGTACTGGCAATGAGCCGGCAACCCGGGCATTCAGGAAGGGCGTTGCAACCGGGGTCATTACCGGCAAAGCCTATTTCACGCAGTGGTCGTTCGACGTGGTCTTCGAGGGCTTTGGCGTGCCGCGCAATGATGACCTTGTAAGTCACAATCATGGGTCGCAGCCTGGGAATACGCCGCTGTTTCCGTATATTTCGCGTAGTTTTTTTTCTTCGTTCCCGTGTAAGAAGGAAGAAGCTGCGATAAAACGTGCTTGCGCCCCTGAGTCGGAGCATTCGGAGAGCAAGAAGGAAATCAAGAGCAAGAGCAGCTTGGCGAGACTGCTGCGAAGTAAGCGTAGGCCAGATGGTAAAAAGGAACACTGGACAAAGGAACATTGCGATGGCCTGGAGATGTCGGTTGGTAAGAAGGTGGACGCGAAAAAGTATATCGAAGACATGAAGCATGCTGTTAGCGAGATTCCGAAAGAATTGAAAGTCCTTGATGCAATGAAGGCTGAGTTGGAGGATATGGTTAAACATGCTGCAATGCGTGCTGGCGGTAAGTGGGCTTTGAAAGCTGGTGCGAAGCAGCTTGGCGGCAGTGCCGTTCCGCTTGCCGGAAACATTGCGATGGGGCTGTGGTCCATCTACGATGCGGGGACATCGATTGCGGACGTTTACGAGATCAGGAAAGTCGCTGCAGAAACCCTGGTGAAGCTGGATATTCTAAGGTCGAGGCTGCCAGAGATTAATGCGCTTCGTGAACGCTTTGCGAATTTCGATAACCTGAGCGCAAAGGAGCAGGAAAAAGAGTTAACGAAGCTGGCTGCAGACGCTCAGGACACGTTGGCCACGCTTAATGACTGCGTTAGGGCGAGAAAGTGCAATCTGGTTCCCTATACTTCAGAGACTCAAGCGCCACCGAACAAGAATATTAGGACGGAGCCCGCAACTGGCGATAAAGGTGGTTGCTGCGAGGGCCAGACCGGCCACCATCTATTACCTGAGAAGTCTTTGGAAGGCACGTGCCCCAAGTACAACCATGGCACGGCGCCAACCGTCTGCGTGGAAGGGGTCAGCCAGAACCATGGTAGTCATCAACGTGCGCACGTGGCGCTTGCACGGGAGCACGAAGCACTGAACCGCGCGGGACGCGTCGATGCAAATTCCACAATGTCGATGAGTGACGCTATAGATGCTGGCACCCGTTCACATCAGCGGGCGTTCTCACTGTCGAGATGTTCTCAAAAATGCATACGGACTCAGTTGGCTAATTACTATAACGCTATTTGTAGCACAAGCGCTAGACCGATAATGCTTGATGCCCAAGCTAAGCCAGTTGCTTCGGAGGACGGTCCCGATTAACTACAGGAGTCAATAAATGAGTGTGTTTTTGGATAAGAAACGGTGGCAACAGGTGTTTGATGGTTACGAAATTGTCGACGTCGCTCTTTTGGATAAGAACTCCTTGCAATTCGTTGCAAAGAAGAGCATTTCATCTGATGATGCTTCGCAAATGTATGACGGTGATATTCCCACCCGTTTGGTGGTATTATATACAGATCGGGCAGCGGGCGTTAATTGCGGATTTATAGAACTCGACGGTATGGCATATCCTTCAGTCGGGGTGTCTCGTCATCCATTCCCGCGCCCCAGCGGCATGGCGGTTTCGCGGAATCGGCGTGGGGATGTCTATCCCCGTGGCGGAGGGGTATCAGGTCCAATGGAGCAAATTGATCCATCAGGCCGCTCGCCCGGGATAGAGCGTCTCAAATGTATAAATGGATTCACATATGCTCCTGGCATCGGTAGAGCGCTTTACAAGCGCGTCGATGTAGGCAAATGGGTGCCTTTTGATGAAGGTATCCCCAAGATCAAAGAAGTCACTACGAAAATGGGCTTCCTCGATATTGATGCGTTTTCCGATACTGACATGTATGCGGTCGGCGGCCATGGCGACGTATGGCACTTCGATGGCCAGAGTTGGAAACAAATGGGTTTCCCAAGCAACGTACAGCTAGCCACGGTAACCTGCGCCGGTGACGGCAATGTCTATATCTCGGGTGAAGGCGGCAGTCTATGGGTGGGCGGTAAGTCTACTTGGAGATCAGTCTACAAGGGCACGTCGAGCGTATTGTGGAATGATGCGCTTTGGTTCCAAGACAAACTCTGGCTCTCTTCCGATTATCAATTTTGCCAGCTGAACGATGGCAAGGTGGAACGGGTCATCCATGAAGGGGAAACCGTGCCGATGTCCGGTCACATGGACGTGCACGACGGATTACTTGTTATTGCAACGCTCTATTCGGTAAGAAGTTTCGATGGTTCGACCTGGCGCAGGTTGATCGAATCTTACGATGACTGATGGCCACATCCGCGTGATGAAGCAGTCATTGCCCGCATTCGTTGAACCTCTAGTCCGTCGTTATGTCGAAGATGCCGCCTTCTATTGGGCGCAGCACGATACGTCAGCCCAGTCGACGCATGCCGGCCTCGCTGCGCTGACGAGATTCAGTCACCTGCTGCGTGCCCACCTGGAGGCCCTTGGTGGCGCTGGCGCGCATGCGTGGCCGCACTGCTATGAGGCGCTGGTGCGCTGGAAAAAGCCTGCCGAAGCCTTCGTGTCTGCCTGGGTTGCGCTCTCCAGTGACGAGCCTGCGCAGGTGGAAGCCCTGATGAAAAACGTTCGGGCCCGGCCACAGGAACTGCTGCGCGGAGTCATCAGCGCATTTGCTTGGCTACCGCCTGCAGCCGCGCGCGAACGTGTCGCGCAATGGACGAAACCGGAAAGCGACAATGTAGAGCAGGTTGCCGCTCTACGAGCAGCCGCTGTGATCGGGGCCGAGGTGAACGACGCGATAGCGCAACCGCTTGCCGTACTTCTCGCGTCTACAGATGAACACGTGCGTGCTGCCGCCTGCCGCGTCGCCGCCCACGCGGACGACGCAATTGCGATCCTCGAACCGATGCTTGCCGATCCGGCGCTTGCCGTACGCGCCGAAGCGGCTATCGCACTGGCACTCGCCGGCAGTGTCGACCATGGCCATGGCGTGGCAGTGTTGTGGGATTGCGTCGCGTCGCAGTCGTCAATTACACAAACGGCGACTGGCTGGTTTGCCAAAAAGGCGCATCGGCGGTTAGCCCGCTGGGTTCGGCACCTGGCCCTGATGGATCTTCCCGGGACGGCACGCGCGCTCGACGAATTGCCACCGGAATCCAGGCTGACGTATTTCGCCTGGCACGGGGATCCAGGCTTGCTGTCCGACGTTGTAGAGCTGATGCGTCATCCGGAAGTCGACCGGTACGCGGGATGGGTCTGGCAGACCATTACGGGTGTCGATATCGCAGTAGCAGGATTGGCGGAGCCTGAACAGCCACCGGAGGGCAAAGCAGGCACGCCCGTTGTGACAGGCCCCGGCGGGGAGGCATCGCTGGCGGTCCCTGACGCCGACGCCATTGCCCGCTATCCGGTCGACTGGCTCGAACCAGGCCGCCGCTACCTGGCCGGCCAACCACGTAACAGGAAACATGCGCTGGCTTTGCTGATGGATGCGCCGCAGGCGGTACGCAGCATTGCCGCCGGTCACTTGCGCGTCTCGGATGGGGAACGCATAAGCGTGCGTTCGTGCGGCATAACCCAACGACTTTCAATATTGCGCCACGCTGATGATGAGGGAGCCCAATGACGAAGCAACTCGACCCTTGGGACGATGCAAGCATTCTTGCCGACCGCTTGTCGAATCCGAACGCCAACCTGTTCGTGATAATTGGTGCGGAAAGCTGGTGCGCAAAGTGCCGCGAGCTGCGACCGCAATTCGATGAGCTGGCCAAACGCGCCGACCCCTCGGACGTGTGGTTGTGGCTCGATTTGGAAGATCACGTGGATTTTATCGGCGACTACGTTCCGGACAATCTTCCGATGCTGGTTTCGTACCGTGGCGCTCGGTTCCAGAGCTGCCTGCATGTCCACGCGTCGCTTGACGTGATGTCGTCTAGCGAGGAGAAAGGCGAGGCGGCGGATCCTGGTATCCGGGCCCGTCTGCTGCAGCACGATTGGGTCAAGTGAGCAGGGGGAACCGCTGTCACTGACGAAACAGGAATCAATGATGAGTGTGTTTTTAGATAAGGAATGCTGGCAGGACGTTTTCGAAGGTTTCCAGATTGCAGACATCGCTATTCTGGATAAGCGGTCGTTGCATATAGTAGCTAAGAAGAGCGTATCAAGCGACGAGGCATCGATGTTGTTTGACACGGATATTCTCACGCGTCTGATAGTGCTCTATACAGATCTACCGGAGGGAGCCAACTGTGGCTACACAGAATTGACGGGAATGGGATATCCGATGGTTGGCGTATCGCGACCTCCGTTCCCACGTCCTAGCGGTTTAGTCGCTGCAGCGAACAGACATGGCGACGTGTATCCGCGGGGTGGCGGTGTCGACGGTCCGATGGAGCAGATTGATCCTAACCGCCAGCCCGGAACGGAGCGCCTCAAGTGCATCAATGGCTTTACCTATGCTCCTGGAGTTGGAAGGGCGATATACAAACGTATTGGCGTCGGCAAGTGGATGCCATTCAACAACGGCATCCCCGGCTCCGAGAACGTCACCACTAAAATGGGCTTCCGCGACATCGACGCCTTTTCGGAAACCGATATGTACGCGGTGGGCGGCCACGGTGACGTGTGGCACTTCGATGGCCAGTCATGGAAGCAGATGCGCTTCCCGAGCAAAGACCAGCTCGCCACCGTCACCTGTGCCGGTGACGGCAATGTCTACATCTCGGGTGAAGGCGGCAGCCTGTGGCTAGGGGAAAAATCCAGCTGGAAGCAGATTTATAAAGGTGGCTCCAGCGTGCTGTGGAACGATGTGCTGTGGTTCCAGGACAAGCTCTGGCTGGCATCCGATTACCAGTTCTGCCAGCTGAACGGTGGTAATGTGGAACGCGTCATGCACGAAGGAGAAACCGTTCCGATTTCCGGGCACATGGACGTGCACGACGGAATTCTGGTGATCGCGAGCCTGTACTCGGTAATGAGCTTCGATGGCTCGACATGGCGCTGGCTGGTGGATCCGTACAATGATTGACAGTGCACTATCAATGACAATGACCGCGAATGGCTGCAGCCGCGCAAAATACACCAAGGAAGTTTGTGGACATATTTCTGGATGAGGAGTGTTGGCGGGACATTTTCAAGGGATACGACATTGTCGATGTAGCCGTTCTCGATCACCGTTCGCTGCATTTCTGCCTGAAGCAGGCCATTCCCCTCGAGGAAGCATCGATGTTGTCCGATGCCGATATCCCGACGCGGCTGGTCGT